>CAYZBA010000051.1:0-3578 GCA_964476555.1 uncultured Flavobacterium sp.
CTGCTTTTTTATTTAATTATAATGAGGACTTTGGAGTTTGAAGTTGATGTGCAGTATATATGAGATAGTGTCAGGTTATGCTTAGATGATTCGACTTCGGATTACTTGTTTGTTATGGCAGCATAATCTCGTATATAGCCGATATCACTCATTTGGGTGATTTTTTGAAAGGTTGAAAAAGCATGGTAAAATCATAAAGAAAAGTTATATCTTTGCAAAAAATTAAGAATTGTGAATAAAGAAAAGATATGGCTCTCTTCACCACATATGGGAGGGGGCGAACAGAAATACGTACAAGAAGCGTTTGACACGAACTGGGTGGCTCCGCTGGGGCCGAACGTAAGTGGTTTTGAGCAAGATTTGGAAAAATATCTTGGCCAAGGAGTACATGTCGCTGCGCTGAGTGCAGGTACGGCGGCGCTGCACTTGGGGCTTATCCTATTAGGTGTTCAGGCAGGAGATGAAGTCATCTGCCAAAGCATGACCTTTTCGGCATCGGCAAATCCCATCATGTATTTGGGAGCCAGGCCGGTTTTTGTAGACAGCGAGCCCGACACTTGGAATATGTGCCCGTTGGCGTTGGAAGAAGCCCTTATAGACCGAGTTGCTAAAGGCCAAAAGCCCAAGGCCATTATAGCCGTGCACCTTTACGGGATGCCTTTTAAGGCTGATGAAATTAAAGCTGTGGCTCAAAAATATGACATTCCGATATTGGAAGATGCCGCAGAGGCACTAGGGAGTACTTATAAAGGACAAAAATGTGGTACCTTAGGAGATATAGGGGTTTTGTCTTTTAACGGTAACAAGATTATAACTACTTCGGGCGGTGGAGCTCTGGTAACACGCCATAAAGAGACGAAAGACCGAGCGGTTTACTTATCTACGCAAGCTCGCGACAACGCTCCGCACTATCAGCACAGCCAAGTGGGGTATAACTATAGGATGAGTAACATTTGTGCCGGTATAGGCAGGGGACAGATGGAAGTGCTAGATGAGCACATCGGGCTGCGTAGAAAAATGCATCACTTCTATGTGGAATTGTTTCGAGAGTTCCCCGGCGTTCGGGTGTTCTCTGAGCCGAGTGGCGACTATGCCTCTAACCATTGGTTGAGCTGTGTGGTATTGGGCTCCTATGAAGAGCGGGAGCAGCTTCGCCTGGCCATGGAAAAAGAAAATATAGAGACACGCCCGCTTTGGAAGCCTATGCACCTGCAGCCGGTGTTTGAGGGTTATCCGTATTACGGGGGGCAAGTGGCACAAGAGTTGTTTGAAAGAGGACTGTGCTTGCCGTCGGGGTCGAATTTAACGGATGGAGACAGAGAGAGGATACGAGAAGTGGTGGTTAATTGTCTCGACAACGCTTCGCTTCGCTCGACATGACAGGGGTGGGTGAGTTTTGAGTTTTGAGTGTTGGGTTTCAAGTTGAAAGTTGAAAGGTTAGGTAGGAATAAGCAGATATTGAATCGTATAAAAATAGTTACGGGAGAGAAAAGTATAAGTTGATAGATAAAAAAAGACCAGATAAAGTCATGGGAGATAGTAAACTACTGAGTGGATTGAGGCAGATTAGAGAAGCCTTGTCTATGGACGGATTAGGTTTGCGGGTAAAACGCATAGGCTATATGCCACGATGGCTTATTTTGTTAATAGACCTTACGATATTGAGCTTTTTGGGAGTTTTGGTGTACGTATTATTCGACGGTATGGGGCTGCAATATATCGCTAAGGATAAATTGGTTTTGGCCACGGCAGTGTTTTTTGTAGTCAACTTGTTCTTTTTTCGGACCTTTCGGGTGTATTCCGGGATTATCCGTCACTCGTCTTATATAGACGGCATCAAAATCTTCTTTTCGCAGACGCTGTCTTTTTTGACGTTTGTGGTCATCAACCTCTTATACGCCCACTTTTCGGCTTCGGGAGAAAAGTTGTTTTTGACTACAGGGCTACTCGTGTATTATGTGTTTTCGTCTGCCACTTTATTTGCCTACCGCATCTTTGTCAAGCGGGTTTTTGACCAGTATTTGGCCGAGAAGAAAAACGGCGACCTGGTAAAAGTAATGGTGTACGGGGTGAATTCTAACGCCATATCGCTTGCCAACGCCTTGAAATTTGAGAACCCCGCGCGATATAAGGTCTTGGGCTTTATAGACAAAAACACCAAGAACCAATCGAAGCGCATCTTAGACTTACCGATTATCGTTCACAACAAAAAGATTCCGGTATTGATGCGTGCCTTTGGGGCAGAGGCCTTAGTGATAGCCGACGAGACACTATCGAAAGAAGAGAAGATAGCACTTGTGGACACTTGTTTGGAATTCAACTACAAGGTCTACTCTGTGCCTTTCGTCAAAGATTGGGACAATCAGACAGAGGCTTCTAAAAAAATTAAACCCTTCCGGATTCAGGATTTATTGGGCAGAAAGCCGATAGTTTTGGACAACAACAATATCTCCAGCCAGCTCCGGGGGAGAACCGTATTGGTTACGGGGGCGGCGGGCTCCATCGGTAGCGAGATTGTATGGCAGGTGCTCAACTTCCACCCCCGACATGTGGTGGTGTTGGACCAAGCCGAGACCCCGCTGTATCAATTAATGGTGGAATTAGGAAAATCGGATTACAACGGTTGTATACACGTAGAAGTGGCGGATGTGAGAAACCGCACCATGATGGAGAAGGTTTTTGAGCGCTATAAGCCGGATGTGGTGTATCATGCGGCGGCGTATAAGCACGTTCCGCTTATGGAGGAGAATCCCGCACAGGCGGTGTTCACCAACGTATTGGGTTCTAAGAACGTGGCCGATTTGGCCTGCCGGTATAACGTAGATAAATTCGTGATGGTGTCTACGGATAAGGCGGTGAACCCAAGTAATGTGATGGGGGCCTCTAAGCGCATAGCCGAAAAGTATGTACAATCTCTTCAGACCAAGTGTATACTCGAGAACCTAAGCAAAACGAAGTTTATCACGACCCGCTTTGGGAACGTGCTGGGGTCTAACGGCTCTGTAGTGCCGTTGTTTACGAAACAAATCGAAGAGGGAGGTCCGGTAACGATTACGCATCCGGATATCATCCGCTACTTTATGACCATACCGGAAGCCTGTCAGCTCGTATTGGAGGCGGGGAGCATGGGTAAAGGCGGGGAGATCTTTATCTTTGACATGGGAGCTCCGGTGAAGATTATCGACCTAGCCAGAAAGATGATTCGCTTGGCCGGATATGTGCCGGACAAAGACATAGAGATTAAAGCCATAGGGCTTCGCCCCGGAGAGAAACTTTACGAAGAGTTGCTCAACGATTCGGCCAAGACCTTGCCGACCCACCATGAGAAGATCATGATTGCTCAGGAGCCGTGTGATGACCATGAGGTGATTGCGAATTGGGTGGATGAGCTCATCGTGAAGGCGTATAGTGACCAGAAAGAGGAGTTGGTGGCGGATATGAAGAAGATAGTGCCGGAGTTTAAGAGTATGAATTCGGAGTATGAGTTGTTGGATAAAAAATAGTTTTGAGTTTTAAGTGTTGAGTGTTGAGTTATGGGGAGATGTCTCGACTTCGCTGCGCTGCGGTCGACAGTTTCA
>CAYZBA010000051.1:3678-5816 GCA_964476555.1 uncultured Flavobacterium sp.
ACAAAGAAACCGAAATCACCCAGAAATACGAGCCCAAATTGCAACCCGACGATGTATTGAGCATCGTTGTTAGCTCTAATGTTCCGGAATTTGTAGCTAAGTTTAACCCCGGTATTACTATGTATCAGGCTATGTCTGAGCGATCAGGAGGGCAACAACGAATGCAAACTTATTTGATAGACAGCGAAGGTTATATAGTATTTCCGGTATTAGGAAAAATAAAATTGGCCGGTCTCACCACGTCTCAAGCTACAGAGGTGTTAACAGAAGCCATCAAACCCCAAGTGGCTGATGCTTCGGTAAACCTGAGACTCATGAACTTTAAAGTGACCGTTCAGGGAGAAGTAGCACGCCCGGGAACTTTTACCATAGAATCTGAGCGAGTGACTCTACTGCAAGCCTTGAGTATGGCCGGGGATATTGCCTTGTATGGCAAGAGGGACAACATATTAATTATCCGAGAAGTTGATGGTAAACGAACTTATAACCGCGTCGATATTACCAAACCGGACTTTATGGATTCGGAGTTTTATTATTTGGCTCCGAACGATGTGATATATGTGGAGCCCAACAAGATCCGCATCAACTCATCGGCCGTAGGGCCCAACTTGACGTTTGCGCTATCGGCAATTTCGTTATTAACCACTATAGTTGTAGTTATCATCAGCCGATAAATAATTCCTAATAACCTATACAATAATATATGAGCGATCAGGATTTTCAGGAAAAGGAAAGAGAGAATCAAAGTGTTAACTTACAGGAGCAATTGGCCCGCTACCTCTATCACTGGAAGTGGTTTGTATTAGGGGTAGTGTTAGCGCTTGGTTTAGCGTTTATTTATCTTCGTTATGCCACCCCGGTGTATCAGGCCAACGCTTTGATAATGCTCAAAGACGACTATCGCGGTGGGGCGGCCAATGAGTTATCGGTACTTTCAGAACTCGGAATAGGCGGTTCTAAAGACAACGTGGAGAACGAGATGGAGGTGTTGAAGTCTCGTACGTTATCTGAAAAGACGGTAGCGAGACTCAAACTCAATATTTCGTATTATATAGAAGGACGCATCAAAACTACGGAATTGTATAAGAACTCTCCTATAGAGGCTGTTTTTGATACCATTGTAAAAGGTGGAATTTTTGCGATTGAGGGGAAAGATGAAAATAGCTTCAAACTGATATTTAACGATGCTTCACAAGGAACTTATACTTATGGGGAAACTATTCACATAGAAGAACTGGGAAGTTTTAAGATTCAGAAAGTTACCGAATATTTCACTGACCCTAAGCATGAGATTATCGTCAATGTAGGTAAAGTAGGGTCTGTTGCTTCAGGTTATAGAAAAAGCTTACAAGTATCTCAACCCGCTAAATTTGTGAGTGTAGTATCGCTCACTACGGTGAATACCCATAAAGCAAAAGCCGAAGATTATTTGAATACATTGATAGAAATATATAATCAAGATAATATCGAAGACAGGCGTTATATTTCTCAAAAGACATCTGACTTTATCACTCAGCGTCTGGAGGTATTAGTTGAGGAGCTTAGTGAAGTCGAGACTGATGCGGAAAAATTTAAAAAAGAACATCAACTTACAGACATCGTTACAGAAGGGAGACTATTTGTAGAAAGCCTTGGTGATGTAGAAAAGAGCTTGTTAGATATTGACACTAAAATTAATATTATAGATACCATAGTAAAGGAGTTTATTGAAAAAGATACTCGTGGGCAGACTTTTCCGATGATTTTAGATGGCTCCTCGATGAGCGCTGCTTTAATTTCAGCTATTACTGAGCACAACAAATGGGTACTGCACCGCAATGTGGTAGCAGCAAGCGCTGGGCCAGAAAATACTGATATAATGAGATTCGATCAAACGATAGAAGACTATAAGAAGAATATTAAGTCGGGCTTATTACAACTCAAATCTAATTTAGAGATTACAAGGTCTGATATTCTTAAAGAGCGTAGCAATATAAGAGGTAAAATCAGTACTATTCCTACATTAGAAAAAGAATATAGAGGAATATCTAGACAACAAGGAGTGAAGGAAGCATTGTTTTTATACCTATTGCAAAAGCGTGAAGAAGCCGAGATAGCCATGGCTGCACTAGCCCCAAATGCTAAGGTCATCGACAGCG
>CAYZBA010000051.1:5916-12136 GCA_964476555.1 uncultured Flavobacterium sp.
GAAGCCGAGATAGCCATGGCTGCACTAGCCCCAAATGCTAAGGTCATCGACAGCGGTTTGGCCTCTGAAATTCCTATTTCTCCGAAACGCAATATAATCTATTTGGCCGCTTTAATTTTAGGGCTACTTATTCCTTTTGGTATTATTTACTTATATTATCTATTAGACACCAAGGTCAAACGAGGGGATTTAGGCAAAGTATTGACCATACCGTTTGTTGGAGATGTACCGCGCTCATTAGCCAAAGAGGATATGATTACGGCGCACGACCGCTCCAGTACGGCCGAGGCCTTACGGATCGTACGGACCAATATGGAATTCGTGTTGAGCCAGATAGAAACCGATAAACGGGCGAAGGCTATCTTTGTGACGTCTACCCTCCCGAAAGAAGGGAAGACCTTTATAGCGGTGAACTTGGCGGGTACGTTTGCGCTCTCGGGCAAGAAGGTATTGCTCATAGGGATGGACATCCGTAACCCGAAACTATCGGATTACATCAAGATTCCGTCTAAAGGGCTTACGTCCTACTTGGCATCCTCGGGCAGCATTACCCTAGACTCCATCATCTCAAAGCAAGACGGTTATCCGGACTTTTATGTGATGCCACCGGGGGTTATTCCGCCGAACCCGGCCGAGCTCCTCATGAGCCCTAAGGTAACCGAGATGTTTGACTACCTCAAAACTCAGTTTGATTATATCATTGTCGATACGGCTCCGGTGAGCCTGGTAACCGATACGTTACTCATAGCTCACAACGCCGATGCGTTTATCTATGTTATCCGTCATAACTATCTCGACAAGCGCATGCTTCCGCTACCGGAGAAATTGTATCAAGAGAAGAAGTTACCAAATATGTCTGTAGTACTTAACGATACGCAAGCCTTAAAAGGTTATGGCTATGGTTATGGTTATGGTTATGGTTATGGCTATGGCTATGGTTACGGCTATGGTTACGGCTATGGTGTGGAAGAAGAAAAACAACCGTGGTACAAACGAATGTTTGGATTCTGGAAGAAATAAAACAAAGCCAACTCGAAGAAAAAAAGCCAACTCGATGAGAGTTGGTTTTTTTTTGTTTCAAGTTTCAGGTTTTGAGTATTGAGATATGGGGTGATGTCTCGACTGTGCAGGCTGGCAGGGCAAACTTTTAGGGTTTACTGCTCTTTGGTGAGGATGACGGTTCCTTTGTAGCCGGTTGCGAGTTCCCATTGATTGCTGCAAATCAGCACCCCTTGGTCGTCGTAGATTTGGAATTCGGCCGTGTTGGGTCCGGAAGTACCTTGGTTTAGGGCTAAGATTTCGATTTTATTGAAGCCATGCTGCAGGTCAATTTCGACTTGTTTGTAGTTGGATTCCAACAAAATATCTGCATAGAGCACGCGACCGTTCATGATAATCTGCACTCTGTCACCATCGAAATAAATATGGTCGCGATAGACGACTCTCACATACTTTGAGTTGGTTTTGAAATCTCCGAAATACTGATTTCGCTTGAACTGCTCCATGTTTTCGCGCTCCTCTCTATGTAGCTCTTTATTGAGGTTTTTGGCGACATTTTGGGCCGGGTTTTGGAATTCGGGTTTATCGAAAATACTCTTTCCGGGCTTATTGATAAACTGCGGCAGCTCCGAATTTTTCTCCACTCCGAAATCGGAGAGTTTAGGTGCCTCTGCCTCTGCTACCGGAGCAATATTCAGTTCGTTTTCGTCGGCCGTGGGTTGGATGCCGAGCTCGGTTGTTCGAGAAGTTTCGGGTTGAGCCCAAGCCGTGATACCAATAATTAAAAACAGAGCAATCCAAAAAGCTTTCATGAGTCGTTGTTATTTTGGGTAAAAATAGCAAAAAATGTTCCAAGTTGGTTTTTGGGGCGATGTCTCGACTTCGCTGCGCTTCGGTTGACAATTTCAGGTTTCAGGTTTCAGGTTTGTATGGGAAACTCGGGAACTTTTGTAACTTTGATGAATCGGAGGTATGCGAATTTGGTTATGTCAACCTTTGGATTTGTAGTTATGGAAGATTCTTTTTTTGAAAAAGTGTATCAGCTAGTCAAGCAGATTCCGTATGGTAGGGTTTCTACTTATGGAGCCATTGCTAAGCATTTGGGAATGGCTCGCTCTGCCAGAATGGTAGGCTGGGCGATGAATGCTTCGCATAATCGGGAAGATGTTCCTGCTCATCGAGTAGTGAATCGAGTGGGGTTGTTGTCCGGAAAGCATCATTTTGGAGGTACGAACCTTATGCAGCAATTACTCGAAAGCGAAGGCGTCAAAATCGAGAACAATCAGGTGGTGGATTTTGAGAAGTTATTTTGGGATGAGTACGATAATTTGGAAATTTGAAAATGAGATAATTTGGGAATGAATCCATTATCGATGTAACTTCGAAATTCGCTATCTTTGCAGGCAATTTTAATAAAAACAGCATGTATATCGCATACCATTTTACCATAGAACCACAAGAATCTCGAGAGCTAGGGAGTGAGATTTTATTGGCAGAACTTCAGGATACGGCCTTTGAGAGCTTTGAAGAGACCGACAAAGGCTTATCAGCATACGTTCAGGCCAAACTCCACACCGAAGACATCTTGGCCGATGTTATGATTCTGGAAAATCCTGAATTTCGGATAACCTATGAAATCGAAGAGATAGAAACGGTAAATTGGAACGAAGAGTGGGAGAAAAACTTCAGCCCTATTGAAGTAGGTGAAGAGTGCTACATTCGTGCACCGTTTCACGCCAGTAAAGACGTGAAATACGAAATCGTGATAGAGCCGAAAATGAGCTTTGGGACAGGACATCACCAGACCACATCGATGATGATTCAACATTTGTTGGAGACCGATTTGGAAGGTAAAAAAACGCTAGATATGGGATGCGGAACAGCTATTTTGGCGATTTTGGCCGAAATGAAAGGGGCAAAACCCATAGATGCCATCGATATTGACAACTGGTGTTACTTGAACTCCCTTGAAAACGTAGCGCGCAATAACTGCAAGGAAATCACGGTATACGAAGGCGACGCCTCTTTATTGCCGGGTAAATCCTACGACGTTATCATTGCCAACATCAACCGCAACATACTGCTCCATGACATGGAGACCTATGCCTCTTGCTTACGTAAAGGAGGTTTATTATTTTTGAGTGGATTTTATGAAGAAGACATTCCGTTTATTGACGAAAGCTGTCAGCAAAACGGATTAAAGTATCAGAGCAAACATCAAAAAGATCAATGGGTAGCTCTCAAATACGAAAAGCTATGAGTACCAGAGAAAAAGTTTTAGAAGACCTACTTACTGAAGAATCAACTTCAAACTTACATCACATCATTCTCTATAACGATGATGTGAACACATTTGATCACGTTATCGAAACGCTGATTCGCGTGTGTGAACACGACCCTCTACAGGCTGAGCAATGTGCTTTGTTGGTTCACTATACCGGGAAATGCGAAGTGAAAACCGGGGAGCTTTTGGAACTTGTTCCGAAATGTACGGCCTTGTTGGATGCAGGGCTTAGTGCGGAGATTGTTTAGTTGGGAGGGGGCAGTTTTCAGTTTTCAAGTTTCAGTTTTCAGTTTTCAGGTTTCTTTCTGCTGCGGAGGGTTATTTTAGGGCATTAAGTTTGGTAATGTATTTGCCGATGAGGTCGAATTCGAGGTTGACCAAGTCGCCGACTTTGATGTTTTTGAAGTTGGTATGCTCAAAAGTATAAGGGATAATGGCTACACTAAAACTATTGATGCCTGAGTTTACGACCGTAAGGCTTACTCCGTTGACAGTTATAGAGCCCTTTTCGATAGTGATGTTGCCGATGGATTTGTCGTATTCGAAAGTGAAGTAAGTGCTCCCGTGAGCCGGTTCTATGTGGGTACAGATTCCGGTTTGGTCTACGTGGCCTTGTACTAAATGTCCGTCGAGGCGGTCACCCAGCTTCATGGCTCTTTCGAGATTCACCAGGTCGTTGACCTTCCAGGCTGCGATGTTGGTTTTTTGAATGGTCTCTTTTATGGCCGTAACCATATATTGGTCTGCGTCTATAGCTGTGACGGTAAGGCAAATTCCGTTATGAGAAACACTTTGGTCGATTTTGAGTTCGCCAGTGATTGCAGAGCGAAGGGTAAGGTGTAGGTTTTCTTGTTCTTTTTCGATTTTAGTAATCACTCCGAGAGTTTCTACAATCCCTGTAAACATATCAGATTTATTTTTCTAAATTTGTAGCTTCAAAGATAATGAAAAAACACAGATAATGGTAAAAAATACAGGAAATATCATCGTTGGGATTTCGATAGGGGATCTAAATGGCATAGGCAGCGAAATCATATTGAAGACTTTTGAGGACAGTCGGATGTTGGAGTTATGTACTCCTGTAATTTTTGCAGGTACGAAGGTTTTTTCGTTTTTGAACAAGACATTACAAACTCATACGAATTTTTTCGGGATAGACAACCTGAGCAAGGTGGTTCACGGGAAAATCAATGTGCTCAACATCTGGAAAGAGCCCGTAGCCATAGAGTTTGGGAAAGCCAATCCTGAAATTGGCAAATATGCGATATTGTCGTTTAAAGAAGCCGTACGTGCTTTGAAAGAAGGGCAGATAGATGTTTTGGTTACGGCACCTATCAATAAACACACGGCGGAATCTGAGGACTTTCGCTTTGCCGGACATACGGAATACTTGGCACAAGAGCTGGAAGGGGATGCTTTGATGCTGCTCATCGCAGACGACTTACGAGTGGGGTTGCTCACGGGGCATATTCCGCTTAGCGAAGTGGCCTCTAAGCTCAACGAGGAGCTTATCCGCAAGAAAGTATTGATTATGGAGCAATCGTTGGTTCGAGACTTTGGGATTTCGAAGCCAAAAATTGCGGTGTTGGGTTTGAATCCGCATTCGGGAGATGAAGGGGTTATAGGTAAAGAAGAAATAGAAGTGATGATTCCGGCCATTAAACGACTGTTTGACGAAGGGCACTATGTGTTTGGGCCCTTTTCGGCCGACGGGTTCTTTGGCAGTGAGACGTATAAGAAATATGACGGGGTATTGGCGACGTATCACGACCAAGGGTTGATACCGTTTAAAACCCTTGCGTTTGAAAAAGGGGTGAACTATACGGCGGGGTTAAGCCGAGTGAGGACGTCACCGGATCACGGCACTGCGTTTGACATAGCAGGGAAGGGGATAGCCGATGAGACTTCGTTTAGAGAAGCCGTATATATGGCGGTTGACATTTTCAGGTCAAGGCTTGATTATGAGGAAATCAGCTCGAATCCGCTCATTATAACCGAAAAACAAACGGAAAGACGATAGTTGCCGTTTGAGGAGGTCGTAATAAATGGAAAATAAATTTTGTGTATAAAAATATTTTGTATATTTGCACGCTCAAAAGTTATCGGAATGGAATTGATAAAAGAATATGAGATTCCTTTTGTTGGGTTGAAGTTAGGGGAGCATCGATTTGAGTACCAGATAACTAACACGTTCTTTCAGGAATTTGATTATCATCAGTTTGAAGCGGCTACGGTAGGTGTTGAGGTAAGGTTGAACAAGAAGGAGACTATGCTGGAGCTAGCTTTTAGGCACTCGGGCTTTGTGAACGTTGCGTGTGATTTAACCGGAGAGTATTTTGACTTGCCTATTGAAGGGGAGTTGGATTTGATTGTTCGCTTTGGAGAGGAGTATAATGATGATCATGAAGAGTTGCTTATTTTGCCTCACGGAGAATATCAGGTAAATATTGCTCAGTATATCTATGAGATGATAGTTTTGTCTGTTCCAGTAAGGAGGGTTCATCCGGGAGTACAAGATGGGAGTATAGATCTCTCGAACTATGAGAAGTATATCACATATGAGCAGCCGGAGACCAAAGAGGAAAGTGAGATTGACCCAAGGTGGAATAAGCTAAAAGAATTATTAAAAGGCAATAACAATAAATAAAAAAAGTATATAAAGATGGCACATCCTAAGAGAAAAACCTCGAAAACCAGAAGAGATAAAAGACGTACTCACTATAAGGCTACGGCTCCACAGATTGCTACATGCCCTGTAACAGGTGAGGCACACCTATATCACAGAGCATACTGGCATGAAGGGAAACTATACTACAGAGGTCAGGTAGTGATTGACAAACAAGAGGCTGTAGCATAACCCTGTATGTTTTTATAAAGACATTTAAACTCTCATCAGCTGAGAGTTTTTTTGTTTAAAAACATTTTGTTGGAGTTTAA
>CAYZBA010000052.1:0-12074 GCA_964476555.1 uncultured Flavobacterium sp.
TAGGCCTGCCGCTAGCGTTCATCCTGAGCCAGGATCAAACTCTTCATCGTATATTGTTAATATGTTTAGACAAAGATACTCAGGGGTAATTCAACTTAATTCGCTTAAGCCTTACTCTTGTTTTGTGCTGTCAATTCAATATGTCTATGAACTTCGTCTTCTTTAATTTATTCGCTTATCTCTCAAAGCGGGTGCAAAAGTACAACTTTTATTTTAATCTCCAAAACTTTTTTGAAAAAATTTTTAATTTATTTTCTCAGTAAAGATTGCTTTATTTCTCTGAACTTTTGGGACTGCAAAGGTAAAAACTTTTATCATTACAATCCAAATCTTTTTTGAATTTTTTTTCAACCTTCGTTTCGGAAATCAATCAGTATTTCTGTGAACTTGCGGGTGCAAAAGTAGTAAAAAACAAACCATACTTCCTAATAAATTTCAACCTTTTTTAGCCTACACTTATCAACAATATCGCAATCAATATTCAATCAATCATTTACATCTATTTTTTTTTCATTAAAACCTCACCAAGCATACCCAAACAACACTGTTTTACCACAAAAAAACCCCAACCCCCCACATAACAAAAACCTAAAAACGATAGAATTTACTCTAAACAACACCAAAAACAGCTTTCAAACGCCTTTATTCAATTTAAAAAATACTCCTAACAACTAAAAAAACTCGAATGAGAGCTCCGATAGACAAAAATCACTCCTTAATATATATACATTTATAAACATAACTTTGAATTTCGACATTAAAAGCGCCTACATGTATTTGCCTATCCAAAAAAACAGACCTACTTTTGCTGTAAAACAAAATCATCAGATGATAAAAACCGTAATTTTTGACATGGACGGAGTAATCGTAGATACAGAACCCGTTCATCACCATGCCTACACACTGCATTTTGAAGAATTGAATATTGAAGTAGATGACAAAATGTACAACTCTTTCATAGGAAGCTCCACCAAAAACATCTATAAATATATTAAGGAGTACTTCCAACTTCCGCATTCGGTTGAAGAGTTGATCAGCAGAAAAAGAAAATTGTTCAATACGGCCTTTGAAGAAGCATCACACCTAAAACTCATCGATGGAGTTTTAGACCTGATTAAAGACTTACACCAAAACCAAATCCAACTTATCGTTGCGTCGTCATCAGCACACCTAACCATCAACACTATTTTCAAACGATTCGATTTAGACCAATACTTCTCACATAAAGTAAGCGGCGAAGACTTCCCACAATCGAAACCAAATCCCGCTATCTTTAACAAAGCCGTTGAACTTTCAGGACATCAAAAGTATGAATGTATCATTATCGAAGATTCCGCCAACGGTATCAAAGCTGCCAATGCTGCAGAGGTTTTTGTGATAGGATATAAAGGAGAGAGTTTAAATCAAGATTACAGTTTGGCCAATAAAGTGATTTCTCATTTTAATGAAATCAGTTTCGAGAAAATTCAAAAAATAAACCCTGTCAAAATTTAGTTTGGCAGGGTTTATATAATATACTAAGGAGTAAATCGTTTACATTTTGCTAAGCCATGTTTTGAAACTCACCTCTTTTTCTACTAAAGCAGCAATCTCAGAAATCTTGACTCTTTGTTGTTCCATAGTATCTCTATGGCGAATCGTTACGGTTTGGTCCTCTAGAGTTTGATGATCAACCGTTACACAGAACGGAGTTCCCAAAGCATCTTGTCTTCGATAACGCCTTCCGACAGCATCCTTCTCATCATATGCAACATTAAAACTCCATTTCAAATCATTCATGATTTGTTGAGCTACTTCCGGTAAGCCTTCTTTTTTAAGTAACGGAAGCACGGCTACTTTTGTCGGAGCCAATACAGCAGGAAGCTTCAATACTGTACGTACAGAACCGTCTTCTAAAGTTTCTTCTTGTAACGAATTAGAGAAAATCGCCAAAAACAAACGATCTAAACCTACAGACGTCTCTACTACATAAGGAACATAACTTTGATTGGTTTCGTTGTCAAAATACTGAAGCTTTTTACCCGAATATTGTTCGTGTGCTTTCAAATCAAAGTCTGTACGAGAGTGAATTCCCTCCAACTCTTTAAAACCGAACGGGAAGTTAAACTCAATATCACATGCCGCATTAGCATAGTGAGCTAACTTCTCATGATCATGATAACGATAATTTTCTTTACCAAGCCCCAAAGACAAATGCCATTTCAAGCGAGTCTCTTTCCAATACTCATACCACTTCATCTCCTCCCCTGGTTTTACGAAGAACTGCATTTCCATTTGTTCAAACTCCCTCATACGGAAAATGAACTGACGTGCTACTATCTCGTTGCGGAAAGCCTTCCCCGTTTGAGCTATCCCAAAAGGGATTTTCATTCTTCCTGTTTTTTGAACATTCAAAAAGTTTACGAAAATACCCTGAGCCGTTTCTGGACGTAAATACAACTCCATCGCATTTTCAGCAGAAGCGCCCAATTTGGTTCCGAACATTAAGTTGAATTGGCGAACTTCTGTCCAGTTTTTAGATCCGGTTTCCGGATCAGCAATACCCAATTCTTCAATCAAAGCCTTTACATCTGCCAAATCGCCACTCTCCAAACCTTTAGCCATTCTCTGAAGAATCTCTTTTTGTTGGCTAATATATCCGGCAACTCTTTCGTTAGTCGCTTTATATTGCTCTTCATCAAAAGATTCACCAAAACGAACTCTTGCCTTTTCGATTTCCTTTTGAGCTTTCTGATTGATTTTCTCACAATAATCCTCAATCAACACATCGGCTCTATATCTCTTTTTGGAATCTTTATTGTCAATAAGTGGGTCGTTGAACGCATCTACGTGACCCGAAGCCTTCCAAGTCGTAGGGTGCATCAAAATGGCAGCATCTATCCCCACAATGTTCTCGTGAAGCTGAACCATTGCTCTCCACCAATATTCTCTAATATTTTTTTTGAGTTCTACCCCGTTTTGTGCATAGTCATAAACCGCACTCAAACCATCGTAAATCTCACTAGAAGGAAAAATATATCCGTATTCTTTAGCGTGGGAAACCACATTCTTAAACAAATCTTCTTGCTTAGCCATTTCCAAATTTTTTAATAAGGTGCAAAAATAGTTTTTTTTATATCTCTCTCAAAGCCGCAAACTTGCAAAGTTTCTTTATTGATCAATAATTTTCAAGGAGTTAATCATTTTCCGTATAACACCTAAAACATTTTAGCCATAGAGTAAAAGTTAAACGGCCTCAAAAACCATCATATCTCTTACACTATGGCTAAAACTTTATTACTTATAAAAGACTACTCGCCTTTCTCTTTAATCTTTGTTTTGATTTTTTCTTCAAGCTCTTCTGCCAATTCAGGATTGTCTTTGAGAACTTGTTTTACAGCATCACGACCTTGACCTAATTTGGTGTCTTCGTAACTAAACCAAGAACCGCTTTTCTTGATGATTTCGAATTCAACTCCTAAATCTAGAATTTCACCAACTTTAGAAATCCCCTCGCCATACATGATGTCAAACTCTGCTGTTTTAAACGGAGGAGCTACTTTGTTTTTGATGATTTTTACTTTAGCTCTATTTCCAATTACGTTTTCACCTTCTTTAATGCTAGACGATTTTCTAATATCTATACGAACAGAAGCATAAAATTTCAAAGCATTCCCTCCGGTGGTGGTTTCAGGATTACCAAACATCACACCTATCTTCTCTCTAAGCTGGTTAATAAAGAATACCGTACAGTTCGTTTTACTGATAGTTGCCGTAAGCTTTCTAAGAGCTTGAGACATCAAACGAGCATGTAACCCCATTTTGGAGTCTCCCATCTCCCCTTCAATTTCACTTTTTGGCGTAAGCGCAGCAACCGAGTCTATTACCACTATATCTACAGCTCCAGAACGGATAAGATTCTCAGCAATCTCTAAAGCTTGTTCACCATTATCAGGCTGAGAAATGATGAGCTCATCAACATCTACACCTAATTTTTTTGCATAGTTCCTGTCAAAAGCATGCTCGGCATCAATAAAGGCGGCTATCCCTCCTGTCTTTTGAACCTCAGCAATGGCATGAAGTGTCAAAGTGGTTTTCCCTGATGACTCAGGACCATATATCTCAATGATTCTCCCTCTTGGATATCCGTTAACCCCTAATGCCAAATCAACCCCAAGTGAACCCGAAGGAATAGATTCAACCTCAACAATGGCTTTATCTCCTAACTTCATTACAGTACCCTTACCGTAAGTCTTATCTAGTTTGTCAAGAGTTAGCTGTAAAGCTTTTAATTTTGCTTCTTTATCTGCGCTCATTTCTTATAATTTTAGTTTCGCAAATATAAGAAAAACCACATTAGTTATCTAGCCAATTTTAACTCAAAACCAGATTTATTTTACGACATAAAAACTCAAAAGGTTTTACATTTCAAAACTTTATTTATCTTTGCCTCTTACTCAAAAACTACTCAATGGGTCTAGTTTCTGCTAAAGAAATTGCAAAGGTTATCAAAGTTGATAAATATGGCGTGCTTGGTACATTCCTGGGGTGGTCACTTATGAAAACCCTCAGAATATCTGAGCTCAACAAAATTTATGACCGTAACAAACACCTGAAAGGAGAAGAATTTCTCAAAGCTATTCTAGATGAATTTCAGATAAAATTCGAAATTCCCGAAGAAGATCTTAAAAGACTCCCTAAAGATGGAGCATATATCACGATTTCTAATCACCCGCTTGGAGGAATAGACGGAATTCTACTCCTTAAGTTAATGCTCGAAAGAGAACCGGACTTTAGAATCATCGCTAACTTTTTATTGCATCGAATAGAGCCTCTAAAGCCCTATATCATGCCCGTAAATCCTTTCGAAAACCACAAAAACGAAAAGTCTAGCGTGGTCGGACTGAAAGAAACCTTAAGACATTTGAGCGAAAACAAACCTCTAGGTATTTTTCCGGCCGGTGAAGTATCTACTTATAAAGATGACCAACTTATCGTAGATAAACCTTGGGAAGAAGGAGCCATTAAGCTTATCAAAAAAGCCCAAGTCCCGGTGGTCCCAATATATTTCCATGCCAAAAACAGTCGCTTGTTCTACATTTTATCCAAAATAAGCGACACCCTAAGAACCGCAAAACTCCCTTCAGAACTACTGACTCAGAAGAATCGTACGATTAAAGTGAGAATCGGTAAGCCAATTTCGGTAACCGAGCAAAACGAGCATACCTCTCTAGAAGAATTCTCAGAGTTTTTACGTAAGAAAACTTATATGCTGGCAAACGCTTTCCAAAAGCCTACCAAGCTTTTGGATACGAAAAAAATCATACCAAAATCTCAAAAACCTCCACAAGAAATCGTGAAGCCTGCCAATCACGACAAAATCGTAGATGAGATTAAAGAACTTAGAAAAGGAGACTACAGACTTTTAGAAAGCAAAAACTATGAGGTATTCTTGGTGAATGCCGAGAAAATCCCAAATATTCTACATGAAATCGGTAGACTTCGCGAAATCACTTTCCGCGAAGTAGGAGAAGGAACCAATAAGTCTATAGACATCGACAAGTTCGACCAATACTACCACCACATGTTTTTGTGGGATGACGAAACTCAAGTGATTGCCGGTGCCTATAGAATGGGACTGGGAAGTGAAATTTTCCCAAAATACGGTATTGACGGATTCTATTTGCAAGAACTCTTCCGTTTCGAAAACGAGCTTTTTGATATGATGCATAAGTCTATCGAAATGGGCCGTGCCTTTATCATTAAAGAGTACCAACAAAAACCAATGCCGCTATTCTTGCTCTGGAAAGGAATCGTACATACTACCTTGCGCTACCCGGAACATAAATACTTAATCGGTGGAGTGAGCATCAGCAACCAGTTTTCAGATTTCTCGAAATCTCTCATGATTGAGTTTATGAAATCTCATTACTATGACCCTTATGTGGCACAGTATGTACACCCGAAAAAAGAATATAAAGTAAAACTCAAAGATGCCGATAAAGACTTTGTGTTTAACGAAGCCGAAGCCGACCTCAATAAATTCGACAAAATCATTGATGAAGTTGAGCCAAATTCACTCCGACTTCCTGTACTGATAAAAAAATACATTAAGCAAAATGCAAAAGTGATTGCCTTTAACGTAGACCCACTTTTCAATAATTCTGTAGACGGTCTAATGTACATCAGAATTGCAGACCTCCCCGAAAGTACCGTAAAACCGGTAATGGAAGAATTCCAAAAAGAATTAGAAAAGAAATTAAGCAGATAATACACAATAAATTTCTGTTGAAAATAAAGGGGCCTAAGCCCCTTTACTTTTTTGCTTATTCTTATACCTTATCTGCGGTTTACTCAACACCTCTACAATGCTACCTCCTTTATGCTTGGAGTTCTAGTTTTAAGAATCGTGCCGTATGGCTTTTTTCGTTCTTGATTACTTCTTCCGGAGTGCCTTTGGCTATCACCTGTCCTCCTTCTTTACCTCCTTCATATCCGATATCGATGATATGGTCCGCTAGTTTAATAACATCAAGGTTGTGCTCGATAATTAACACCGTATTTCCTTTGTTCACCAATTTGTTGATGGTTTCCATCAACACTCTGATATCCTCAAAATGTAGTCCTGTTGTGGGCTCGTCCAGAATGTAAAACGTATTTCCGGTATCTTTTTTAGAGAGCTCCGTAGCCAATTTAACCCTTTGTGCTTCCCCCCCAGATAGAGTGGTGCTTTGTTGACCCAAAGTAATATACCCCAACCCTACATCTTGTATGGTTTTTATTTTACGGTAAATTTTCGGAATGTTCTCAAAGAAATCTACCGCTTCATCGATCGTCATTTCCAAAACGTCGCTGATAGATTTCCCTTTGTAGCGAATCTCCAAAGTCTCTCGATTGAATCGCTTCCCTTGACACGTTTCGCATTCCACATACAAATCCGGTAAGAATCCCATATCGATAGTCCTAAGGCCCGAACCCTCACAAGTCTCACAACGACCTCCTTTCACATTAAAACTGAACCTCCCGGGTTTGTATCCGCGTATCATCGCCTCAGGAGTTTGCGTAAACAAATTTCGAATTTCCGAAAAAACTTCCGTATACGTGGCCGGATTGGAGCGAGGCGTTCTACCAATCGGGCTCTGATCTACTGCAATTACTTTATCAATATGCTCTAAACCTTCGATCTTTTTATAAGGCATAGGCTTTTTCACCGCATTAAAGAAATGCTGGTTCAAAATCGGATACAATGTCTGATTGATAAGCGTCGACTTTCCACTCCCCGAAACTCCGGTCACACAAATCAATGTCCCTAGAGGAAATTCTACACTTACATTTTTCAAGTTATTCCCCGTAGCTCCTTCCAATCTCAGGAATTTTCCATTCCCTTTTCTTCGCTCATGTGGGACTTCTATTTTTCTTGTTCCATTAAGATATGAAGCCGTTAAAGTATTTTCTTTCAGAAGCTCTTGCGGAGTTCCTTTGCTTACAATCGTACCTCCAAATCGACCTGCTTTTGGCCCGATATCCAAAACGTAGTCGGCACTTTGAATCATGTCTTTGTCGTGCTCTACAACCAAAACAGAATTTCCAATGTCTCGAAGTTGTTTCAAAGAATAAATCAACTTTTCGTTATCTCGTTGGTGAAGTCCTATACTCGGCTCATCGAGTATGTATAACACCCCCACCAATTGAGAACCGATTTGTGTCGCCAAACGAATTCGCTGTGCCTCACCTCCTGAGAGCGAAGAAGCATTGCGATTTAAGTTCAAATAGTTCAACCCAACATCGAGCAAAAATTGCAATCTGGTTTTAATCTCTTTAATGATTTCAACTCCAATAATTTTTTGCTTTTCCGATAAGTGCTTGTCAACTTGGTTAAACCAATCCAACAACTCAGCAATATCCATCGAAGCTAAATCGTATATGTTTTGTCCGTTGATTTTAAAGTAAAGCGATTCTTTTTTCAAACGACTTCCCTCACAAACCGGGCAAGTCACTTCATCCATAAATTCTTTAGCCCATCGTTTGATAGATGTCGAGTCCGATTGCTCAAATTGATTCTGAATAAAGTTTGCAATTCCTTCAAATTCGATTTTATACTCTCGAGTAATCCCCATGACCTCTGATTTCACAGAGAACTTTTCGTTACCGCCATTAAGAATCATCTCCATGGCCTCCTGAGGAATATTCTCTATAGAATCTGTTAGTTTAAAGCCGTATTTAGCTCCAATAGTCTCTAATTGTTTAAAAATCCAAGTGCTTTTATACTCCCCAAGCGGAGCAAATCCGCCATTTTTGATAGACAATTTCGGATTCGGAATTACTTTCTTAAGGTTAATCTCATTTACGGTACCCAATCCATTACAGTGAGGGCACGCTCCTTTCGGAGAGTTAAACGAAAAGTTATTCGGCTCCGGGTTCGGATAAGAAATTCCCGTCTCCGGACACATTAACGTACGACTAAAATAATTTACCTCCTGACTTTCTTGCTCCAGAACCATCAAAATATCCTCTCCATAATGCATAGCGGTTTTAATGCTCTCTGAAAGGCGATTGTCTAAATCAGTAGCTTGGTCAATCAAAAGGCGGTCAATTACAATCTCGATATCGTGAGTTTTATATCGGTCCAGCATCATCCCCTTCTCCAAGTCGCGGATTTCTCCATCTGTACGAACCTTTACAAAACCTTGTTTAGAAATTTGCTCGAATAGTTCTCTATAATGCCCTTTTCGGGAACGAACCACCGGAGCCAAAATCGAAATTCGCTTGCCCTGATACTGTTTCAGAATAAGTGCTTTGATTTGTTCATCGGTATAGCTAACCATCTTTTTACCGGTGTTGTAACTATAAGCATCCGAGGCTTTGGCAAAAAGAAGTCGAAGAAAATCATATACTTCGGTCACTGTACCAACCGTAGAACGAGGGTTTTTGTTGGTCGTTTTCTGTTCGATAGCAATAACTGGAGAGAGACCTTCAATTTTATCTACATCAGGCCTTTCGAGACCTCCGAGAAATTGTCGCGCATAAGCTGAAAATGTCTCAATATACCTGCGCTGCCCTTCTGCATAAATAGTATCAAAAGCCAATGACGACTTACCAGAACCCGAAAGCCCGGTTATCACCACTAATTTCTCCCTCGGAATAAAAACATCTATGTTCTTTAAGTTGTGAGCTCTTGCCCCAAAAACTTCTATGGTATCTTGAAAATCAGACATAAAATGTAGAAAAACGCAAAGGTACTTCTTTTTAACCGAAACGCAAAGGCCGATAGTTTGCTCGATTTTCAATGACACTGTTTCAGGGCGACAGCGACAATATTTTATCATTTCTTTAGCTTATAAATCTTTCTGCAGATGACTTTTTATTTGTTTATCTTTGCCCAAAACCTCATTATGCATTTTATTTCAGAAGCATTAGAAGATTATGTGGCTCTTCACTCAGAAGACGAACCTAAACTGCTCGCTGAGCTCAATCGGGAAACACATCAGAAAATCCTGAAACCAAGAATGCTAAGCGGACACTTTCAGGGTAGAGTGTTGAGTATGATAGCGAAATTAATCCGTCCGAAAAATATCTTGGAAATCGGAACCTATACCGGTTATGCGACACTCTGCTTGGCAGAAGGCTTACAAGAAGACGGAACCGTGGATACTATTGACAACAACGAAGAACTATACGATTTCCAACGAAAATATTTCGACAAATCAGCATACGGAAATCAAATTGTTCAGCACTTAGGTAATGCCTTAGAAATCATCCCGACTCTGGATAAAAAATACGATTTGGTTTTTATTGATGCCGATAAAGAAAACTACATCAATTACTTTCATATCATTCTCCCCAAAATGAATCGTGGCGGAGTGATTTTGTCTGATAATGTACTATGGAGTGGTAAAGTTCTAGAAAAGGTAAAAGAAAACGACAAAAGCACCAAAATCCTTTTGGAATACAACAAGTTACTCAAAGAACACCACCAAATAGAAACAGTGTTATTACCAATCAGAGATGGGCTCACCATAAGCCGAGTTAAATAAAAATTTTGTAATTTTACATTCGTGGAAAAAGAAGAACTAGTAGTATTAGTAAATGAGAACGATGTCCCCATCGGGCTTATGCCAAAATTAGAAGCTCACGAAAAAGCCGTTTTGCACAGAGCTTTCTCTGTATTTGTATTGAATGACAAAAACGAATTGATGCTCCAGCAACGAGCGGCTCATAAATATCATTCTCCTTTACTCTGGACCAATACTTGTTGCTCTCACCAAAGAGAAAACGAAACCAACATCGAAGCCGGAAACAGACGTCTGTTCGAAGAAATGGGCTTTACGACAGAATTGAAAGAGCTTTTCTCCTTTATTTATAAAGCACCTTTTGATAACGGACTCACCGAACACGAACTCGACCATGTAATGATTGGTTATTACAACGGAGAACCAAAAATCAATCCCGAAGAAGTTGAGGCCTGGAAATGGCTTGACATTGATGAAGTTCGTAAAGACATGGAAGAAAATCCAGAGAATTACACCGCTTGGTTTAAGATAATTTTCGACGAATTCTATCATTATTTTGAGGAGCACAAATCCGAGATTAAGAATCATTAATCTACTATCATCGTATGAGAGTTACCGTAAGTAGAAAAGCACATTTTAATGCCGCTCACAGACTGTACCGCAAAGATTGGTCCGAAGAAAAAAACCAAAAAGTCTTTGGGTTGTGCAACAATCCGAATTTTCACGGACACAATTACGAACTCATTGTCAGCGTTACCGGAGATATTGATCCAGAAACTGGATACGTGATAGACATGAAAGAACTCAAAGACATTATCTATAGAGAAGTTGAGGTTCCTTTTGATCACAAAAACCTCAATCTCGACGTAGAAGAATTCAGAAATCTAAACCCAACAGCCGAAAATATTGTAGTGGTAATTTGGAATAAAATCAGAAAGAAAATTGCCTCTAATCTCGAATTAGAAGTCGTTTTGTATGAAACACCACGAAACTTTGTAAGCTATAAAGGAAATTGATTAAGGAATTAGGCGCCGTCCTAATCATAACTCCAATCCTAAATCTAAAAATGCACATATATCCATTACTTTTTAAACCTATCTTGAAAGAGCGAATTTGGGGAGGTAGTCAACTCAAAACCCTTTTCGACAAACCTCTTGCTTCAGACAAAACAGGAGAAAGTTGGGAGCTCTCAACAGTAGGTAATGACCAAAGCATCATCTCAAACGGGATATATTCAGATAAAACTTTCTCTTGGCTCCTAAACCAATTTCCTCAAGAAATATTAGGAGAAAAAGTTTATAAGCAATTCGGAACGCAATTCCCTTTACTGTTCAAATTTATCGATGCCTGTGAAGATTTATCTATTCAAGTGCACCCAAATGATGAGCTAGCTCAAAAACGACATAACTGTTTCGGAAAAACTGAAATGTGGTACATCATCAAAGCTGACAAAGGTGCTCGAAACATTATAGGGTTTAAAGAAAAAATTTCACCCGAAGAATATTTACAAAAACTTAACGATAAAGACCTTTTATCAATTCTAAAAGAAGAAAAAGTACATAAAGGCGATGTCTTCTTCCTAGAAACAGGAACGGTACACGCTATCGGGAAAGGAATTATTTTGGCCGAAATTCAACAAACTTCGGATATTACTTACAGAATCTATGATTGGGAGAGAACCGATGCTCACGGCAATCCAAGAGAATTACACCTAGATTTGGCTCTGGAAGCCATTAACTATTACCCAACCTCTACTCGACTTCATTATTCTAAGACTGAAAACCTAAGTAACGCTATTATACAGAGTAATTACTTTTCTACTTCGTTTATTCCGTTAAACGGAAAAATCCAAATGCAAAAAAACAAAGAGTCTTTTCACGTCTATATGTGTACAGAAGGACAGTTTTCGGTTTTGTACGGAAATGAAAAATACAATTTCAAAAACGGGGATACTGTTTTAATCCCTGCTGTAATGAACGAATACACTCTAGAAGGTAACGCAGAATTATTGGAAGTACACGTATAAAATATCAATGTAACGTCCTGAAAAACTGATACAGGATTAAACAAATAAAATTTTTTATT
>CAYZBA010000053.1:0-11999 GCA_964476555.1 uncultured Flavobacterium sp.
TATATAAAAATGAAAAAAGGTATTCATCCGGAAAATTACAGATTGGTAGCTTTTAAAGATATGTCTAATGATGATGTATTTATTACCAAATCAACTGTAGAGACCAAAGAAACTATTGAAATTGATGGTGTTGAGTATCCTGTGTTTAAAATGGAGATTTCAAGAACTTCTCACCCATACTATACAGGAAAATCTAAATTGGTTGACACTGCAGGTCGTATCGACAAATTCAAAAATAAATACGCTAAATTTGCGAAATAATTTAGTTGTTTATGATATACAAAAATCCCGCTCTTTTGGAGCGGGATTTTTTGTTTAAAGTCTTTATTGATTCAACATTTTCTTTAGCTTTTGATAGAAAATCGGAAACTCTTGCTTAAAGATATCGGGAGTTTCGAAGTAGTTTTCGATCAGCACGGCTAAGAATTCATACTTGTTTTCAAAAGCGTATTCTCTGATGTATGTTGTGTTGAGTAACTTTTCTCTTTTCTCAGGTCTTCTGATTTCTAGTAAAAGTCTTATGAAGTATTTTATAAAGTGATGGGAATTTGGATGGTCTTCTTGTTTCATTTCGAAATGCAAGGCGTGAGCAAATTCGTGAAATCCTAAGTGGATGTTGTCGTTGGTAATGCTGTGTCCTTCTATGAAGTGCTTCCACGAAAAAACAATCACTTTTTCTTTTGGGTTGAATTCTCCTTTGTGATATTGTTCTGTAATGGTCGAGAAATAAATGTCAGGATACACCAAAATTGCTTTAAAAGAACGATATAAAAATCTTTGAAAGCCAAATGTAAGCGCTACAGAGGTTGAAGCGATAAGCACTCTCATTTGTGGGGTTACCACTATGTTTTCTTTTGGAATTATAGGGTGGTGTTCTAAGAAAACGGCTACTCGGTGTTCGAAATATTTTTTCTTTTTCTCTGGGAGTCTTTTGTAGTATTCTACTTCGTTTTGAAGTATGAGCTTTTCATGAGAAGGTAATTTTTTGAGAGGGAAATATAGATGCGTATAAAGAGGCTTCTTGTAAATAAATAGGAAGAAGTGGTAAATAATAGCTAAAAGCAACCCAATGGCGATGAGTTGGAAAATGATTTTAGTGACAAATGGTGCAACTTCTTCCAAGTGTTATTTTTAGTGACCCCGGAGGGATTCGAACCCCCAACCCTCAGAGCCGAAATCTGATATTCTATCCAGTTGAACTACGGAGCCATCAAACAGATCGATGTCTGTTTGTTATATTTTTATGCTAATAAACTTTTTACGACAGTTGAAATAGTTCTTCCGTCTGCTTGACCGGCCATTCTTTTATTGGCTTCACCCATCACTTGACCCATCTGAGCAATTCCGTTAGCTCCGGTTTCTGCAATGATTTGCTTGATAATTTCTTTGATTTCTTCTTCAGATAATTGAGCTGGAAGGAATTTTTCGATAATTTTAGCTTGCTCAATTTCTGGTTGAGCCAAATCGTCTCGACCTTGCTCAGTGTATATTCTGGCGCTTTCTTTACGTTGTTTTACGAGTTTTTGTAACAACTTGATTTCTTCTTCTTTTGAGAGCTCTTCTTTGGCTCCACTTTCGGTCTGAGCTAAAAGTACCGCAGATTTTATGGCTCTTAATGCTTCCAAAGCCAAAGTGTCTTTAGCTTTCATAGCATTTTTTATTTCTTCGTTGATTTGAATTTGCAAACTCATGGGTTGTAAATTTAGTATTGCAAAGATACTATTTTCTGTAGTTTTTCAAAGTGTGATTACAAGAGTGTTTTCATTGTAGTTTGTTAAAAAATGAGTACTTTTGTCTTAATGGAAAAACGGCAAAAAAAAACGGCTTTAAATGAAGTACAAGGCATTTCAGAGATTGAAATTGTCAGCCAATCTTCTATAGAAAAAGTCAACCGTTTTCGACGAAAACAACCTTCAGCACAAGAACTTATCGAAGGAATAAAAAACGGTGATAAAGTGGCTTTGAGTAGGGCAATTACACTCATCGAAAGTACTAATCCGGATCATTTTCCTAAAGCTACAGAGGTTATTAATGGCTGTCTTCCGTATGCGAATAATTCGATTCGTATCGGTATTACGGGAGTACCGGGAGTCGGGAAGAGTACGTTTATCGAAGCTTTTGGAAAGCATCTGACCTCTAAAGGTAAAAAAGTAGCCGTTTTGGCCATTGACCCTAGTAGCAGTGTTTCGCACGGAAGTATTTTGGGCGATAAAACCCGAATGGAAGAACTTGTCAAAGATGAGAATGCATATATCAGACCCTCGGCATCGGGAGATACTTTAGGGGGCGTAGCTCAAAAAACCAGAGAGTCGGTAATTTTGTGTGAGGCTTGTGGTTTTGATGTCATTATAATCGAAACTGTTGGGGTGGGACAAAGCGAAACAATGGTGCATTCGATGGTTGACTTCTTTTTACTACTTAAGCTTTCGGGGGCAGGAGATGAGTTGCAGGGGATTAAAAGAGGAATTATGGAGATGGCTGATGCTATTGTGATTAACAAAGCAGACGGAGATAACATCAACAAAGCAAAACTAGCAAAGACTGAATTTAATAGGGCATTGCATCTTTTCCCGCCTAAAAAATCCGGATGGAGGCCGAAAGTGACTACTTGTAGTAGTTATACAAAAGAAGGAATTGATGAGGTATACACAATTATTGAGGATTATTTTCGTTTAACTAAGGAAAATAATTATTTTTACGAACAAAGAAAGAATCAAAATCAGTTTTGGTTTATCCAAACTATAGAGTCGGAACTCAAAAATCGATTTTATAGTAACGAACAAAATAAAATCAAACTAGAGAAGTACAGAAAGCAAGTTGAGCAAAATGAGATCTCACCTTTTACGGCGGCTCAGTTGCTTTTTGAAGACGATTGTAATTAGGAATTTGATGAAAAGAATACTCATTACAGGAGCTGCAGGGTTTCTGGGTTCACATTTGTGTGACCGTTTTATAAAAGAAGGCTACTTTGTAATCGGGATGGATAATATGATTACGGGTAGTTTAAAAAACATTGAACACCTGTTTAAGCTCGAAAATTTTGAGTTTTACCACCATGATGTTACTAAGTTTGTCCATGTTCCGGGTAAACTAGATTATATCCTTCATTTTGCCTCTCCGGCAAGTCCGATAGATTATCTGAAAATCCCGATTCAAACCTTAAAAGTAGGTTCTTTGGGGACTCACAATTTGCTGGGATTAGCTAAAGCTAAAAACGCTCGAATTCTTATTGCCTCGACTTCTGAGGTGTATGGAGACCCTTTGGTGCATCCTCAAGACGAAGAATATTTTGGGAATGTGAATGCTATTGGTCCACGAGGAGTGTATGATGAGGCAAAACGTTTTCAAGAATCACTAACGATGGCTTATCATCGTTTTCATAAACTAGAAACTAGAATCGCTCGAATTTTTAATACGTATGGTCCTCGAATGCGACTTAATGACGGTAGAGTTGTACCGGCTTTTATGGGGCAAGCCCTTCGAGGAGAAGATCTTACGATTTTTGGAGACGGAAGTCAAACTCGCTCATTTTGTTATATAGATGACCAAGTAGAAGGAATTTTCAGGCTCTTGCATAGCGATTATCCTTATCCGGTAAACATTGGGAATCCAGATGAGATTACTATTAAAGAGTTTGCAGAAGAGATTTTGGCTCTTACGGGAACAGACCAAAAAATCGTTTATAAACCACTTCCGGAAAATGATCCTTTACAGCGAAAACCGGATATTTCAAAAGCTAAAGAAATTTTAGGTTGGGAGCCGAAAGTGGACAGAAAAGAAGGAATGAAAGTTACTTTTGAATATTTCAAATCCTTGAGTACAGAAGAACTTTTAAAACAAGAACATAAAGATTTCTCTAAATACATTAGATAATTTTGAAAAGAAAAACAGGAAGATATTCGGGATATATTAGGCCTTTTTCGTATGTATTAGATTTACTTACGATAAATGTGCTAGCCTTTTTTATGCTTCCAGACATTTTTCAGTCGATAGGATATCATGTCTTTATATCGGCTGCTTGGGTATTTATAGCTTGGAATATTGATTACTATGAAGTGTATCGTTATACCAAAGTAATTAAAATTATAGCTTTGGTGTTTAAGCAATACGTAGCCTTCATGATACTTAATTATGCTTATGTAGGAATCCTAATGGATTTTTCGAGGCCTAGTGAGATATTTTGGTATGCTACTATTTCTTTAGGAATCATTACCTTTTTTAAGTTCTCGATTTATTTCTTCTTGAGATATTTCAGGGTAGTTTTAGGAGGAAACTTCCGAACTGTAGTAGTCGTAGGGAGTGGTAAAAGTACCGAACAACTCATTTCTTTCTTTAACGATAATCCTGATTACGGATATAAACTCATCCGAGTTTTTGATTTAAAAACTGACAAGAAGCAGCAAATTCAAGAGTGTTGGGATTTTGTCCTAAAAGAACGCATCGATGAAATTTATTGTTCGTTATCAAACCTAACTGCAACAGAAATTGAGAATTTTATTGAATTTACAGATAACAACCTAAAGGTCCTTAAATTCTTACCAGACAATAAAGAACCACTGACACGAAATCTTATTTCTGATTACTACGACTATATCCCAATTTTGTCTTTGAGGAATATTCCTTTAGACAAAAGAGCCAATAAGGTTATCAAAAGAGCTTTTGATATTGTGTTTTCTCTTCTTGTTATTGTGGGCATTCTTTCGTGGCTCACACCTATTTTAGCCATATTCATTAAAGCAGAAAGCAAAGGAAACGTTTTCTTTAAACAAAAGCGAAACGGGTTGAACTATGAAGAGTTTTATTGTTACAAGTTCCGTTCGATGAGGCCAAATGAGACCGCCGACTTGCATCAGGTAACTAAAAATGACCCCCGAATTACTAAAGTAGGAGCCTTCTTGCGAAAAACCAGTATTGATGAACTTCCGCAATTCTGGAACGTGCTCAAAGGAGATATGTCTGTAGTTGGGCCAAGACCTCATATGATTAAAGAAACCGAACGTTTTGCTCAGAAGATTAATAAATTTATGGTCCGCCACCTGATTAAACCCGGAATTACAGGGCTTGCCCAAATCAATGGATTCCGCGGAGAGGTTGAAACCGATAAAGATATTATCAACCGAGTGCGATATGATATATTTTACTTGGAAAACTGGTCATTCCTTCTAGATCTTAAAATTATTGTAATGACCGTTTACAACGCTATTAAAGGAGATCAAAAAGCATACTAACATAATGAAAAAAGTAATTTTAATGATTTTAGATGGTTGGGGAAAGTCTCCTGACCCGAAAGTTTCTGCAATCGATCATGCAAATACTCCGTTTATAGACAGTCTTTACCACAAATATCCGAATGCTTCTTTACGAACAGATGGCTTGAATGTTGGACTACCTGAAGGACAAATGGGAAACAGTGAAGTGGGGCATATGAACCTAGGAGCCGGAAGAATTGTTTATCAGGACTTGGTCAAGATCAACGTCGCTATTCAGAACAAATCATTTCATCAAGAAAAAGTATTGATGGAGGCTTTTCAATATGCTAAAAATAATCAGAAAAACGTACACTTTCTAGGGCTTTTGTCTGATGGTGGAGTGCATTCCCACATCAATCACCTCAAAGGTTTGGTTGATGCATCTGAGAGTTTCGGACTAAACAATGTTTTCATCCATGCATTTACAGACGGTCGTGATGTTGATCCTAAATCCGGCCTAGGCTTTATTCAAGATATTCTGCATTATACTGAAAAAACTTCCGTAAAACTTGCCTCTGTTGTAGGTCGTTATTATGCGATGGACAGAGATAAGCGTTGGGAAAGAATAAAATTAGCCTATGATTTAGTAGTAAACGGATTGGGTGAAATCTCACAAGATGTTATCAAATCAATTCAACAAAGTTATAACAATGAGGTAACTGATGAATTTATCAAACCTATTGTTGTGGCCGATGAAAACCTTAGACCAATAGCTACTATTGCAGAAGGTGATGTGGTTGTTTTCTTTAACTTTAGAACCGATAGAGGTAGAGAGCTTACTGAAGCACTTTCTCAGCAAGATTTCCCAGAATACAATATGCACAAAATGGATTTGTATTACGTGACAATGACTAATTATGACGATACGTTCCGGAATGTGCATGTTATTTACGACAAAGATAATTTGAACAATACGTTGGGTGAAGTCCTTCAAAATCACGGTAAAACTCAAATCAGAATTGCTGAGACAGAAAAATACCCTCACGTAACTTTCTTCTTCTCAGGTGGTAGAGAGGAAGTTTTTGAAGGAGAAAAACGCATTTTGTGCCCGTCTCCTAAAGTGGCTACATATGATTTGAAACCTGAGATGAGTGCTTTTGATTTAAAAGATGCTTTGATTCCGGAATTGCAAAAGCAATCAGCAGATTTTGTTTGTCTAAACTTTGCTAATGGAGATATGGTTGGCCATACGGGTGTGATGGAAGCCGCTATCAAGGCCTGTGAAGCGGTAGACAAATGTGTTAAAGAAGTTGTAGAAACGGCTTTGGAAAATGGTTACACTACCGTAATAATTGCCGATCACGGAAACTGCGAAACCATGATAAACCCTGATGGTAGCCCGAATACAGCCCATACGACTAACCCGGTTCCGATTATTTTGGTAGACGCCGAAAGCAAATATGGCATCCAAGATGGAATTTTAGCAGATATTGCACCTACTATTCTGGATTTAATGCAAGTCGAAAAACCGGAAATCATGACCGGAAAATCGTTGATTACTGCTCTATAATTCCGTAGAAACATACATTCATTAAAGCTCCTTTTTTGGGAGCTTTTTTTATTTTGGCTTAGCCATAAGAAGTTTGATTTTCAAAAAATTAAAATTATTGTTATCTTTAGTCTTTTAATTTTAATGTTTTTGAAGAAAATATACACTTTGCAGTATATGAACTGCTTTATGCTTATCTATCCCATCTGATGTTTTTTATAAAAAGCCTTCAATAGCTTTATAGGAAATATTTATAGTGATTTAATTTTCAAAAGTATTATATCTATAGCTTTGTACAATAATCTTAAATCAATATATTATGGAAGAAAAACGCAAACTAACCAGACAAACAGGAGCTCCGGTTCCAGATAATCAAAATGTGCAAACAGCAGGTTCGAGGGGCCCGATGTTGATGCAAGATTTTTGGTTTTTAGAAAAGATGGCCAACTTCGATAGAGAAGTGATTCCGGAAAGAAGAATGCATGCCAAAGGCTCAGGAGCTTTCGGAACATTTACGGTTACTCATGATATCACGAAATATACCAAAGCGAATATTTTTAGTAAAATCGGTAAAAAGACAGAAATGTTTGCTCGTTTTTCTACTGTGGCTGGTGAAAGAGGTGCAGCCGATGCAGAAAGAGACATCCGAGGATTTGCCTTAAAATTCTATACTGATGAAGGTATTTGGGATTTGGTGGGCAATAACACTCCGGTGTTCTTCTTTCGCGATCCAATGAAATTCCCTGATTTGAATCATGCGGTGAAGCGTGACCCTAAAACCAACTTGCGAAGCGCCAACAACAACTGGGATTTCTGGACATTGCTTCCAGAAGCACTACATCAAGTAACCATCTTGATGAGTGATCGCGGAATTCCGAAAAGTTACAGACACATGCACGGTTTCGGAAGTCATACGTATAGTTTTATCAATAAAGACAACGTAAGACATTGGGTGAAGTTCCATTTTATTACTCAACAAGGAATTGAAAACTTAACAGACGAAGAAGCTGCAAAAGTAATAGGGATGGACAGAGAATCGGCTCAACGAGACTTGTTCTATTCTATTGAAAAAGGAGATTTCCCGAAATGGAAAATGTTTGTTCAAATTATGACCGAAGAGCAGGCTAAAACCTATCGTTTTCATCCGTTTGATTTGACAAAAGTTTGGTCGAAAAAAGATTTTCCGCTTATTCCGGTAGGAGAATTTGAACTGAACAAGAATCCTGAAAACTACTTCCAAGACGTAGAGCAAGCAGCTTTTAACCCGGCGAACATTGTTCCGGGGATTGGTTTCTCACCAGACAAAATGCTTCAAGGAAGGCTATTTTCATACGGAGATGCGCAGCGTTACCGTCTAGGAGTAAACCACTTCCAGATTCCAGTAAACAGGCCAAGATGCCCATATCACGCTTTTCATCGTGATGGAGCGATGCGAGTAGATGGCAACTACGGTGGAACGTTACATTACGAACCCAACAGTTATGGAGAATGGCAAGAGCAACCAAGTGTTAAAGAACCTCCTTTGGAATTGAATGGTGATGCTTATGCTCATAACTTTAGAGACGACGATGAAGATTACTACACGCAACCGGGCGACCTTTTCCGAATCATCAAAGCAGACGGAAAAGCTGATTTGCTGTTTAAAAATACAGCAGCTCAAATAGGTGGTGCTGAGAAGTTCATTCAGATTCGTCATATCCGAAACTGCTATAAAGCAGACCCGGAATACGGAGAAGGAGTTGCTAGAGCTTTAGGTCTTACGATGGATGAAGTGAACAACTTTGATATGACTCCGTATGACCGCTGGGCTCCAAAGCCAACTCAAAGGTAAAAGTTGAAAACACATCCGTTTTTTAAAAACTATTTTTACCTTTGTATAGCTTAGGAAGTAACAAGTAAAATTGTTTATAAATTAAACTCAATTTCTGAAAGCAACCTCAAAAGGGTTGCTTTCTTAATGAAAATGGCAAAGCAAACCTTTTACAGCAACGGAAAATTATTACTCACTGGAGAATATACAGTGCTCGACGGAGCTCAAGCATTGGCCTTGCCTACGGCTTTCGGACAAAGCCTAGAAGTTGAGGTTAATGATTCCGGGGTGATTCGTTGGATGAGTTTTGATGCTGATAAATCGAATTGGTTGGATGTGGTTTTGCCTTTAGATGTTGTCAAAAATCAAACTTTTACTTCCGAAAATACTATTGAGCAAAAGCTGGCAGAGATTCTCTATGAAGCGAATCACCTGAATCCTGTTTTTTTAGATAAAGCCAAGGGTTTTGAAGTAAAAACATATCTCACTTTTCCTCGACTTTGGGGATTGGGAACTTCATCAACGTTGATAAACAATATCGCTCAATGGGCTCAAGTAAATCCGTATGAGTTATTAAAAAGAACCTTTTCAGGAAGTGGTTATGACATTGCTTGTGCTTCACACAACTCTCCTATTTTATATCATTTAGAAAACGAAAAACCTCTTGTTGAAACGGTTCAGTTTCGGCCGAATTTCACCCAAAATCTGTATTTTGTTTACTTAAACAAAAAACAAAACAGCCGAACTGCTATTGCTAATTACAAAAGCAAAAAACTCCATATTTCGGAAACCGTTCAACATATAAACCAAATCACTCGAGAAATTCTTCAATCCAAGACTCTAACTGGTTTTTGTCATCTCCTAGACAAGCACGAAGCTATTATGAGTGTTGTGCTGGAAATGCCTACAGCCAAACAACTGTTTTTTCCGGATTTTGAAGGAAGCATCAAAAGTCTAGGAGCATGGGGAGGTGATTTTATTTTAGCAACTGCTTCAGAGAACCCAACGGATTACTTTAAAAGCAAAGGTTTTGATACGGTTATTCCGTATGAAAAAATGATTTTAAATTCGTAAATTCATCCTCTAAATTTTTCGGCTTGCTTTTTGTTCTCACTTCTAAAAATTGTATTTTTAGCCAAAAACCATGAGTATGGAGAAGTTGTTGTTTGTTTTTTTGTTCGTATATGGGCATTTCACTTTTGCTCAAAATTATCCTACAGATTATTTTGCTTCTCCTCTCGAAGTTCCGTTGCATTTGTCAGGGAATTTTGGAGAACTCAGAAATAATCATTTTCATTCCGGTTTAGATTTTAAAACCCAACAACGAGAAGGCTTACGAGTATTAGCCTCTGCAGATGGCTATGTTTCTCGAATCAAAGTTTCGACTTGGGGTAACGGAAAAGCTCTTTATATCACTCATCCGAACGGATATACTACGGTTTATTGCCACCTGCAAAAATTTGCACCTGAAATTGAAGCTTATGTAAAAAAACAACAATACAGCCGAAAATCATTCGAGGTAGAGTTCTTTCCTAAGACTTCTGAATTCCCGGTGAAAAAAGGCGAACTCATCGCTTATTCAGGAAATACCGGAGGTTCCGGAGGTCCGCATTTGCATTTCGAAATTCGAGATTCGAAAACCGAAAACATCATCAACCCGATGCATTTTGGTTTCAACAAACGAATTACCGACACCAAAAAACCTCAAATCAACAGTCTGACGGTTTATCCAATTGGTGAAAAAGTTGTAGCAAATGGGTCTGAAATCCCGTCTAACGTTCCAATTTCACTTCAGAAAGATGGAACTTATTTGGCTGATCCTGTTTTGGCAAACGGGAAAATTGGTTTTGGAGTGAATGTCTACGATTTGTTCGATTTTAACTACAACAAAAATGGAGTGTACAAAATCGAAACTTTCTTAAACGGAAGTCCTGATTTTTCGATTACTTTCAACTCATTTGCTTTTGCAGAAACTCGCTATCTCAATGCTTTTATTGATTACGAACGATGGATAAAGCACAAAAATCGAGTGCAAAAATTATTTATAAAAGACCCGTATCCGCTCAGCTTGATTACTCATAACAAAAAGAATGGAATAATTGAGCCGAATCCGGAGTTTATTCTTTCTTTCAAAATCGATATTTGGGATTTTCATCAGAATAAAATTACGGTAGTGGTTCCGGTGAAGTATTCTGATGCTTCGGCAAAAGTAAAAAAGCAGTCGAAGAGCTCGCTTATCTTGCGTTCGAAAATTGAAAATTTATTCGAGAAAGACAACGTTTCGGTGTATGTGGCTCCGAATGTTTTTTATGAAGATTTCGAATTGGTGTTCGATGTGAATAACGGTGTGTTAACTTTTGCAGATAATACGGTTCCTGTACATAAAAATTATGCGATTACTTTTAACGATACTTCGGTTCCGAAACACTTGCGAAGTAAAACTTATATCGCTACCATAGAGGGAAATTCAAAGAAATACAACAAAACTGAAATTTCAGATACATTTTTCAAGACTTGGACACGAAACACGGGTCAGTTTGCGTTAGTGCAAGATACGATTGCTCCAATTGTGAAGCCAATAAATTTCTCTGAAGGAAAATGGCTGAGCAAAGAAGCTTCGTTGCAAATCGAAATAGATGACAGAGGATCGGGAATTGACACCTACAACGCTTATCTGAACGACACGTGGATACTGATGGAATACGATTATAAAACCAAACGATTAGTACACGATTTTTCTGACGGAAAAGTGCAAGAAGGACGGAACAATTTAAAAGTGATTGTTACCGATAATGTGGGAAATTCTACTACCTTTGAAACGCATTTTTTTAGAAGTCAGAAAACCTATGAATAAATTTTTAGCTGTTTTATTTCTTTTGACAGGCATTTGTGCCTTTTCTCAACAAACTTCCCGAGTAAAAGGTGTTATTTTAAACGAAAAAAACGAACCCGTTGAAGGTGTTTCCGTAAGTTTTGCCCAGGCGAAAACCATTTCTAACAAGAACGGATTTTATATGCTTGAGATTCCTTCTAACACAGAAGGTCAGCTGATTTTTGCTCACATGTCATTTCAGCCTTATATGGTTTATGTGAAGTTAAAACCTAACGAAGATTTTGAATTTCATCCGGTTCTTAACACTAATTCAGAACAGTTAGGCACAGTTGTTATCACGTCTGACGGAAGAAAACGCATCGAAGGAGTTACAGCTCTTGACCCAAAAACCATACGTCTGATTCCGGGAGCTAATGCAGGAATCGAGAACGTTTTGAAAACCCTTCCGGGAGTGTATTCAAACAACGAACTCAGCACACAATACAACGTTAGAGGTGGGAATTATGACGAAAATTTGGTTTATGTAAACGAAATCGAAATCTATCGTCCGTTTTTGATTCGTTCCGGGCAGCAAGAAGGTTTGAGCTTTACCAATACGGATATGGTCGATAATATTGA
>CAYZBA010000054.1:0-11919 GCA_964476555.1 uncultured Flavobacterium sp.
GAGTCCTTTTGACTTTTGACTTTTGACTTTATTGTTATATGTTGAATGTCTTTTCTCATAATTCTAAGCTTCAGAATTTAACCTTTCTTGCTCCATCTTTTCGGCCAAACGCTTCTCGATAATCGGAGTAATCAACGTTTTTCTCGGATTTTGTTTCACAAATGGGAACAACTCCAAATCGTGCTTCATTCGGTCTTCTTTGTTCGGATATTTGTTAGTACCGACTAAAACTTCTTTTCCTTGGTCAAAAAGAACTTGTTCTTTTTCGGCCGATTCAGCAATTTTTCTTTGGATGGTTCCTTCGATAAGTTGTGTGATCAACCCTCCGTTTTTCTCAATGTCTTTAAATAGTTCTAAAGCTTTTTCGGCTAATTGTTCCGTCAGCGACTCAATATAATAAGCTCCGTCTGCCGGATTGTCCACCTTGTCAAAATAGCTCTCGTGTTTTAAAACCAACAATTGATTTCTTGCAATTCGATCTCCAAACTCGTTTTCCTTGTGAAACAACACATCATACGGCAAGTTCGAAACTACATCAGCCCCTCCCAAAATCGCACTCATACATTCGGTTGTCGTACGAAGCATATTCACGTTATAGTCATAAAGGGTTTTGTTGCGCTTGGTCGGTTGAGCGATAAGATGCAGTTCTAGCGCCGAGTTGTATTCGTTTTTCAACGCCTCAAAAAGCAAACGAAGAGCACGAAGTTTCGCAATCTCAAAGAAGTAATTCGACCCCACACTCACTTCAATCGAAATATGAGATTTCAAATTCGTAACTCGATTGAAATACTCGTTAAGATGAGCCAACGTATAAGCCAATTGCTGAGTGATATTGGCTCCAGCATTTTGGTATAAACCTAAGTTCACACTCAAAAACGGAGCATCTAATTTCGAATTCAAAGCATTCAAAACCGAAAAATCCGTATCTAGGTTAGCAAACCAATTTCCGTCTTGCCCCAGTTGTCCAATCGGGTCAAGCAGGAGTTTTACGGTGAAATTATTCGCTTTAGCAAAATCATTCACCTTTACGGCAAACTCCTCAGACAAGAACAGGGGTTTCACATAATACACTACTTCTTTCGGAAGTTCAGCAAACAAATTGGCTAAATCCGTTTCCGATTTTTCTATGGTAAAATAAATGCTTTCGGCTCCTCTTTGTAGGGTTTCTTTCGCTCTTCTGTTGGATTTCTCTACGTCGAAAACATAGATTCGCTGTAGGATTTTAAAGTCAGAAACATTCGTTTTTACTCGAACTTCGCTTTCAAACTCATCGTTGTGGTAAAATGGTTTCACCTTAATGCCTTCCAACGATTCCCATATAAGGGTTTGGTTATAATCTGCTCCTTTTAACTCAAACTGGATTTGTTGTTTCCATTGTTTGGACGAAACAGGCTCGAATTCTTGAAATAACTTACTCATTACTTAATCGTATCGTTTTCGTATTCAATAATATATACATCCTCGTTAGGCTTATGCATATAATATTTCTCACGAGCATAATGCTCTATTTTTTCTATATTGTTGAGTTCTTTAATTTGCTGACGATCTTTATGAATTTCGTCTTTGTAGTATTTTTTGTTGGATTCCAACGTCTTGATTTCTTTATCTAAAGCTCTGTGTCTTAAAAATGAAGCATCATCGAGAAATACAATCCAAATTCCGAAAAGGAGTAACACCACAAAATATCGATTTCCGAAAAGCTTCAGAAAAGGATATTTTTCGATACTGCGCTTAAATGGATTTTTCATGTTTCTGAACAGAGTTATTTTTCACGTATCAAAGATACAAAGGTTAATCAAAAATCAAGATGCAGTACCAGAAAAAGCTGCTGTTTATAAAGTTTTTACAGCCACAGAATGGCTCTTTCTTGTTAAAAAGATAATCAAATCGATAAGTCGAGAAGAATATCCAATTTCGTTGTCATACCACCCTACCACCTTCACCATATTGTCGATTACCGAAGTAAGTTCTGCATCAAACAAACAAGACAATCTATTTCCCAAAATGTCTACCGACACTATCGGATCTTCTGTATAACCCAAAATACCTTTGAGCTCTCCTTCCGAAGCATCTCTGAAAGCTCGGTTGATTTCTTCAATAGTTACTTTTTTGCGAACATGACAAGTAATGTCTGTCAGCGAACCATCGGGAACAGGAACCCGGATTCCACACCCCCCAATTTTGTGCTCCAACGTCGGGAAAATCTTCGTCAAAGCTTTGGCAGCTCCTGTTGTCGTTGGCACAATCGATTGTGCTGCACCACGAGCTCTGCGCAAGTCTTTATGAGGCTGGTCATGTAAGCTTTGGTCTGTGGTATACGAGTGAACTGTTGTAATATAAGCTTGTTCAATGCCACATAGTTCATCTAGGATTTTCAGCATCGGAGCGGCATTGTTGGTCGTACAACTCGCATTCGAAACAATTTTTTCAGTGCCGTCAATAATATGATGATTGACACCCAAAACAACTGTTTTAATTTTGTCATCTTCCGGCGGAACAGACAAAATCACTTTTTTGGCTCCTGCCAGAATATGTTGGTATAGAAGTCCGAAAGTTTTGTGTTTTCCGGTACATTCTATCACATAATCTATCTCAAGTTCCCTCCAAGATAAATTCGCTATGTTTTTTTCGTGAAAAAAACGAAATCGCTTCTCTCCTACCAAAAGATGGAGACTGTCATAAGAAACTTCATAAGGTAAAATTCCGTGTATGCTGTCGTATTTCAGCAAATGTGCCATCGTACGATGATCAGCAATATCATTAATAGCCACTACTTCGATGTGGGGATGATTAAGTAGCAAACGAAATAAATTCCGCCCTATTCTACCGAAGCCGTTTATGGCAATTTTAATTTTCAAAGGTTAAATCGTTTTTGATTGTTAATCAGTTTAGGAACACGATCAAAGAATATGCTTTTGAGCATGATAAGAAGAACGTACTAATGCTCCACTTTCTACATGGCGGAAGCCTAGTTCTTTCCCAATCTCTTCGTATTTTTTGAATTGTTCCGGAGTGATGAATTCTTTTACCGGAAGGTGTTTTTTACTTGGTTGTAAGTATTGCCCAATGGTAACGACATCCAAATTTACCTTTCTCAAATCGTGTAGGGTCTCAATCACTTCGTCTTCGGTTTCACCAAGCCCCAACATAATTCCTGATTTAGTCCGGTTTACGCCTCTTTTTTTGAGGTAATTCAGCACCTCAAGACTTCTTTCGTATTTAGCCTGAATACGAACTTCTCTTGTCAAGCGACGAACCGTTTCCATATTGTGAGAAACCACCTCGGGTGCCACCTCTATGATTCTGTCCAAGTGTCTTTCGATTCCTTGAAAATCCGGAATTAGGGTCTCCAAAGTCGTTCCAGGATTCATTCGACGGATAGCCTTTACGGTCTCTGCCCAAATGATGCTCCCCATATCTTTCAAATCATCACGGTCAACACTCGTGATAACCGCATGCTTTATGTTCATTATTTTAATTGAGCGGGCTACTTTTTCAGGCTCGTCCCAATCTACTGTTTCCGGACGACCGGTTTTCACTCCACAAAAACCACAAGAACGCGTACAAATGTTTCCGAGAATCATGAAAGTTGCGGTTCCTTCACCCCAACATTCCCCCATATTCGGGCAACTTCCGGAAGTACAAATGGTGTTGAGTTTATATTTATCAACCAAACCACGAAGTTCGGTATATTTTTGTCCGGTCGGAAGCTTCACCCTAAGCCACTTAGGTTTAGGTTGAGCAGCTTGTTTTTGGTCTAAAATGCTTTGCATTTTCTATCGTTTTTAAAAAGCAAAGGTACAAAAAAAGAATGTGATAGAAATAAGGTATTGTGATACAAAAAAGAGGTCGAACATTAAATGCTCAACCTCTTCGCTCAGGTTTGTGTATGTAGCATTAAAATTTAAAGCCGGCCGATATTTGAAATACACTGTTTTTAATCTCTGCTTCTTTTGAAGCCTCTGTTAAACCGGCCATGTAGCGTCCTTGAATAAACAAGTGACTCCCAATATTATAAGTAAGACCGGCGCCTACAGAAAAATCAAACGACTCTGTTTCAAAAGTATCTTCTAAGTTGTTATCTGTCAAAAAAGCAAATTGCGGACCTACATCTACACTCAAATTGTCGGTTACGTAAAACTTCACCATAACAGGAACCGTGATATATTTAAAGTCCACATCCTCAACATTTCCTAGAGCTGAGTCAACATTAGAACCTTGTACGGAATATAAAAGTTCCGGTTGAATAGAAAGATTGTCTAAAAGACTTATCTCTAAAGTCGCTCCAAAATGGTAACTGCTTCGAGTACTAAAATCGATACTCTCGACATCGCCTCTAAGGTTAGCAAAATTTACACCTCCTTTTAAACCGAAGCTTAAAAATTTGTCTTGTGCACTAGCTACAGTCGCTGTAAGCATAAGTGCCAGTAGAGTTAGTTTTTTCATATGATAGAGTTGAATGTTAATACTCGAATTTATTCAATTATTATTCCAAAGCCAAAAAAGAATGGGTATTCACTGTTTTGGCCAAAAATTAGTCCAAAAAATTCCTCAATTTGAGAGTAATTCTACAATAATATCTCACTTTCTAAATCCGAGACACCTATGTCAAAGTCCATCTCAAGGCGGTCCATTAGCTCAAAAACCAATCTTTTATACCAGTTTTCCGATTTAGGGTGAATATAGATTTTTTCGATAAGCTGTTGAACATCAATATTGATTTTCATCCCGTCATTTATGGTAATGTCATACCGGCTGGCATCTGTAATGATTCTGACCTCTCTTTCATACTGAAAACTTTTGCGCTTATACAAAAACGGAAAGAAAGTATCGTCAAACGGAATAAGGTCTTTCTTGTAATCGATGTAATTCACTTTCCCGATGTGTTGCTCAAAGTGAAGTTCCAACCTAAGAGCTTTTATGATTTTACCGATAGTCGATTGAATCGCCAAACCTTCTTTGTTCTTCGTAAAAATCTGCCACATCGCAAAAGATTCGTATTCGCTCTGATGCCAACTGCTAATCACCACATTCTTGCGATGCTCCTTATAGAATTCCAAAAACTTAGGATTGTTCTCAGAAATCTTTTTGAGCTCTTTAAATGTAGGTTCGCTAAACGTTCCCTCATACTGGTCTTCAAACTTATCCGACCGAGCCATGAACAGTTGTTTATGAAGCAATAAATCCAAGAATTTAGACAAATCCAAATACTTCCAGACCACAGTATCCGGATGCAAGGGTGCTATTTTTGGATTTTCAACATACATATATCTATCTTTTATTCAAAACTTTGCATCTGCACCAATCTTGAATACATTCCGTTTTTAGCCAAAAGTTCATCGTGAGTACCTTGCTCTACGATTTCTCCTTTTTGCATCACTACAATATGATCAGCTTTTTGAATAGTCGATAATCTATGAGCTATCACAACCGAAGTACGGTTTTGCATCATGTTTTCTAAAGCCTGTTGCACCAACCTTTCAGACTCGGTGTCCAAAGCCGAAGTAGCCTCATCCAAAACCATAATCGGAGGATTTTTCAAAACCGCCCTAGCAATCGAAAGCCTTTGTTTTTGCCCTCCCGAAAGCTTGTTTCCGCTATCCCCAATGTTGGTATTGATCCCGTCAGGTAAGTCTTTAACAAACTCATACGCATTGGCAATCTTCAACGCTTCGATGATTTCTTGGTCAGAAGCATCTTCTTTACCCAATAAAAGGTTATTTTTTATTGTATCGTTAAACAAAATGCTATCTTGAGTCACCAACCCCATCAAACCTCTCAGACTTTGAAGGTTGAAATCTTTTATGTCGATGCCGTCGATTTTAATGCTGCCTTGTTGAACATCATAAAAACGAGTGAGCAAATTAGCAATCGTACTCTTCCCACTACCTGATTGACCTACCAAAGCCACTGTCTTTCCTTTCGGAACTTCTAACGAAAAATTACTCAATACGTTTTCACTTTCATAAGCAAAAGTGATATTTTCGATAGAAATCTTATCCTCAAATGTAGTTTTCACCACCGAACCTTGTTTGCTCGTAATCGGATTCTCTGTCTCTAATACCTCCAACACTCGCTCTGCTGCAGCATCTCCTTTTTTCACCGAATACGAAGCTTTTGAGATGGCTTTAGCAGGAGTCAAAATATTATAAGCCATCCCGATATAAGCAATAAAAGAAGCACTCGAAAGTGTCCCTTCGTTCAAAACCAAATTCCCACCATAAATAAGCAAAACTGCAATGGTAATAATCCCCAAAAATTCACTCAAAGGCGAAGACAGATTTTGACGGTTCAGAATCTTGTTATTGAGTCTAAAAAACCTTGCTGTTGAAGCTTCAAAAGTCTTAGAAAATCGCTTTTCACCGTTGAAACTCTTAATGACCTTAAGCCCCCCTAAGGTTTCATCAATAACCGATAAAAAATAGCCTTGTTCTACAGCTGCTCTGTCTGATTTTTTCTTTAATGACTTCCCTACTTTAGAAATGATAAATCCAGAAATCGGAATAAAAATAAATACAAACAAGGTTAACTCTGAACTGATGAAAAACATCGCTATTATCGTAAACAAAATCGTAAGTGGCTCTTTCACTATCAACTCCAAAATAGACAAAAACGAGTGTTGAATCTCCAAAACATCAGACGTCATTCTGGAAATCATATCTCCTTTTCTCTTCTCAGAAAAATAAGCCAGCGGAAGTTCCACCGATTTTTTATACATCGCGTTTCGGATGTCCTTCAAAATTCCGTTTCTGAGGAATGTAATGAAATACATTGCCCAATAGTTGAACATATTTTTCAAAAGAAACAACACTATGATTCCAACAATCATCACATTCAACGCATATTGAGCCCCGTGTGCTTCAGAGGTCGTAGTAATGTAATAATTCATATAATCGAGCAGATAGTCTTTTACCTGTCCGATACCTGTATATTGCGGTTTCTCGTATATCTTATCCTCATCGCCAAACATCACTGTCAGCATCGGAATCAATGCCACAAACGACAAAGCACTAAACAAAGCGTACAACACATTAAAAAATATGTTCAACCACATATATTTTTTGTACGGCCCTGCAAATCGAAATATTTTTCTAAAGTACTGGCTAATCATAAAATCTACCTCTAAAAGTTTTTTTATATATTAATTTTTATCACACCATCACCAGAACGTATCGCAAAACAACCCCAACCAAAATAGCGATGGTAAAACTGATTAAGGTCCCCGATAGTATATACTCCGTAAGTTTACGGTCTTTTGCATTGGTTAAATCCCCGAATCTGAAAATGGATTTGGCAGCCAGCAAATAACCTATGCCTTCAAAAAAATCGAGATTTATAAATAACACCACTAATAGTCTCTCAACAATCCCAATGACATTTCCGGCATTTTTGAGTGATTCTTTTTTAAGCGTTTTCTTTTTGAATGACTCGCTCCATTTTCGAAAAAACATTTTCATTCCAATAGAGGTTACCGAAGTAATCAAAACGAAGGCAATGACATACAACATTATCTTTTCTACCGAAATGATGGTCTCCATCGAAAGCCCCGGAAAACGCAGCAAAACAACTCCAAACAAAACAACCAAATGCAAAAGCTGATCGGTTAAAAACAATCCTAATTGACTATATCGTGAAGTTTTTTCCAAATAAATTTTACCCAAATCAATCAAAAAGTGAGATACTACTATCAAAATAACATAACCTGAAACAACTGGCAATTCATTCGCAAAAAATAAGACTAAAAGTAAAAAATGAATAAGTATATGTATGTAAAGATACTTCGACCTATAGCCATTCATTTTTCGGTCTTCGACCCATTTTGTGGATTGAAAAACAAAATCTCCTGCCAAGTGAGCCAACAATATTTTAAGAATGAATAGCAGCATCGTCATTTATGATTTGTTGACAAAAATCCATCGCCTTGAGCACCTCTTCAAAACCTGCCTTCTTGAGTTCTCGGCTAATCTGACTTTGCTTTTTCCCTATTTTATCAGCCAATTCTATCTGAGTTAATTCCGGAAAATCTAACGCTATCAATATAGTCTTGGAGACGTTGGCATTCCATCTGTCTGCAATTAACATCAATAAGTCAAATATCAAATTGACTTGCTTGTCGGTTCTCGGCGAACGAGACTGAAGAGCAAACTTCCGCTTCTTTAACCCTTCGAAAGCTTCTCCTGAAAACACAAAAGCTTCTCCGTTGGATTCTTTTATCGTATCGGTCGCAAAATCCTTTTTCCCAATTCCAACACCAATCCGTAAATCCAACTGCCCAACTGTTTTTATCGCTGTTTTGAGATATATCGCTGCTCTGATAACGTCTTTAGGAGCCACTTCCAACTGAAAACTGTCTCCTCTAAAGATCTCCCAATCTTTTTCTTTAACGCCAAATTTAGCCAAAGTCAACTCCAAAACGTGTAGCCACTCTCTAGCAGTTACCGTTCTGGAATTGATAATATCTCCGGTTATAATGGCAATCATCGGAATTGAAAATACAAATATAATATATTTTGGCTATAATTTCATATATAATTAAAATCTGTTATATTTTAAATTATAACCTAATTTATTGATAAGCTATAACTTCATATCAGCTATGATGCGCTGTATTTTTTCATCCAAATACTGAGAATGAGCATCAAAAGATTCAATACTGTCCAACGGCGTATTTACAGAGAAATAAAACTTAATCTTAGGCTCTGTTCCACTTGGCCTTGCACAAATCTTACTGCCATCTTCCAAATAATAAATCAATACATTTGATTTTGGAATCCTGATTGGGTACTCTTCATTATTCATAAAATCCTTACCAATAGAGCTTTGATAATCTTCAAGCATCACAACTCTTTGTCCGGCAATTTCAGTAAACGGATTTTCTCTGAAGTTAATCATCATTTGCTTGATTTCGTTGGCTCCGTCAATTCCTTTTTTAGTAATCGAAATCAAATGCTCTTTATAATATGAATGGTCAATATACAAGTTTAAAAGCTCTCTGTATAAAGAACTTCCCGACGCTTTGGCTTGTGCTGCGATTTCGCATACCAATAGAGTCGAGCCTACCGCATCTTTATCTCTCACTCTGTCTCCAACCATATAACCAAAGCTCTCTTCACCACCCCCTATAAAAGTTTGTTCCGGAAAATCTTTAATGAACTTAGCTATCCATTTAAATCCTGTAAGACCTACTTTGCATTCCACTCCATAAGCTTCTGCCAAATCCAACATCATCGGAGTCGAAACAATAGTGGAACCTATGAATTCTTTCCCGGTAATTTTACCTTGACGCTTCCAGTTCTCTAACAAGAAAGCCGTCATAATCACCATGGTTTGATTCCCGTTCAATAGTACCATTTTGCCGTTTAAGTCTCTTACAGCCACTCCCAAACGGTCTGAATCCGGATCTGTACCAATAACGATATCCGCTCCTGTTCTTTCAGCCAATTCCAAAGCCATAGTCAAAGCTTCCGGTTCTTCAGGATTCGGAGACTTCACCGTCGGGAAGTTCCCATTTGGTTCTGCCTGTTCTTTCACGATTTGTACATCAGAAAATCCGGCCCTTTCCAACACTGTCGGAATAAGCTTAATCGAAGTTCCGTGAAGGGAAGTGAAAACGATTTTCAAACTTTCTTTAGCACTCTTAGGAGTACCAAAATTGATATTTTCTAAAGTTGATTGAATAAAGGCTTCATCAACCTGAGTGTCTATATATTCTATAAGACTCTCGTTAGCTTCAAACTTCACATCTTCATAGTTCAAGCTCTCGATAACCTTAATAATCTCTCCGTCTTGAGGCGGAACAAGTTGTCCTCCGTCCGTCCAATACACCTTATAACCGTTATACTCCGGTGGGTTGTGCGAAGCGGTAAGCACAATCCCTGCATGACAACCTAGGTGACGAACTGCAAACGATAACTCCGGAGTGGGTCTCAAATCCGAGAACAAATACACTTTAATCCCGTTGGCCGAAAATACATCGGCCACAACTTTAGCAAAAGTGCTACTATTGTGCCTACAATCATAAGCAATAGCCACTTTGATGGGCTCATTCGGGAATGATTGTTTCAAGTACTGTGACAACCCTTGCGTATTTTTCCCCAAAGTGTATTTGTTGATTCGGTTGGTCCCGACTCCCATAATACCTCGCATACCTCCTGTACCGAACTCTAAATTTTTATAAAAAGCATCTTCTAACTCTTTAGGAGCAGAAGTCATCATTCGCTTAATTTCTGACCTAGTATCTTGATCAAAAACCGGCGTCATCCAAAGATTAATCTTATCCAAAATATCCTGTGGTATATGCATCTTCTTTAAACTTTTTAAATTTAAAACTTACTTTTTTGTCTCTTCAGAAACTTTATAATTTTCTTGATTGGGGCGATTTCGCAAAATCAACTCACCTAAAAATCCGGCTAAAAACAACATGGTCCCGATAATCATCGTAGTCAAAGCAATATAAAACCACGGATTGTTAGTAACCAATGTATATGGAAGGTGATTGTATAATCGATATAACTTAGACACTCCTATATATAAAGCAGCACCAAAACCAATAATAAACATCAATACCCCCCAAGCGCCAAAAAGGTGCATGGGTTGTTTACCGAATTTGGATAAAAACCAAATCGTAATTAAATCTAAGAACCCGTTGATAAATCTGTTCATTCCGAATTTTGTTTTCCCGTATTTTCGGGCTTGGTGAGCAACTACCTTTTCCGTGATTTTGTGATAACCCGCATTTTTAACCAATACAGGAATATAACGGTGCATCTCACCCGAAACCTCAATGTTTTTAACCACCTCTTTCCGATAAGCTTTGAGCCCGCAATTAAAATCGTGAAGCTTCACTTTCGAGGTTCTTCGAGCAGCCCAATTAAAGAGTTTCGAAGGAAGATTTTTCGACAAAACCGAATCGTATCTCTTCTTCTTCCAACCCGAAACCAAGTCAAAATGCTGATCTTTTATCATTCGATATAGTTCCGGAATCTCATCAGGACTGTCCTGCAAATCCGCATCCATCGTAATGACTACTTCTCCTTCTGCTTTGGCAAAACCCAAGTGCAAAGCTTGTGATTTCCCAAAATTCCGCTGAAAACGAAAACCCCTTACATTAGGATTTGCTTGCGCCAATTCCGAAATCGTTTGCCAAGAATTGTCCGTACTACCATCATCAATAAAAAGAATTTCATAAGAGAAACCTTTTTGATTCATTACCGCGACAATCCAATCATGAAGCTCTCTCAAAGATTCTTCTTCGTTTAAAAGTGGTATGACAACAGATATATTCATTATGCTACTTGAGGCCTGTCTTTTTTAGTAAATGCTCCTAAAATAAGCGAAGTAATAATTCCGATAATAGCATAAATAACAATCGTTGACGGAATCGAATAAAAAGAACCCATCCATTCCTTGGTTTTTACCAATTGGTCTTCTATCATTTCAACAGAAAACACCTCGTCTTCTGTTGCCCCTTGAGACAACATCGAATTTCTTTGTGACAGTGCTATTTCCCTCATTTTTTCGATAGTCTGGTCTACAAACTCAGGGCACAAATAATTAAAAACCAAACTAAAAACACTATAAACCAAAGCCGCAACTACTGCAGTAGCAGTACCAATGCGCAATACTTCCGAAAACGAAATATAACCTTCGTTGTATTTATTTTTATAAGTAGATAGTGCCAAGAATATGAATAATACCGGAAAACCAACATAATTCAACAAACTGATAACGATTCCTAACGTAGGGTTTTTCACCCCATCTACATCGAGTTGATAGAGAACCAAAAACTCGATAATCATTACCACCCCAAATAGTAGCCCGTAAAAAAGTGCCGATTTTAAAAAATTAGATCTCATTCAAATAAAAGTCTAAAAATTACTAATTGGCAAATATACAAATTCCTATTTCAAGGCTGTAAAT
>CAYZBA010000055.1:0-11743 GCA_964476555.1 uncultured Flavobacterium sp.
TAGAAGAAAAGAATTTAAAGCACATTTTTCAATAAAAAGGTAATCATATATGAATTTTAGAAAAGGATATTTAGCATTCGCAGCATTGTTAATTTCGCAATTTTCATTCTCTCAGGAGGGTATAGCTGTTTACTCTGATTATTTATCAGATAATTATTATTTAATTCACCCATCTATGGCAGGTGCAGCCAATTGTGCTAAAGTTCGTCTTACAGCAAGACAACAGTGGTTTGACCAAGATGAGGCTCCAATGTTACAAACTTTGAGTTTTAATGGAGCTGTAGGTGAACGTTCAGGTATGGGAGTTATTGCATTCAATGATAGAAACGGTTACCACTCACAAACAGGAGCGAAATTAACGTATGCTCACCACCTTCGTTTTTCTCGAAGTGATTATGATTTGAATCAACTTTCTTTCGGGATAAGTGCAGGAATTATTCAAAGTCGTTTGGATGAAACTTCGTTCTTGGAATCTTGGCCAGACCCAAGTGATCCGGCTATTCATGGTGGTGTAGAGCAAAAATATTCTTATTTCAACGTAGATATTGGAGCTTCTTATCATTATTTAGATTTCTATGCACACTTTACAGTAAAAAACGCAATAGAGTCTGAACGAAAAATCTACACAGATTATGAGCCGGATAATTTAAGAAAATACTTACTTAGTGCCGGATATGTGTTTGGAGATAGCGACAGAATTCAATGGGAGCCGTCTGTTTTATTCCAATTTACTGAAGAAACCGAAGAGAAAGCAATTGATGCTAACATCAAACTTTATAAAGATTTGGACTTCGGAAAACTCTGGGGAGGGCTTTCTTATAGAAGAAGTTTTGATGGAGCTCAATACTGGACAGGAAGTGAAATCAAAGAACAAAACTTGCAATATATCACTCCTTTCATAGGATTAAATTATAATAACTTTATGTTTGGGTATACCTATTCTCATGTCTTAGGTGATGCTCAATTTGCAACAGGAGGCTTTCATCAAATCACCATAGGATTTAACCTGTTCTGTGGAAAAGAGAGGTGGGATTGTAACTGTCCTGCTGTTAACTAATAAAATGTCCCAATATTGGGACATTTTTATTATATATTACTTTCTTTTAGATAGAAATTAGAAAGGGTTAATTTTTATATTTGTGAACATAAACAAATCAAACAAAATGATTATTAAACCTGTAAATGGAAAAAGTCCTCAGATTCCTGAGGATTGTTTTATTGCCGAAAATGCTACTATTGTAGGAGATGTAACTATGGGTAACCGATGTAGTGTTTGGTTTAATGCAGTGGTAAGAGGGGATGTACATTTTATAAAAATCGGAAACAAAGTAAACATTCAAGACGGAGCTGTTATTCATTGTACTTATCAAAAACACCCGACGATTATCGGAAATAACGTTTCTATAGGCCACAATGCCATTGTTCATGGATGTACAATTAAAGATAATGTGCTTGTCGGAATGGGCGCTATCGTAATGGATAATTGTACAATAGAAAGTAACTCCATTATTGCTGCCGGAGCTGTAGTAACCCAAAATACCGTAGTAGAATCCGGAAGTATTTATGCAGGTGTTCCTGCCAAAAAAGTAAAAAGCATTGACGCTTCTGCCTTTTCAGGAGAAATTGATAGAATTTCGAATAATTATGTAATGTATTCAAGCTGGTTTAAAGAAGAGAAATAAACTTTACGAAACTGCTTTAAGCCCTATAATTGAGGCAATCAAAGTAGAAATAAAAAAAACTCTCCAAAACGTGGCAGGCTCTTTGAACACAAAAATTCCGATAAGAACCGTACCCACAGCTCCAATCCCTGTCCAAACGGCATAAGCTGTTCCGATAGGGAGGCTTTGGGTGGCTTTATACAAAAGTGTCATACTCACGGTCAGACAAACCAAAAAACCGAGAAACCAAAGCGTAGAGGCCGTTCCTGAGGCTTCTTTGGCCTTGCCCAAACACGAAGCAAAACCTACTTCGAAAAAACCTGCTATAATTAGTAAAATCCATGCCATATTAACTTATGCTTTTGGTAAAAATACCTCTGCCATCATACATCTGGCACTTCCACCTCCACACGCTTCAATTACATCAAGCGAAGAAGACAAAATCTCAGCATATTTTTCGATTTTAGCAATCTGGTCTTTTGTCAGACTTTGATGAGCCGATTTACTCATTACCAAATAACTCTTGTTGTCTTTGCCTTTTACTTCGAGCATGTTGCCGGCAAAGTTATTCACTTGGTCTTCCGTAATCAGAATAATTTCTTTTCCGTCAGCTTTTAGGGAATCCAAAACTAATTTGCGCTCTTGCTTGTCATCAATACAATCCGCACAAATCACCGCAAATTTTTCCCCTATACACATCATCACATTGGTGTGATAAATAAGCTCTCTTTTGCCATTTACTGTTTGATAAGCATGGAAAATTATCGGAGCCATATCTTGGTCTTCGCAGAACTCGATAAAAAGCTCTTCGTCGGCTCTAGGAGAGAGTGCACAATAAGCTTTCCCATTAGCTCTGTCCAACACTATACTTCCGGTTCCTTCCAAGAACATATCGGCTTCTTCAGCCAAAGTATAGTCAGTAACGTTTTCTATTATAAAACCGTGGTCTTCCACAATATCCAAAACGTCTTCTCTACGCTCTTGTCGGCGATTTTCGGCAAACATAGGATATAGAATTACATCCCCATTTTCGTGAAACGAAATCCAATTGTTTGGGAAAATACTATCCGGAGTATCCGGAATATGAGTGTCGTCAACAACAATTACGTTTACCCCCACTGCTCGTAGTTTTTCCACAAAAGCATCAAATTCTTCTTGAGCTTTGCGATTGGCATCTTTCGGAGAAAGATTGTCCAAAACCTTTTGGTAATAGTTGTTTACAGCCGTCTGTTCGTTCATACGAAACGCTACCGGGCGAATCATCAATATAGTGTTTGTCGTTTGTTTCATTTTATTTTTTGTTTCAGGTTTCAAGTTATTTTAGTTTCAGATAACTTGAAACCTGAAACTTGAAACCAATTATTTTCTAATCTCTAATTAACGGAAGTGTCGAACATCTTAATAATCCTTCTTGTTTTGAGATTTCAGCATACGGAATTTCTTCAACCGTAATGCCTCTTTCTCTAAGCCAATTGTTCAGTCTGGTGAAATTCTTTTCAGAAACTACCACATCCGGAGCAATCGAAAAGATATTCGAATTCATATGATACATCTCTTCGCGAGTGATGTGAAAGAGGTTTTCTTTCCCGAAAAGGTTTACCAAATACATGTAATCCGCCTCTTCTCTGAATCCGGACTTGTAGATGATTCCTTTGTCTGTTCCAACCGGTTGGAAGCAACAATCCAGATGTAAGGCATTGTCCCGAGGTTCGATTTTTGACTTGACCAAATCGAATTCTTTCACGATTTTGTTTGGGAAGAGGTCCTTGATATATTGAACACCCTGCATATTGGTTCGGGCAGTGATATAATTTTTGTAATCACTCCCTTTATAAGTTCCAATAAAAATGTAATCATTCCAAAGCATTACGTCCCCTCCTTCGATATGTACTTCTTCCGGTGGGCGAACGACTTTGTTAGGGTCGATTTGGTCAATTACGTATTGAATAGCATCCAACTCTCGTTCTCTGTCGGGTAAGATGTTGGCTTTTATAAAAATGTCATCTATCACAAAACCAATATCTCGTGAGAAAATTTGGTTGTAATCTTCAATAATTTCAGGTCGAAAAACCTGAACGTCATATTTTTGGAGAACCTCGTTAAAAGCCTCCATTTCTTTAACCATATCTGCCTCAATCGGATAAGTTCCGGCTAAGATATGTTCTAAAGATTTTGGATCATAGGCCTCTTCTGCAGTTGGGGTTGGCCCGTTACTGACAGCGGTTCCTAATACGACGGCTCTAAGTCTTGAAGTTTCGTTTTTTACGTTTAACTGTAGCATGGTTGGTTGGGCTTTTATTATATTTTTTTCCTCATCCTCGCTACAGGAATGTCAAGCAATTCTCTGTATTTAGCAATGGTTCTACGAGCAATTGGGTATCCTTTTTCTTTAAGGATTTCTGCCAATTTATCGTCCGGATAAGGCTTTTGTTTATCTTCTTCTTCTATAATGTTTTGTAGTATCTTCTTGATTTCGATAGTCGAAACATCTTCTCCTTGGTCATTTTTCATCGATTCTGAGAAGAAATCTTTGATAAGCTTCGTACCATACGGAGTCTCCACATATTTGCTGTTAGCTACTCTGGAAACAGTTGAAATGTCTAAACCAACCATGTCTGCAATATCTTTCAGAATCATCGGTTTGAGCTTAGTTTCGTCTCCTTCTAAAAAGTAATCTCGTTGATACTGCATGATGGCATTCATTGTTACGTAAAGTGTCTCCTGACGTTGTTTAATGGCATCAATAAACCACTTCGCAGAGTCTAACTTCTGTTTGATGAACTGTACGGCATCTTTTTGAGCATTCGATTTTTCACGAGAATCTTTATAGGTCTGCAACATCTCTTGGTAATCTTTTGAAATGTGAAGCGTAGGAGCATTTCTTCCATTAAGGCTGAGCTCCAATTCTCCGTCTACGATTCTGATCGTAAAATCAGGTACGATGTGTTCAGTAATTCTATTACTTGCCGAATAAGCCCCACCTGGTTTAGGGTTGAGCTTTTCTATCTCGTCTATAGCTTTTCGGAGTTGGTCTTGAGTCACTCCGTATTTTTGCAATAGTTTGTCGTAATGCTTTTTTGTAAAAGCATCAAACTGATTTTCGATAATGTCGATAGCTAACTCAACAGAATCCGTTGGAGTTTTACGTCGGAGTTGTAACAAAAGACATTCTTGTAGGTCTCTAGCCGCTACACCAGCAGGTTCTAAGTCTTGAACAATCTGTAAAATGCGTTCTACAGTTGCCTCGTCAGTATAAATACCTTGAGTAAAGGCCATATCATCGACCAAGTCTTGGATGCTACGACGAATATAACCGGTGTCGTCTATACTACCTACTAAGAATTCAGCAATTTCCCTTTCGTTATCCGATAAGATAAAGGTGTTAAGCTGATTCAGCAAATCTTGATGAAAACTCAATTGAGCGGCAAGCGGAATCTCTTTGTCTTCGTCATCTGCACTGTAGTTGTTGGCGTGCAGTTTGTATTCCGGAGTTTCATCATCACTAAGATATTCGTCTATGTTGATGTCTTCAGCTTCAATACGCTCGCCCTCAAAATCATCATAAGAATCTTCAGCCGTATCAAAATCAGAAACTTCATATTCATCATCTTTACCTGCTTCTAAAGCAGGATTTTCTATCATCTCCTCTTTCAATCGCTGTTCAAAGGCCTGCGTAGGCAATTGAATGAGCTTCATCAGCTGGATTTGCTGAGGAGATAGCTTCTGAGATAATTTGAGTTGTAAATTTTGTTTGAGCATATATTGTATCTTAACAGATAGAGATACAAAAATAAGCAATTTTTCGGAATAAGTTAAGATTTGGTCCCCTGCTCAGGTTCTTTAAATGCTTTATTTTTTAGGGGCTTTGTATAAAGGTACTGTGGAGCAGGCTTCTCCGAACATGATGCTCTTGGCAACAGGTTGTAAATATTGACATGCCAAGATTAAAGCATTTTCGGGAACAGGTTTTTTAGAACAACCTTTTACCAAAACAGGCTTGTCTTGATAAACTGAAAAATCGATTTTGCCTAAAATTTCTTGATACAGTACTTCGTTGAGGCGCTCTTCTGTACCTACAACCACTTTTTTGGCAACAGAAACCAAGTGCATAGTCACCAAGCTAAAAGCCCAACCGGGAATAATGGCATCCGAAGAACAAAACAAATAGACGTATGCATCTTGATATTGACTCCAATCGTGATTTTTGAGGTAATCTCTAAATTCGGTTTCTTTGAGAATCACTCCTTGCCACAACCATTGCGCAATATCAATGCCGATACGGTTTCCTTCCGGAAAAAAATCTTCCAAATCAAAAATCTGTAACGGACTTTTAGCTACTCTATTTACGATTTCTTGTTCCATGATATTCGAAGTAAGGTAAAGGGTTAGAAACAAATTTTACAGCATTCCAAGCTCAAATTTTGCTTCCTCACTCATCAAATCTCTACTCCAAGGCGGGTCAAAAGTAAGTTCGATCTCTACTGAATTTACCACATCAATTGCTTTGATTTTTTGCTCTACTTCTTGTGGCAAACTCTCAGCCACCGGACAATTCGGAGAGGTGAGTGTCATCAGGATTTTAACATCATTATCCTCATTAATCATCACATCATAAATGAGTCCTAGCTCATAAATGTCCACAGGAATTTCCGGGTCGTAAATGCCTTTTAAAACCTTTACGATTTGTTCACCTAGGTTGATATCGTCTTTAAATTCTTCCATTGTTCAAAATTTTAGGCTTGTGAGTTTTTTGATTCAAAAGCCAAAGCATACATTTTTATTTGTTTGATCATAGACACCAAACCATTGGCACGAGTAGGAGAAAGGTGCTCTTTAAGTCCGATTTCGTCAACAAAATCTGTTGAAGCCTTTAGAATTTCAGAAGCACTTTGTCCTGAAAATACCCGAATCATAATCGCTATGATGCCTTTGGTCAGTATAGCGTCACTATCTGCCGTAAAAGCTATTTTCCCATCTTTTTCTTCAGCATGAAGCCAAACTTTTGATTGACACCCTCTGATGAGGTAATCATCCGTTTTATATTTTTCGTCAATGAGCGGAAGGTTTTTCCCGAGTTCGATGATATATTCGTAACGTTCTGTCCAGTCATCAAACATCGAAAATTCATCAATTATTTCGTCTTGAACTTCTTTAATTGTCATTTTTTTGTTTTGTTTTTCATATACAAAGACGTAATCTTGTCTACAAAAGTCTTGATTTCTTTTGGAGGAGTCCCTTCGTCAAACTCTTCAGACTGATAGATTTCGTTTTTATAAATTACCCTAACCGATGCTGCTCTTGCGGCATCTGAAAATCTTTTCGAAGTAGGGGCTTTGTAATTTTTAATTTGTTCTTTATCAATTTCTTGAATTTGTTTCACTAATATATCCCAGTCTTTTTTAGATAATGGATAATAGTTAACACTTTCGCTTCTTCCTTCTTCCATCACAACCAAAGAATCATTTTTGATAATCACTTTGCTAAAACTACCTCTAGTTTTTGCTTCGTATTCAATTATTAAATCCTTTTTCAATTCTTTGGAATCAGAAGAACATTTGTTTACGGTTACTGCCAGCACCGTCAATAAAATCATCGTAAGTGTTTTCATAAACTGAGTTTTATATTGCAAAGGTACGAAATTTTAATATTCTGGAATCAGTCTAGATAATAATCAATTGATACTCGGATGTTTCTCAAAAAGACATAAAAAAAGACCTCTATATGAGGTCTTTTTTACAAACTAATTCAAACTAAAGGTTGTATTTCAATGAAAAAATGACATATCGAGGTTGAACAGTATATTGTGAGGTATAAATACTGAATTGTGAGAAACTATCACTATTCAATGTTTTGGTGTTTAATAAGTTGGTTGCTCCTACTCGATATTCCCATTTTGAGCCTTTTTTGTTATAAGCAAGGCTGGCATTCAAGAAATCATATTGATTGTCAACCGTTTTTTCTTTGTTGTAATAACTGTTAAACGTATAATCAGCCGTAAGAGAGAAGCCGTTTAGGAAATAGTAATCCAATTTAGCAAATGGACTCGAAGTATAGAAAAGATTATTTAAATAATCGTTGATGGTAATAGAGTACCCCAACTCTACGTTTGGATATTTCTCAAACGAAGTTCCAAAGCTCCCTCTATAGTTTTGAGAAAATGATTCTGTCCAGTTGTTCGTAGCAATATTCGTAGCAGGATTCACCTGAATTACGTTTCGTTTTGCCCAGTTCCAGTTGGCATTCACACCCACTTTGTAATATCTCGCTAAAGTTCTTCCATAATATACATATCCTGTAAGGGTTTCGTTAGCAAAATTAGAGTTGAACGAAGTCGACGTTCTGTTGATTCCATCATACGAAGCCAAACTGTTGATTCCGTCTTCCAGCCTCGTATAAACAGCCCCTCCACCTAAATATTCCATGTTGAACATGTTGAATTTTCTATAGTTTAAAGAGTGTGTTTGGTTTGTCGAATTCTCTAAGTGACGATTACCACTGTATAAACTGCTATATCCTTGAAAAACGTAACCTTCTGCCAACTGAACAATATCCGTAAAGTTATTGGTAAAAGCAAAGTTATAAGTCAAACTCTCAGATTTTTTGATTTGATATCTCACATCTATATCCGGTAAGATTCTCGTGAAAGTCCGGTTGTTTTCGGTTCCTAACTGAGAATCTTTCATTGTGTATTGATGTATAGAAAAGCCGGGATTGAAAGTGAACTTACCTGTGATGAATTTGTAATGAACTCCGGCAAAAATATCGTTGAAAACATACGTTACTCGGTTGTTCAATTCTTCATCGTCCAAATGGTTTTGAGATCCGTTGTCTAGGATTTGGAACAAATGGGAGTTGAAATTCTGATAAGAATAGGTGTTCCCGAGAGTGAAGTTGATGTTCGTTTTATTGTTCAAGGCATAGTAATAATCGGCTTTCACATCGGTCTTATTGGTTTTCAAAAACCTCTCTTGATAAATGTCTTGTCTGAGTTGACCGTCTATGTAACCGGCTAAGTCAAATGGTTTTTGAGCCAAGTTGGCATTATAAAAAGGGTCTTCGTCTTGGTATAAATGCTGAGCTTCAAAAGCAAAAACGTGTTTGTCATTCGGAGCATAAAATACAGACATGTTTTGGTTTACAGATGTTGGGGCTTGCTTTTTATAAGTCGAAACAAACTGACTTTGGTCTGTATTTGGAGTTACTGTGGTGAAAGTTTGGTAATCTTCTTTCTGTTGAGACTTTTTCAAGAAAATGTCATATTCCACAGTGACTTTATGACTCGGTTTGTAGTTCGAACTCAATTTTACCATTGTCATTTCAGACTTCTGCAGGCTGGTGTTATTGCTCTCTTGAGTAGTCACTACTTCTTGAGTTTCAGTGTTGAGAATCGAGTTTCGCTCCCATTCTAACATATCAGTATCAGTTCTGGATACGATTCCAAAGCCGCTCAAAGTCCATTTACTGGTCGGGTTATAACTAAAGTTAGCCGCACCGAATTTAGCCAAAATTTCATTGGCTCGGTTATTTCGAATCATCGAAATCCCCAAATCATTTCCTGAAATAGAAAAGTTAGAACCACTTCTTCTCATCATATTTCTGAAACCACCCGCAAATCGCATATAGTCTTGGAAGGTGAGGGGTTGTTCGCCTATGTTGTTGAGATTCGTAATTAATCCGAGACTGTATTTCTCACTATAGTAGAAGAGCTTCGGGTTTACTACATAGCGTTCATCATCGCCACCACCGGCCGTAATATCTCCAAACCAAAAGTTCTTTTTCCCTTCTTTTAATTTGATGTTCATCGCCAAGTTGTCTTGATTGTCGGTCACCGACCGAAGTTGGTCAACTTCGTTATAGTTTCTAAGCACTTGAATTTTGTCTACAGCATCAGCCGGAATATTTTTTACACCTAGTTTGGTGTCTCCGTCAAAGAAGTCCTTACCTTCGACCATGAGTTTTGAAACGCTTTTTCCTTCAACTGAGATGTTTCCGTCATCGTCAACCTCTACTCCCGGAAGCTTTTTCAAAACATCTTCCAATTTTCTTTCGGTCCCACTTGTGAAAGAATCCGCATTATAAACGATAGTGTCCCCTTTGATAGAAACCGGCATTTCGTATACAATCTCTACTCCTTCAAGCATGAATCCATCGCCTTCGAGTTTGATTGGCAAGAAAACATTTTGGTTCTCGGTTTTTAGGTCAATCGTTTTTGGAGTAAGACCTAAATAACTTACTTTAAGTTGATAATTGGTGTTGGGTTTCAACGAAAGAGCATATTGTCCTTTATCCCCTGTAATACTGTAACCATCCATTTTGTCTGTGTCGAGATTTACAGCCATTACGTTGGCCATTTCGATACCTATACCAAGGCTGTCTGTTACGATTCCCTCTACTTTAATATTTTGGGCTTGAATGAATCCAAAAAATAAGATGAAAAGAATTGAGAGTGATTTTTTCATTTGTGCGAGAAATAATAGTGAAACGGTAGTTTTAAAGGGTAAGATTATATTATCCTCCTATGCGAAAAGTTCCTCTTCCTCCACCACGTCCCATTTTTTGGAATTCTTCCATTTTTTCCATCAGAATTTTTTCGAATTCTTTTTGAGTTACTACTTTTCCGGTTTTTGGAACTTTGATTTCTTTTTTATCTTTTGGGTTGATTACGATTTTAGAACATAAAATCGTAGTTTTCCCTGAGCTTACTTCCATAATAAGTCCTGGGAGCCCCCAATAGTTCGAAGGACCTTGAGAAACCGGAATTTCAGGAGTATACCATGCTGTTACAGTTAATTCTTTCGGAATATCAACCATGTCTAAGAAGTTGGTTGATTTTTCTTGTTGGTCTTTCTCTGCTTCGTCTTTTGGTTCTTTACGACTCATGTTTTTGAAGTCTGTCATATCAAACGGAACCACTGCTGTCGCTTTGAAACATGTGTGATTCCCTATTTGTTTGCTTTCTGTAGAGAGCTCCCAATTAAATACCTGTAGAGAGTCTTTAATCAAGAATTCCTTTCCGAAAATATCTCTTTCTTGAAGAAAAAATTTGTCTTTTACGTTTTTATAATAAGCCCCACCATACATGGTGTTTGACATCATTCTGAAACCACCTGCAAAAGGGTCATTCCCTGCCTCGAGTTTTACTTCTTCCTCATAGATAGAAGTGTAACGATCGAAGTTTAAAGTAAAAGTCTTTTCGGACATTTTTTTCATCTGTTCTTCAATCATTTTCTTCATTTCTGGAGTAATCTGAGGGTTGTCTAATTTCACCTCATCCATTTTTACTTTAGTCTCATATACAGCCATTCCTCTAAATTCTTGAGCTGTTAGAGCTACAGTCCATAAAACTGAAAATAAAAGGGCAATTTTTTTCATCAAGTTAGTTTTTGATGTATTATTCATATTAGACGTTTTAAAAAGGTTTTTGTTACAGAAAATCTTTGTTATAAACGAATAAAACCTATAAACACTGCTTGTGGGTTATAGGTTTTATTTTTTGTCATACAGTTAATATTTTAAAATCCGAATTCATCCAAGTTTACATCCAAATCTAGAGAATCCTTCAGTGGTGTCTTACACTCTGCCCAAGGAGCAAGATTGTCCGGTCGTTTGAATTCGTCTTTAGAAACATTCAAAGTTGGGTCTTCATAACATTTTTTCATATAAATTCCCCAAATTGGTAAAGCCATTGAGGCTCCTTGTCCAAAGGTAATCGTTCTAAAGTGAGCTGCGCGATCTTCGTTACCTACCCAAACACCGGTAACTAAGTTCGGAACCATTCCCATAAACCAACCGTCAGACTGATTTTGAGTTGTTCCGGTTTTACCGGCAATCGGATTCGTAAATCCATACGGATATCCGGTCATCCTTTTATAAGCAGGACCTCCACCTCCGGTAGATTTTAACCTTCCTCCACTTCCGGATTGTGTAACTCCTTCCAGCAATTTAATCGCAGCATACGAAACATCTTTGCTCAGCACATCTTTGGGTTGAGGTACATGTTCGAAGAGTACTTTTCCGTTTTTATCTTCAATTCTCAAGATAGCATGAGGTTTTATATAAACTCCTTGATTAGCAAAAGTACT
>CAYZBA010000056.1:0-11671 GCA_964476555.1 uncultured Flavobacterium sp.
AATGGATGGATTGCGGAAACAAAAACGTAACGGTAGAGACCAACAGCAGAATGTTGGGCTTCCTGCACCAAGAAGGGAAGACGTTGATTTCGTCTACGGTGAAAAAGGATAACTCAACCATTATTGAGCCGTGCTTTATCGGAGAAAACGTAGTACTCAAGAATGCCACTATCGGGCCTAATGTGTCGCTAGGTGACGGTACGGTTGTTGAGAACTCAACCATCAGTAATAGCCTTATTCAAACCCATGCTAAAATAACTAATGCTAATCTGGACAATGCTATGATTGGTAATTTTGCTAAATTTGATGGTAAGTTCACTAGTGTAAGCATTGGGGATTATTCGGAATTAATCTGAACATAAAAATATGAAAGACATCATAAAAGTACTATTGATAGCTAGCTCTCTATCGAGTTTTTCTCAGAACCCGATAGAGCCCGATAGCATTGCGCTGGTCGAAGACAAATTTCAAGAGTACTTTTATGAGGCCTTAAAACAAAAGGGAATTGAGAACCATGACAGAGCAATCTTTCAACTAGAAAAAGCGCTACAGCTCAAACCCGAAGACCCTACTATTTTGCACGAACTGGGGCGCAATTACCTAGCTCAACAAAAGTACCCGGAGGCAGAACAATTCCTCAAAAGAGCCATTCAAAAAACACCCGACAACAAGTGGTTCTATTTGAGCCTGTATGATGTGTATTACGAAAGCAAAGACTACGAAAAGTCGATAGACGTAGTACAAAAACTCATTACTTTTGACGACAAACGTAAGCAAGAATATCAAGACGACTTAGTGTCGCTGTATATGTATACAGGTAGGTTTGACAAGGCATTGGCCCTTATCGAAGAGTTGGAGAAAACCGCCCCGCCTGATTCTACCCGAGAGCTATATAAGCTTCAAATTCTGAAGAATCACAAAAACTCGGTATCGGATATCAGTCGTCTGGAAGAAGAGATACGCCAGAACCCCAAAAGAGAACAACCTTATATTTCGCTTATCTATTTGTATTCCGAAAACAATCAGGAAGAAAAGGCTTTTGAGGTGGCCAAGCAATTGGCTCAAAACATTCCGGAGTCTGATTGGGCCCACGTGAGCTTGTTCAAGTTCTATTTAGAGGAAAACAACGTTCCGCAAGCTGTGATCTCTATCAAGAAAGCTTTAGAGAGCACTCAGGTAGACAACAAAATAAAACACCGCATCATCAATGAATTTTTGATTTTTGTCAACAACAACCCGCAGTATGACAAGGAGCTGGAAAAAGCCGTTTCTTACTTCAAGAGTGATCCGGATGTGGCCATTGCGAAAGAAATCGGAAAGTTTTATTACACCAAACAGAATTGGCAAGAAGCCACAGATTACTTTGAGCTCAATTTAAAATCCAATCCGGAGGATTACGAAACTATATTGCTCTTGTTACAGGCGTATACCGAAATGGGTAATTTTGACCGTTTGTCGGAAAAAGCAGAATATTATGTGGGCTTATATCCGCTACAACCGGAGTTTTATTACTATTCCGGATTGGCCTATAACCAGCTTCGCAACTATAAAAAAGCCAAAGATGTTTTGGCCGATGGGTTAGATTATATAGTCGATAATGTTTCGTTAGAAATCAACTTCAACATACAGTTAGGGCAAGCTTATTCCGGGCTTGGGAATGAAAAGGAAAAAGAAAAATACTTTCTAAAAGCCGAAAAGTTAATGCAGTCCCTAAAGAAATAAATATGAGTGAAAGAATAAAATTGATTTGGGACTTCAGAGGAGAAACCGCACTGAACACTGCCAAACACCATCAAATTCACCTAGATGAATACGTTAAGATGGAACAAATTCCCGATACAATCTCTGGCTATGAGCAGTTGTCGGAGTTTCATGCCATAGCTTATCTTACGGTGAATCGAGAAAATATGATTGCTGTGAGAGATGCTCTCAAACCACACAGAGGTGAATTAGGGTAAAAAGATTTCGGGTAAGTTACCTGAAAATGGGAAAAAGACTATGGAAGAATTAAAGCGAATCAACAAATATATTGCTGAAACCGGATTTTGTTCTCGACGAGAGGCAGACAAGCTCATCGAGCAAAACAGGATAACGATTAACGGAAAAATCCCGGAAATGGGTACCAAAGTAGGTCCTGACGACGAAGTTCGTATAGACGGAAAACTCATTTCTGAGAAAAAAGTAAGACCAATTTATTTGGCCTTTCATAAACCTGTGGGCATCGAATGCACGACCAATCAGAGTGTAAAGGGAAATATCATTGACTTTATCAATTATCCGGAACGCATTTTCCCGATAGGAAGACTAGATAAAGACAGTGAAGGACTTATCTTGATGACCAACGATGGCGATATCGTAAATAAAATCTTGCGCTCTCGAAACAACCACGGGAAAGAATATATCGTTACGGTAAACAAACCCATTACAGACCGCTTTATACAACGTATGGCAAACGGAATTCCGATTTTAGGTACGGTTACCAAGAAGTGTAAAGTAGAACAAATCAGTAAATATGTCTTTAGAATCGTGCTCACTCAAGGGCTAAATCGCCAGATTCGCAGGATGTGTGAGTATTTGGGATATGAAGTAACAGCCTTAAAGCGTATTCGAATCATCAATATCTCGCTCGACGTCCCGGTCGGTAAATATAGGGAACTTACTACTCAAGAGATTAAAGAACTCAACCAAATTATAGCTCCCTCAAGTAAAACCGAAGAGGTAAGTAAATGATTTTTTAATATTTATTTAACAATTATAAGGTTTCTTTTTGAAAAAAAGAAGCCTTTTCTCGTTTTTTATTGTGATAAATTCTAGTTTGAGTTCCACAAAATGTTTCCTGATTCCACACTGTTTGCAACAATTTTTAACATAAAACCCCTTGAATCGCCCGAAAATACTGATGGTATAATAGTTGGATGTGCCAAAGGCAGACTTAATGTCAGTTTTTAATTATCTAAGCCTTTAGCGTATGGAAAAGTATATAAAACCCGTTCAAGAGAAAGCAACGCTTTCTTTTCTTCAAAAACAAAAGTTTCAGACCTATCAAGATACCATTACTACAACCCAACAAAAAGCTCTACGATCACTAGATTTATTGATTTTAGCAGGAACTTTTTTATTGATGTTTGGGGCGATGTTTTTGGTATATCAGTTTCAATCTGACTTCGAACGAGTACACCTAGAAAGAATGGAGACCACTTGGGGGCCTATAGTAATGACCATCACTCTTGTATTGTTAGCATTAAAAGTGTCTTTTTTGTTCTATATCCTGTTTTTATATTTACGCTATAAGCCCATTCAATCGGTATCAGACGAGAAATTACCAACTTGTACGGTGATTGTGCCGGCCTATAACGAAGGAAAATTGGTTTGGGAAACCTTGTTGAGTATTGCCAAGAGCAATTATCCGGTAGAGAAGTTACAAATCATCTCGATTGACGATGGTAGTAAAGACGACACTTGGTATTGGATGAAAAAAGCCAAAGAAGAACTCGGTGACCGACTCGAAATATACCAACAACCACAAAACAAAGGAAAAAGACAGGCGTTGTATCGTGGTTTTAAGCTCGGGAAAGGAGAGGTGTTCGTAACCATCGACAGCGACTCTATTATTGATACAAATACATTGCGAAATATGGTGAGCCCGTTTGTAGTCAACAAACAATGTGGTGCTGTAGCCGGAAATGTAAGAGTGCTGAACAACCAAAAAGCGATTATCCCACGTATGCTCAATGTGAGCTTTGTATTCAGTTTTGAATTCATACGTTCGGCTCAAAGCCAGTTGGGTTCGGTATTGTGTACTCCCGGGGCGCTGGCGGCTTATCGCAAAGAGGCTGTCATGAATTGTTTGGAAGAATGGTTAAACCAAACCTTTATGGGGCAACCTTCAGACATTGGCGAAGACCGAGCCATGACCAATATGATTTTAAAACAAGGTTATAAAGTGCTCTTCCAACGCAACGCTTGTGTACTTACAAACACTCCAGAAAAGTATAAAAACTTATATAAAATGTTTATCCGATGGGAGCGAAGCAACGTTCGTGAAAACATTATGATGAGCAAGTTTGCCTTTACCAACTTTAGACAAGGTCCTAAAACAGGAACCAGAATATTGCTTTTGAACCAATGGTTAAAAGTAATTATGGCTTATCCGCTACTGATGCTGATGTTTTTGTTTGTTTTAACTCACCCGTTATTATTCTTGAGCTCGTGTCTGATGAGTGTCTTTATATTTTCTAGTGTTCAGGTGTTCTTTTATAGCAAAAGACAAAAAAGTATACTAGAATCTATGTGGGCTTATCCGTATAGTATTTTCTATATGTTTACTCTATTCTGGATAACCCCCTATGCTATAGCAACAGCCAGTCGTAGTGGTTGGCTGACTAGATAAATCCATGAGTAGTCGAAGGAGGTAACACCATTGTGTTACCTCTTTTTTTATGAAATAAAATCAGTAATTTTACTTCACAAAAAAACAAAAGTTATGTGGCGAAAAGCGATTTTCTGTTTGGTTCTAGTTTTGGCGGGTTCATGCATCAGCACGAAACTTACGATAAAGAATATTGACGAAACGGCTAAAAGCCCCGAACTTTTAGATAAGAATACCTATAAACTCACCGAAAAAGCAACCGATAAAAAATACGGTTTTGACGAAGACTATCCGGTAAACTTAGGATTCGGTCTCCTTCATCAGCGAGAAGCCAATAAAGAAAAATTTCTCAATGCATTATTAGGGCCAAATGGCGAACCGATAATTTATCAGGAAGAAGGTAGTTGTTGTCCTTTCCCGACCAAAACTGGTGAGCTCGGAACAGGAATGCTGGATGTTTATACGATTACTTGGGAGGGCAATAAAAAACCACTTACGCTTTACTTGAATACGTACGAAAAAGGCAAAGTGATGATTCCGGTTGGGCTTACCGCCAAAAACTAAAATACTTTGATAGCTTCGTTGTAGGCACTCTCGAAGTGTAACGGATGAAGGTTTGTCTCTATTTTATTGGCAGTGAAATAAGATAGCATCTTTTCAGTAGGCATATTTCCGGTAAGGTCATCTTTTGCCATCGGGCAACCACCATAGCCTTTGATGGCTCCGTCGAAACGCCTGCAACCGGCTTTGTAGGCACTGTCGATTTTCTCGAACCACTTGTCCGGGGTGGTGTGCAAGTGAGCCCCAAACTCAATATGTGGGTATTTTGGAATGAGATTCGAGAACAAATACTCAATTACTTCCGGAGTAGAGCTGCCAATAGTATCTGATAACGAGAGGATTTTAACTCCCATTTGGGCTAATTTTTCGGTCCATTCTCCTACAATCTCCACGTTCCAAGGGTCCCCATAAGGATTCCCGAATCCCATAGATAAGTAGGCTACAACTTCTTTATTGGATTTGGCAGCAATATCGAGGATTTCTTGAAGCGTAACGATAGACTCGGCAATAGTCTTGTGTGTATTTCGCATCTGGAAGTTTTCGGATATAGAAAAAGGGAAACCTAAATATTGAATTTCTTTGTATCGGCTTGCTGTCTCGGCGCCTTTGGTATTGGCAATAATAGCCAATAGCTTACTTTTGGTTTGTGATAAGTCAAGACCAGCCAACACTTCGGCCGTATCTTGCATCTGTGGAATGGCTTTCGGTGAAACGAAGCTCCCGAAGTCAATGGTATCAAACCCAACCCGTAAAAGTGATTGAATGTAGGTAATCTTTTTTTCGGTAGGAATGAACGTCTTGATGCCTTGCATAGCATCTCTCGGACATTCTATGATTTTTACGGATTCCATAGCTGCAAAAATAGCTTTTTTTAGAAATAAATCGAAATGTTTTGATAGGGGAAACTGTTGAAAACAAAGTTAGACAATAAAAACCCCGTTTTAGAGATATAAAACGGGGTTCGAAACAACAAATTAATCTAATTATTGCCAACCACCACCAAGGGCTCTGTAAGCGTTTACCGTTTCGTTTAACTGTTTCATTTTTATTTCGATAAGCTCAAACTTAGCTTCCAAAGCTTCTCTTTGGGTCAACAGAACTTCCATATAATCAGCTCTAGAACTTCGAAGGTGGCTTTTTGAGGAATGAGCATCGCATTTTCGATAGAAGTCGGGATAACGACACTTCCGGTCTGTCCGTAGCGCAACAATCGGTCAGGATTGTCGAATGTGGCTCTGAAGGAGATGTTACCGGTTTCGTTATCAAAATCAGCTTCGATGGTCTCTACTTTTCCTTGTAGCGGATACATTTTTCCGTTCGCTAATTTTAACCCGACGTGCTTTAGGTTTTCTTTGTTGGCCTGATTCATATAGTCGAGGTATTCGGCCTCTGGAACATTAAAATATACCCACATTTTGCTGTTATCGGAAAGTTCGGTGATGAGTTCGCCTTCGTCGATTAAACTTCCTACTCGAACTCTTAGCCGGTCAATAATTCCGTCAAATGGCGCTCTGATTTCAGTAAATTGCAAATGAGTTTTCGCCAGTTCGAGTTCTGCTTTGGCTTTGTCCCATTTTGCTTTTTCCATAGCCAGCTCGTTGGGAGCAACTACGTTGTTTTCGGCAAGAGCTTTGGTGTTTTTGTATTCGATTTCTGCATAATCGGCTTCTGCCTGAGCTTTCATCACTTCTGCCTGATACATATTAGGCATGATTTTAAATAGCAGTTGGCCTTTCTTTACGGCCTGCCCCTCATCGATATAGATATTTTGTAAATACCCTTTCTCGAGCGCACGCACTTCGATATGGTTGATCGAACGAATTTGACACACATAATCTTTGTTGACCAAAGTGTCTTTGATGATTGGGGTTGAAGCTATAAAAGTAGTTTTTTCGTGGTTTTCTTTTTTTTCTGATTGACAGCTTGTGCTACAAAATACAGCTGCCAACCCTAATGTCATAAAGGTTTTCTTCAACATAGTTGACTAAATTTAATGATTGTTTAGGTTTGAAGTATAGGTATAAAAAGCAATGAGATTAGTTCACTACAAAGAGTGAATAATCCGTAGGATTGCCGTAATATTTTAATAGGGGTTAAAAGACCGATTTAGAGAATCAAAGTCTATAGACGCAACAGATGATATAAAGCGAGTCTAAAAGTGGGTAAAAGCGATAAAACTTCTTTAGGGAAAGTTTTGAATCAATTAAAAAAGTATACGTTGTAGATAATAGAGAGAAGAAGGAATAACAAAGCCTCCGTCAGAGTCAAACTTTTTACCTGAATCGACACTTCCTTCTACAATTTCACATTGGGCAAGCTCAAATTTTGTGTCTGGAATTTCTTTACTGATAGAAAATCGGGATTCATCTGAGGAATGTGAGTGAATAACAGAGGTATCTTTAGCCTCAACTTTGTTGAGATGCAAAGATTTAATTTCCAAAACTCCTGCTAGAGTTAAGAGTATTACTATGAGATATTTATGACCTCTTATTTTCATAAGCGGCACAAATGTAAGGTAAAACTGTAATTCAGAAAAGTTTTTTTAGTCTAAATAATAGTAATTGCTTTTCAGAGTTCCCTAGAGTTCAATATTGAAGAGGTTTTTAAAATATAACAACATTAAAGTTATGTGAGAGAGGTTCCAGCTCATCAAACAATTTGTCGAAAAACAACCGGCCGTATTCGCTGTAGTATTCCGCAAAATTGTTTTGTCTTTCTTGCAGACTTTGATTCGGGAAAAGCTCGTTTTGTAACGAAATGATATGGCTTAACTGTTCTGCAAAATACTTTTTGTTGGCTTTGAGGAGTCTTTTCTCGAGGTTTTCTAACCCTTTGATTTGTTTTCTTTCTTGGGCATTCACCGCTCCGGCAAACGATTTGTCGGTTTTGTTAACGGCTGCTTTTAGGGTGTCAAATTGTTTTTGCAGTTGAGTTTTTAGCGCTGTAAAATCCACTTCAATTTTGGAGAACTCTTTGGCTTTTCGGTCAACGAGTTTAGGCTGTTTTTCGAATAAATCGGCAAAAGAAAGACCTAGTTTTTCTCTTTTCCGGTTTTGTTTATCACTTACTAAAACAACGGAGTTGCGAAGTAAAAGCACAGGGAAAGGAATTTTTACTTCTTCAAAAAAGGCTTTTAATTCCAGCCAATAGGCTAGTTCACCTCCACCACCAATATAGCATAAATTTGGTAGAATCACCTCTTGGTAAAGGGGTCTCATAATCACATTCGGACTGAATTTTTCCGGATGTGATTCTAAGATATCTAAAAGTTCTTTTTCCGAGAATTTCAGATTGGTGTTATTGATAAGGTAAGTATCATTTTCTTTGATAATCCTTTCGCGGAGGTTTTTGTCTAGATAAAAAAGATTAATTTCTCTCGGATTCACTTGAACCGTATATGGGAACTTGGCTAAAGTTTCTGATACTTTCGTGAATGAAACCTGATTTTTCAGTTCGTGTCGAACGTATGGAGCAAAAAGCTTTTTCAGATTTTTGTCGTTTCCGTCTACAATTACTAAGCCGTATTCCGAAAACAGTTCGTTCACTAAGAAACGAGTAGCCTCGGCTAAGTTTGAATGCTTTAGATATGATTTTTCGAACAAATCTTTCAGATACTGAGCATGGGTCGATACTCCAAGTTCTGCTGAAAGTACCTTAAAGACTTCTTCTAGCCCGTTAGTATCAAATTCTCCCACAGCACCACCCGAAGCACGGTTCCAAACAATCTTCTTATCGTGAAGCAAGAAGTGGTTGATTTCTTCAAAATCATGGTCTTCGGTAGCCATCCAATACACAGGTACGAAGTCGTTATTCGGATATTGTCTTTTGAGTTGATTACAAAGCTTTATGACCGAAATGATTTTGTATACGAAATAAAGATGCCCGGTAAACAAGTTTAACTGATGACCTGTGGTGATAGTGAACGTTTGTTTTTCGTTTAGTAAGTCGAGATTTTTTTGAGTGGCTTCGGATACCGTAAACCCTTCGTATTGTTTTTGTAGGGCTTGAGCAAGCACCTTTCTGTTTTCAGGACTAAAGTTTTGCTTTTCTTCTATCTGAAGTTGAAAGCTTTCTAGAGTAGGGAAGTGTTTATAAAACGGCTTGACCTTTTCAGATTGGTTTAAATAATCAATGATAATCTCTGAGAAATATCCTGAGTTCTGAAAGGTAATACAATCCGATGGCATAGCTTTTTTGATTTTACAGGCAAAAATAATGATAAACTTTGTTTTACGCTATTAATTGACGAATCAATTCCTTTAAATTGTCTGAATGACAGTATTTAAAAGCTTTCGAAAAAAATATCATAAAAATTAAGCCCAAATTCGGGATTTTTCTGCATAATTTTGGTTCCCAGGACGTTTTTACAAGCAAAGAAAAACTCGAAAACGATATCGTATTTTCAATCCGATATTTCTGAACTATTTTTTTCTTAAAACGGTTGTAAAAACAGAGTAAATACCAAATTTAATTAGTAAATTTACACCATAGAAATAAACCACTTTTTATGTCGAAAATTAAAAAGATAGCTGTTCTAACTTCAGGAGGTGATGCTCCGGGGATGAACGCTGCGATTCGTGCCGTAGTTAGAGCCAGTATTTATCACCATGTAGAATGTATAGGGATTTATAGAGGTTATCAAGGTATGATAGAGGGCGATTTCAAGCAGATGGACGCCCGAAGTGTAAAAAATATCATCAACAAGGGAGGAACCATCTTGAAGTCTGCCCGTTCTAAAGATTTTATTACTCCCGAAGGAAGACAAAAAGCTTATGAGAACCTGCAAAAAGAAGGTGTTGATGCTTTAGTGGTTATTGGTGGGGATGGTAGTTTTACGGGAGGTATGGTGTTTAGTAAAGAGTTCGGAATTCCGGTGATGGGTATCCCAGGAACCATAGATAACGATATTTATGGAACTAGCCATACACTGGGGTATGATACTGCTTTGAATACCGTAGTAGAAGCGATTGACAAAATCAGAGATACGGCCAATTCGCATAACCGATTGTTCTTTGTCGAAGTAATGGGTAGAGATGCAGGTCACATAGCTCTTAATGCCGGAATCGGAGCAGGAGCCGAAGAAATTCTAATACCTGAAGAAAATCTTGGTTTAGAAAGACTTTTAGAATCTTTGAAAAGAAGTAAAGAATCCGGAAAAACATCGAGTATCGTAGTGGTGGCCGAAGGTGATAACATCGGTAAAAATGTATTTGAGCTTAAAGAGTATGTAGAGAACAATATGCCGGAATACGACGTAAGAGTGTCAGTTTTAGGACATATGCAACGAGGCGGAGCTCCTACGTGTTTCGATAGAGTGCTGGCAAGCCGTTTAGGTGTAAAGGCTGTAGAATCACTTTTGGAAGGAAAATCAGGTTACATGGTAGGTTTGCTTAACGATAAAATCGAACTCACTCCGCTAGAACAAGCCATTAAAGGAACTTGTAAAATTGACGAAGAATTGCTCAGAGTATCTGATATTGTAAGTATTTAGAACTAAGAAAATAGAAAATAGAGCGTGAGGAGAAGCTCACGACAAATTACTAATTTATAAAAACAAAAACTATGTCAAAAATAAAAATTGGAATCAACGGATTCGGTAGAATTGGAAGATTAGCATTTAGACTAATAGTAGATAGAGAAGATGTAGAAGCAGTAGCTATTAACGACTTATTAGAACCAGCACACTTAGCATACCTTTTAAAATATGATTCTGTTCACGGAAGATTTAACGGAACAGTAGAAGTTAAAGATGGGAACTTGATAGTAAACGGAAAAACCATCCGAGTTACAGCAGAAAAAGATCCTTCGAATTTGAAGTGGAACGAAGTAGGGGCAGAAGTAATTTTGGACTGTACCGGAATTTTTACTACTCAAGAAAAGGCACAAGCTCACCTTGTGGCCGGAGCTAAAAAAGTAGTGTTGTCTTCACCATCTAAAGATATTCCGATGTTTGTGATGGGAGTAAATCACCAAAAACTAACCGCGCAAGATACGATTGTGTCGAATGCATCTTGTACGACCAACTGTTTGGCACCTTTAGCCAAAGTGTTGCACGAAGAATTTGGAATCGTGGAGGCCTTGATGACAACTGTACATGCCGCTACGGCTTCGCAAATGGTGGTTGATGGACCGTCTAAAAAAGACTTTAGAGGAGGTCGTTCGGTGTTGAACAACATTATTCCGGCTAGTACGGGTGCTGCTACGGCAGTGACTAAAGTAATTCCGGAATTAAAAGGAAAACTTACGGGAATGGCCTTTAGGGTGCCAACAGCGGATGTTTCTGTAGTTGACTTGACTGTAAAATTAGCTAAAGAAACCACTTATGATGAAATTATGGCGGCTTTGAAAAAAGCTGCGACTGGTGAACTTGATGGAATTATGTGTGTGGTGGAAGACGATGTGGTTTCGCAAGATTTTGTAAGCGATATTCACACTTGTGTAGTAGATGCTAAAGCGGGAATAGCGTTAAACTCTACATTCTACAAAATTGTAGCTTGGTACGACAACGAATACGGCTACTCTGATAAATTAGTAGATATGGCTGCTTATATAGGTAAGCTGTAATTCCATACATAAGTAGAGGAATGCCAAAATACAATAAAAACTTCGTCAATGTTTTGGCGAAGTTTTTATTTGCATCCATTTTATATTAAAATCATATCACTTATAAAATTATTTTTTATCCGTGAAAAGGAATTTTAAATATTCCGTAGAATCTTAGTATATTTGCACTCTTAAATT
>CAYZBA010000057.1:0-11552 GCA_964476555.1 uncultured Flavobacterium sp.
TATTTTAGTCTTCATCGTCGAATTCTTCTTCGTCATCTGGAATATCGTCATCGTCTTCATCATCATCGTCATCGATGTCGTCGTCTCTATCGCTGCTATCGTCATCATCGTCATCATCTACGACATCATCTTCAATGTCTTTGATAGGAGGAGTAACAGCTGCCACCAAGTTTAAATCTAAATCGTCATCTTCAAAATTCTCGATGCGGTCAGCTAATTTCGTACTTACTTTTACCAAATAGATGGTGTCTTCTGTACGAACCTCAACAGCCTCAACTGTTTCGTTTTTTGCGTTCTTAAAACGGATGATGTCTGAATCATCATATCCATCAGGAAATTTTTCGACCAAAAGCGTCAAAATTTCGTTCGTTAATTTAGCGTAATCAACTATTACTCGTCTCATAAATTGCCCGAAAACTATATTTTAATGGTTTAAGATATATGCAAAAATTAGAGGAGCCACAATAGTAGCATCCGATTCAATCATAAATTTAGGAGTGTCGGCATCTAGTTTTCCCCAAGTGATTTTCTCGTTTGGCACAGCTCCGGAATAAGAACCATAACTTGTGGTAGAGTCAGAGATTTGACAGAAATAAGCCCAGAAAGGCACATCTTCCCACTCTAAATCTTGATACATCATCGGAACCACGCAAATCGGAAAGTCTCCCGAAATACCTCCTGCGATTTGGAAGAATCCTACACCTTTACCCCCAGAGTTAGCACGATACCACTCTGTAAGATAAATCATATACTCGATTCCTGATTTTACAGTCGAAGCCTTTAGGTTTCCTTTAATCACATTAGCCGCAAAAATATTTCCGGTAGTAGAATCTTCCCATCCTGGTACTACGATAGGCAAGTTTTTCTCAGCTGCTGCAACAATCCATGAGTCTTTAGGGTCAATTTCGTAATATTGCTCCAAAACGCCGGATTTCACTACTTGATACAAAAATTCGTGCGGAAAGTATCTTTCTCCTTTAGCCTCAGCATTATGCCATACCTCTTCAAGGTGTTTTTGTAAACGACGAAAAGCTTCTTCTTCAGGGATACAAGTATCTGTCACACGGTTAAAGTGGTTGTCTAGCAATTCTCTCTCGTCTTGCGGAGTTAAGTCTCTCCAGTTTGGGATTCTTTTGTAATGAGAGTGAGCAACAAGATTCATTACGTCCTCTTCAAGATTAGCTCCCGTACACGAAATGATGTGTACTTTGTCTTGGCGAATCATTTCGGCCAAGGAGATTCCTAGCTCTGCCGTGGACATAGCTCCTCCTAGCGAAATAAGCATTTTACCTCCTTCTAATAAATGTTGCTCATATCCTCTAGCAGCATCAACCAACGCAGCCGCATTAAAATGCCTGTAATGGTGTTCTATAAATTGTCTAATTGCTCCTTTACTCATCGCTTCTTTTTTTTCAAAAATAAATTATTTTTCGTTATTATAACCTAATATCTTTAATACTTCTTCAGAAGTTTGTTGTTCAGAAAATACCTCAGTGGCTAAAATACCATTTTTATCTCTATCAATCAAAATGTGTTTGGGTTGAGGTATTAAACAGTGGTGAATTCCTCCAAAACCACCAATGGTTTCCTGATACGCTCCTGTGTTGAAGAACCCAATATACAAAGGTTTTTCTTTATTATACTTCGGAAGGTAAACCGCATTCATGTGTTGCTCAGAGTTGTAATAGTCATCGCTATCACACGTTAACCCTCCTAATAAAACTCTTTCGTAAGTATCGTTCCAACGATTAACAGCCAACATAACAAAACGCTTGCTGATAGCCCAAGAATCGGGTAGGGTAGTGATGAAAGAAGAGTCAATCATATTCCACTTCTCTCTATCGTTTTGTTGCTTTTGATACAATACCTGATAAATTGCTCCACCACTTTCGCCTACTGTAAACGAACCGAATTCAGTAAAGATGTGAGGAACAGGAATTTCTGCATCGTCACAAGCAATCTTGATTTGGTTCAAGATTTCCTCTACCATGTATTCGTAGTCATAGTTGAATGCTAACGAATTTTTGATCGGAAAACCTCCTCCAATATTCAAACTATCCAGCGTAGGGCACTCTTTTTTAAGAGCAATATACACTTTCATACACTTGGTAAGCTCGTTCCAGTAATAAGCTGTGTCGCGAATACCCGTGTTGATAAAAAAGTGTAACATCTTAAGCTCCAGCTGCTTGTTATCCTGAATCTGTTTTCTGTAGAACGGAACAATATTTTTATATCCAATACCTAAACGAGATGTATAAAACTCAAACTTAGGTTCTTCTTCGGCTGCAATTCTGATTCCGATTTTGAACTTTTTATCGGTTTTTTCAAGCAACAAATCCAACTCTTCGTAATTGTCAATTATTGGAATAGTGTTTTTGTGCCCGTTGTTGATTAGGCGAGCAATGTTTTCTATATACTGCTCGCGTTTGAATCCGTTGCAAATCACAAAGGTGTTTTTCTTTATTTTGCCTTCCTCCATCAGCTTCTCAACTATGTTGATATCATAGGCCGAAGAGGTTTCGATATGAATGTTATTTTTGAAAGCCTCATCCATAACGAATTTAAAGTGCGAACTTTTCGTACAGTAGCAATAATAGTAATTACCTTCATAGCCCAACTTCTCCATAGACTTATTAAACCAAGTTTTAGCGCGGTTGATGTTGTTCGAAATGGCCGGAAGGTACGTAAACTTCAGTGGCGTACCGTATTGTTCAACCAACTTCATCAAATCAATGTTATGGAAAAGCAAATTGTCTTTGTTTAAAGAAAATTCTTCTTGCGGAAAGTAAAAAGTCTGATTTATAAGGTCGAAATATCTTGTGTTCATTTTTTATTAGGGTTTAGAGATTTAAAATTATTTCGCGATAAAAAGAATGATTTTATCAAACCCTAATATTAGCATAGATTATTTCGAATTCCGTATTGTAAAAGTAAAGGCAAAGAAGGGGTGTATTAATAGCAAAAAGCAGGTACTTCAACATCTTTTTATAAGAATTGAAATCCCTGTTTATCACAGTTATTACGATATTTTCAGCGGCCTTTTTCACTTGGGGCAAATGTAAAAAATATTCTTTTTGATTTGCAAAATTTTTCAATCAAATATCTCTACAAAAATGTCAAAAATTCCTTAAAAATATACACTTCTGAATCACAACAGATTAATGATATTTACCCCCTCATTTACAAAATTCTTACCAAAAAGATTTTTTACTATTTATTTTTTCTCAAAGATTAGCGTTATGCCTAATATTCAACTACTTCAAATCACCAAAGGCTGCAAGCAGGGTCTCTTTTTCCGCGTGTTGGTCTATGACAGCTTGACCAATGCGTTGAAGTAGTACAAAATTTATTTTCCCGTGGCTGTTCTTTTTGTCAAAGATGAGTAATTCGATGATTTTTTCCACGTCGGTTTCAGAAAAGTCAGGTATAGGGTAGATATTCCCTAAGACCGATTTGATGTGTTGATATTCCGTTTCTGATAACAGATGGTTTTGGAGCGAAATATAACTTTCTAAAATCATTCCAACAGCAACAGCTTCACCGTGCAGGAGTGTCATCTTGTCGGGATTTTCCAAAAAATAACTCTCAATGGCATGACCTAAGGTGTGACCAAAATTAAGCGTTTTTCGAAGACCGCTTTCGTTTAAGTCTTGCGAGGTGATGTGTAATTTAATAGCTACAGACTCCATGATGAGCTCCTCTAAGTCTGAAAAGTCAATGTTTTTGATGTCTGACAATTTATCCCAATACTCTTTATCGAAAATGAGCCCATGCTTGAGCATTTCGGCATAACCCGAACGAATTTGATCGTTTGGAAGCGTATTCAAAAATCGAGGGTCTATCAACACCATTTCCGGCAAAGTAATAGTCCCAATTTGGTTTTTCAAATTGCCTAGATCCACCCCGTTTTTTCCGCCAATAGCCGCATCAACCATACCTAATAGCGAAGTCGGAACATGGACAAAAGCAATCCCCCTTTTGAAAACCGAAGCAACAAACCCGGCCATATCCGTAATCACTCCGCCCCCAAGGCCTATCATAAGACTATTTCGGTCTGCCCCGAGCTCTAACAAAATTTTCCAAATTTCCGTACACGTATCAATGGTTTTGTGTGCTTCTCCGGCTTCGATTTCGATAACCTCGATGGGAATTTCTGTTGCTACCTCAGCCAAAAAAGGAGCAGAACACAATTCGTTGGTATTACTATCTGTAAGTACAAAAATTTTAGAATAATTTTTTTCAGAAAGTAAGTTGTTCAGATATTGATAGCCTTGTTCCGAGAAATATATCATTAGAGTAATGAAATTTTAGTATTGAATGTTTTTGCTGATGACCACTAATCCACACTGTGTTTCCATCTCTTGTGAGTCCAGAAATAGTACTCCGGCTTTTCGAGAATTTGCTTTTCAACTTCTTTGATGAAGCGATACGTGATTTGATAGTCCGGAATTTCTCTTGGGTTGTCAGTAATAGGAATAAAAGTGGCTTGATAATGACCTCGTTTTACTTTTTCCACTTTCATGAAAATCGTACTCATGTCGAGTTTCTTAGCAAGCATCTCTCCACCTGTATGTATTGGAACCACCTTGCCCATAAATGTTTCCCAATAATGGGTTTTTTGCGGTCGAGGAGTTTGGTCGCTGATAAACCCATATATACCAAGTATACCGTTCTCTTGGTTCTGAGTAACTTCTTTGATGGTCGATTTTGTGTTAATAAGCGTTGCGTCAAACTTAGAACGGATGTCTCTAACGAGCTTGTCAAAATACGGGTTTTGGATTTTTTTGTAAATCCCATAACCTTTGAAATTAATATGCCTCCCTAATGCAATAGACCATTCCCAACTCGCATAGTGAGAATACAAAAGTATGATGCTTTTCTGCTTCTTTTCGAATTCGTGAATGACCTCCAGATTAGTAAAACGAAAGCGCTTGTCCATCTCTTCGGCCGTAATTGAAAGCGTTTTAATCATCTCCAAAAACATGTCACACATGTGTCTGTAAAACTCTTTTTCGATGCGACTATGTTCAGATTCAGATAGGTGAGGCAGTGCAATTTTTAGGTTGTTCCGAACCGTTCTTCTACGATACCTAATTAGATAGAAGATGAGTACAAAAACCATGTCCGAAAAGGCATACAGCATTCGGAAAGGCATTCTTGAAATCAACCACAGAAACGGGTATGCAATAAGGTAAGCAAGTAATTTCATAAGCTAAAAAAGACCTGACAGCAAACTGCCAGGCCCTTATTAATATTAAAGTTTTTCGGTGATCGTTTTTTTATCTTCCGTTAAACCTCTCTTTCTCAAGAGTGGCTCGATGCTTGGCTCAGCTCCTCTAAAGCGTTTATAAAGCTCCATCGCATCTTCTGTGTTTCCTTTTTCTAGAATGTTCTTACGGAAGGCATTTGCTTTTTCTTGGTTGAAAAGTTCTGTGGTTTTGAAAGCTTCAAAAGCATCAGTATCCAAGACTCCGGACCAAATATAGCTGTAGTATCCTGAAGCATATCCTACAGGATCAGAGAAGATATGTAAGAAATACGTACTTCTGTATCTCGGAATAATAGCATTCGTAAGACCAATTTTCTTCATGCTGGCATCTTCGAACGTATCAATGTTTACAGTGATAGGTTCAGTTTGTGTATGGTAATCCATATCCAAAAGAGAGGCCGCTAAGTATTCCACAGTGGCAAAACCTTGATCAAACGTACCTACGTCGTTAATTTTCTTGATTAAAGCATCAGGAATTACTTCGCCTGTTTTGTAATGTTTTGCATACATTTTCAAAACTTCAGGGTCAGCCCCCCAATTCTCTAATACCTGAGACGGGAGTTCTACAAAGTCTCTAGAAACGTTAGTACCTGATAGACTTTCGTATTTTACGTTTGATAGCAATCCATGAAGTGCATGGCCAAACTCGTGGAAGAAAGTTAAAGCTTCGTCAAATGTAAGTAGAGAAGGGGTGTCACCCACCGGTTTTGTAAAGTTACATACGATAGAAATCACCGGAGCAATGCGTTTGCCGTCTTTGATGCTTTGTTCGCTATATGAAGTCATCCAAGCACCACCTCTTTTTGACGCTCTCGGAAAGAAGTCCATATAAAGCACACCTACAAAGTCTCCGTTTTTCTCGGTTACCTTCCAAAGAGTAGCTTCAGGGTGATATACCGGGGCATTTTGAACTTGCTCGAATTTCAATCCGTATAGCTTTTCGCAAACTCCGAAAACTCCGTTTTGAACATTCTCTAAGCTCAAATATGGTTTTACTTCTTGCTCATCTAAATCGTATTTTGCTTTGCGAATCTTTTCTGCATAATACCTCCAGTCATACGGTTGAACGTCATCTTTAATTCCGTCTGCCTCCATCATTTTTTTGATTTCCGCCTCTTCTTCTTTGGCTTTAGCAAGAGCCGGAACCCAAAGTTTGTTCAACAAATCATATACGCCTTTAGGGCTTTTCGCCATGGTTTCTTCTAATGAATAATCTGCAAAAGTTTTGTAACCCAAAAGATTTGCTTTTTCTAAACGTAGGTTGGCAATTCTCTTTACTTTTTCGTTGTTGTCAAATTCTCCTCCGTTACCTCTGTTTTGATAAGCATTTAGGATTTCTTTACGCAACTCTCTGTTATCGGCATATTGTAGGAAAGGCATGACAGAAGCGTTTTGAAGGGTAAATACCCATTTTCCTTCTTTTCCTTTTTCTTTTGCAGTTTCGGCAGCAGCTTGAATAACAGCCTCCGGAAGACCGGATAGGTCTTTTTTATTTTCGATGACAAGCTCGTATTGGTTGTTAGCTGCCAATACGTTGTTGCTGAATTCTAACGTAAGCAATGCTAATTCTTCGTTGATTTTTCGAAGCTTTTCTTTGTCTTCTTCTGATAGGTTAGCACCGCTTCTTACAAAACTTTTATAAGATTCTTCTAGGAGTTTAGCCTCTTCAAGACCTAGGTTTAGCGATTGTCTGTTTTCCCAAACCGTTTTTACTCTTTGAAATAGTTTATCGTTTAGGCTAATGTTGTCTGAGTGTTTAGACATCTCAGGGGCTAGTTTAGCCGCAATTTCTTGTAACTTGTCGTTGGTATTGGCACTAGTCAGGTTATAAAAGATACGAGCATTTCTTTTTAGTAAATAACCCGACTTTTCCATAGCCAATATCGTATTCTCAAAAGTTGGAGTTTCTGTAGAGTTGGCTATAGCATCAACTTCTGCCTGGTGCATTTTGATAGCTTCCAGAATAGCCGGTTCAAAGTGTTCGTCTTTGATTAAATCAAATGGCGGAACGCCATAAGGAGTATTAAACTCTTCAACCAAAAGTGGATTCTCGTTCATCTCTGTGTTTGTTTTTTTTTCTTCTTCTTTCTTACAAGCAACTAGTGTAAGAGCTAGCATACCCGCTACAATTAAACTGCGTTTTTTCATAATATTAAGTAATTAGGCGTTTTTTATTTTATCGATAAATTCGTCAAATAAGTAAGAGGAATCGTGTGGTCCAGGACTTGCTTCCGGATGGTATTGCACAGAGAACACAGGTTTACTCTTCATGCGCATTCCGGCTACAGTGCCATCATTGATGTGAATGTGTGTAATCTCAAAGTCCGGATGCTTTTCCAAAGCCTCCTTCTCTACAGCAAATCCGTGGTTTTGCGAGGTGATTTCACCTTTTCCGGTAATCAAATTTTTAACCGGGTGATTGATACCCCTGTGGCCGTTGAACATTTTATAAGTCGGAATTCCGTGCGCCAAAGCAATGGTTTGGTGCCCTAAACATATCCCGAAAAGCGGTTTCCCGGTTTCTACAATCTTTAGGGCAATCTCTTGAGCGTTTTTTAAAGGCTCAGGATCGCCGGGACCATTCGATAAAAAGTATCCGTGTGGGTCAAAGCTCTGCATGTCTTCGAACGTAGCATCAAACGGAAAAACTTTTATATAACAATCTCTTTCGGCTAGGTTTCTCAAGATGTTCTTTTTGATACCCAAATCTAAAGCCGAGATTTTATAGGTTGCATTTTCGTTCCCGAAGTAATAAGGCTCTTTGGTCGAAACTTTCGAGGCCAATTCCAAGCCTTTCATATCAGGAGCATCGGCTAATTTTTTCTTTAGAGCATCAAGGTCATCGGTCTCAGTAGAAATGATGGCATTCATTGCTCCATGGTCTCTGATGTAGCTTACCAAAGCTCTGGTGTCAACATCTGAAATGCTAACAATGTTGTATTTTTTGAAGTAATCCAGAAGACTTTCTTCTGCATCAGGTCTCGAATAGTCGAAACTGAAGTTCTTGCAAACTAATCCTGCAATTTTTACTGATTCAGATTCGATTTCGTCTTTGTGCACGCCGTAGTTCCCGATGTGAGGAGTGGCTGCAACCATAATTTGCCCGAAATAAGACGGGTCTGTGAAGATTTCTTGGTAACCGGTCATTCCGGTATTGAAGCAGATTTCACCGACGGTCGTTCCTTCAATTCCAATGGATTTCCCGTAAAAAACGGTTCCGTCTGCTAGAAGCAAAACGGCTTTTTTTCTGGTTTGATATTTCATTTGTGTTGTTGTAAAATTGTGCAAAAATACATCAAAAAATAAGGAGTTGCAAAAAACCTTTGGATTCTAACAATAATTTTATTGAGTTAGAGTTGCAACTGGTCTATATCCTTCCAATGTACTTTCTGAACAACCGTTCCTTTGTGTAATAGCACAATGCTCGGATTAGCTCTTTCAATCGTCTTTAAAGCTACTTTGTCAGACGAAAAGAACGGGAACTCTACCCCGTATTGCGAGGTAACGTCATCACAAACGTCTAGTGAAGTGGCTGTAAGCCCTATGACAATATATCCTTTCTCTGAAGCTTTTTTTTCTAAATCACTCAATACCCGAAGACCTTCCTCAGAAGCATGTTCTATATCGTAACAAACTATCCACAACACTTTTTCTGCTTCAAGAATCTCTGTGGTTAAATCTTCTCCATCGTGATTAGAAATAGAAAAACCTTGAATTTTTGGTACATACCCTTCCTTTATAAGTCTCTCTTTACGGTCTACAAATTCAGCTCCGGCTGGCAAGTTTGCAAGCTCAGACATATCAAACTCTTGCTCTTTACCGTTTATTCTATAGATGAATTTGATTTCGTATTCGCTCTTTGGAGCTCCATCAGGAATACTCATAGCTTGCTGAATGTTGGTGCCTACTTTGTAGGCTCTAAAGTCAATTACCGGAAGGTGATTCAATACCCAATACCCTAAAAAACCACATAAGAACAAGCTTACTGCAACAATCCCACTTCGGATAACAGGAGTGAAAAACGGGTTGATATAGCGTTGCCCTTTAAATAATATCAAGATTAAAGCCAGTAAAATGACATCTTTCCCAAAACTTTGCCATGGGGTAAGCTTTATGGCATCCCCAAAACAACCGCAGTCTGTTACTTTGTTGAAATAGGCAGAATAAAACGTAAGGAAAGTGAAAAAGACAATCATTAAAAGCAGTGCCCAAAGCGTGAATTTCTTTTTGTAACCTATGAGCAACATCACCCCCAACACAACTTCAAAAATGACTACAAACACAGCAATAGGTAAGGCCAAAGGTTCTAAAAAAGGCAGGTTCAACACCGGCTCAGAGAAGTATTCTTCTAGTTTAAACGAAAAACCCACAGGGTCGTTGAGCTTGATAAGTCCGGAAATAATGAATAAAACTCCCGTGAAAAATCTTGAAAAAGAAGTGAGTAATTTTAACATTGCGAATGGTTTTTGGTTTAAAATTCCAAAGATAAATTATTTGAACATAGTTCACAAAAACTATTCCCTAAACCGAAAAAATAGTCTAAATTTGGAGCTTCTTATTATATGACAACTCATTACATAAATTTATCGGTTTATGTAATACAATTTTGACAACAACAATATGATACTGATAGCAGACAGCGGCTCTACCAAGGCAGATTTCGTAGCTTTGGATAACCAAGGGAATAACCTTTTTACCACCGAAACTTTGGGCTTAAACCCGGAAGTTTTGACCAAAGAAGACGTCATCGGCAGACTTGACCAAAGGTTCGACATCCAATACAACAAAGACAAAGTAGAAAAACTCTTTTTCTATGGAGCCGGTTGTGGAACAGACCGAATGAAAAACCACTTCAAGGAAATATTTCAAGAATACTTTCCCAATGCAGAAGTTTCGGTTAAAGAAGACACTTATGCTGCTGCTTATGCTACGAATCCAACCAACGAAAAGGCGATTATTTGCATTTTGGGAACAGGTTCTAATTGCAGTTATTTTGACGGAAAAGAACTGATCCAAAAAGTACAATCCCTAGGCTATATCGCTATGGATGATGCCAGTGGAAATCATTTCGGGAAAGAACTCATCAGGCAATATTACTTCAACAAAATGCCTCTAGATTTGGCCAAACAGTTTGAAAAAGAATACGATTTGGATGCCGATGTCATCAAAGAACATTTCTACAAAAAACCGAATCCGAATGCCTATTTAGCTTCGTTTGCGAAATTTTTAATCACTCATAAAGAGGAGCCAAGCTTCCGAAAAATCATTTTCGACGAATTGGAGTTGTTTATCGAAAACTACATCAAACAATTCGAAGACTACAAAGAAGTGCCGGTTCACTTTATCGGTTCCATTGCTTTTTATCTGAATGAAGAACTACACACAGCACTCGACAAACACGGAATCCGACTCGGAAATGTCTTAAGACGACCAATGGATGGGCTTGTGGAGTATCATAAATTAAATTCTGTTTTGATTTAAACTAACGATTAAACAAATAAACAACTCAACAAACAACAATGAACTATTTTTCTTCTGATTTTAAATTAGGAATTCTAGGAGGCGGACAACTCGGAAAGATGATGTTGTATGACACCCGAAAATTTGACATTCAAACCTATGTTTTAGACCCAAGTGCCGATGCTCCGTGTCGTATCGCTTGTGACAAATTCGTGCAAGGAAGTCTGTTGGATTTCGATACGGTTTACAATTTCGGGAAACAAGTCGATGTTTTGACTTTCGAAATCGAATTGGTAAACGTAGATGCCCTAGAAAAACTAGAGCAAGAAGGTGTCAAAGTTTTTCCGTCTGCAAAAACACTGAGAATCATTCAGAACAAAGGCAAACAAAAGCAATTCTATAAAGACAACAACCTCCCAACATCCGATTTTCAACTTTTTAAGAGTTTGGATAGTCTCAAATCTCAATTCTCAAATCTCACTTTGCCGTTTGTATGGAAATCAACCGAGTTTGGCTATGACGGAAACGGAGTAAAAGTTATTCGAAAAGCAGAGGATTTGAATGGTTTGCCTGAAGGCGAATGCATTGCGGAGCAAATGGTGGATTTCAAAAACGAGTTGGCTGTCATTGTAGCTCGAAATCCAAAAGGAGAAATCAAGACCTATCCGGTCGTAGAAATGGAGTTTCACCCCGAAGCCAACCAAGTGGAATACGTGATTTGCCCGGCTCGAATAGACGACAAAGTGGCTCAAAAAGCCAGAGATTTGGCGTTGAAAGTATCCGAAAAATTCCAACACGTAGGGCTTTTGGCAGTAGAGATGTT
>CAYZBA010000058.1:0-11112 GCA_964476555.1 uncultured Flavobacterium sp.
ATTCCGGATTAGAGATTTGCATTTTTTCGACATCAAAATTTTCCGAGAATTTTGGTAACGAAAACGTCGCCTTTATGTCTGCTCCGTCAAACGGAAAGCGTTTTTCTGTAATCTCTAAAACAGATTTTCCGCCTCTGGCTCCATTGGAAGTTGCCATGAGCAACATTGGCTTTTGTTGGAATACTTTTACACCACCTCTCGAAGCCCAATCAAAAATATTTTTGAAGGCTACCGAAACGTTTCCGTTGTGTTCTGCCATAGAAACCACCAGTAAATCCGCTTGAGCGATTTTATCTAAAAATCGAAGGGCCGCATCGGGTTTTCCGAGTTGTTTTTCCAGATCTACTCCGAAAAGAGGCAATTCGAAATCGTTTAAATCTAAGATTTCGACCTGGGCTCCCGTAAACAAAGAGCTGGCATAAGTAGCTAGTTTTTTATTGATGGAATTGCGGCTATTACTTCCGGCAAAGGCTACTATTTTCATAGAAGAAAGTTTTAGAATCTAAAGATACAGAAAAATGTTTAGAAACGAGCCCTTGCGGTAGTCATTAGCCCCGGTTGAAGTGGAAATCCTTTTCTTGCGAGATTTATAATCTCGCAAGAAAAGATTGGAACGAAAAACGGGACCCAACTTTCAAAAATAATCCCTAATTTTCTGCTCCTAAAAATATTATACATTAAAACGGAAATGCATGATATCTCCGTCTTTCACGATGTATTCTTTACCCTCTACACGAAGTCTTCCGGCTTCTTTTACTTTTGCTTCAGAACCATATTTGATGAAATCGTCATAGGCAATCACCTCGGCTCTAATGAAGCCTTTTTCGAAATCGGAGTGAATCACCCCGGCTGCTTTCGGCGCCGTATCACCAATGTTGATAGTCCAAGCACGAACCTCTTTTACTCCGGCTGTGAAGTAAGTTTGTTGTTTCAAAAGTTTATAAGCCGAACGGATAAGCACAGAAACTCCCGGCTCTTTTAGGCCTAAATCCTCAAGGAACATTTGTCTTTCTTCATACGTCTCAAGCTCTGTAATATCAGCTTCGGTAGCCACAGCCAGTACAATTACCTCTGCATTTTCGTCTTTTACAAGTTCTTTTACTTGCTCTACGTATTTGTTTCCGGTCACAGCAGAACCTTCGTCTACATTACAAACGTATAAAACCGGTTTAGAAGTAATCAATTGGAAGCTCTCCATCATCTCTACCTCATCATCGTTGTTTGGAACAACAGTTCTAGCAGATTTTGCTTCCAACAAAGCAGCTTTGATTCGCTCCAGAAGGGCTTCTTCGGCTTGAGCTTCTTTGTTTCCGGTTTTGGCAGCACGTTTGGTTTTTTCTAAACGTTTTTCAACCGTTTCAAGGTCTTTGAGTTGAAGTTCTATATCGATGATTTCTTTATCTCTTACCGGATTTACGCCACCTTCTACGTGAACGATATTGTCGTTATCAAAACAACGAAGTACATGAATGATAGCATTACACTCGCGGATATTTCCTAAAAATTGGTTTCCTAAACCTTCTCCTTTACTCGCTCCTTTTACCAATCCGGCAATATCCACAATCTCTACCGTTGCAGGCAATACACGTTCAGGTTTAACTAATTCTGCTAATTTTTCTAATCTCGGGTCCGGTACGTTTACCACTCCGACATTCGGCTCAATCGTACAGAACGGGAAGTTGGCACTCTGAGCTTTGGCATTAGACAAACAATTGAAAAGTGTTGATTTTCCTACGTTGGGTAAGCCTACAATTCCTGCTTTCATTTTTGTTTAGGGTTTAAAAAATAAAGGGGCAAAGATAGAGTTTTTGTTTCAAGTTTCAAGTTCCAAATAAAAGGTTTGTTTTTGAAAACAAATTTGTTATTCGGATTAAAAAGCATTTTACTCAAACCATTTTTTTACTAAATCTTTCTCAAAAGAAGTTGCCTTAGCATGAGTAAATTCATTAGTCTTATTGTTATAAGTATAATCTTTACTCCACTCTTTATGATTTTCGGCGATTTCTTTAATACTTTGAACTATATATTCCACTTCTTGATTGGTCGTAGTTGGGTGAATAGACATCCTAATCCAACCTGGTTTTTCAGAAAGAATGCCTTGAGATATTTTATCGGTCAAGTAATGAGATGTTTCTTCATCTACGTGAAGTAAGTAATGTCCATACGTTCCGGCACAGCTACAACCTCCACGAGTTTGGATTCCATAACGATCATTGAGGAGTTTTACTCCTAAGTTATAATGCAAACCATCGATATAGAACGAAATCACTCCTAAACGATTCTCATGTTGACCTGCCAAGATAGTCAGATTTGGGATTGAGTTGAGCTCCTTAAAAATATATTCGAGTATTTCGTGTTCTCTTTCGAGCATCTTATCTACTCCCATTTGGTCTTTCAGCTGAATCGCCAAGGCGGTTTTGATAACCTGCAAAAATCCGGGAGTACCTCCGTCTTCTCGGTCTTCAATATTATCTAGATATTTATGTTCTCCCCACGGATTTGTCCAACTCACAGTTCCTCCACCCGGATGGTCAGGAACCATATTTTTGTAAAGCTTTTTGTTGAACACCAATACTCCTGATGTACCCGGGCCTCCTAAAAATTTATGTGGAGAAAAGAAAACAGCATCCAGATAAGACTCTTCGTCAGGATGCATATCAATTTTCACATACGGAGCCGAACAAGCAAAATCCACAAAACAAACGCCGTTGTATTTGTGAATCATTTTAGCCATCTGATGGTAAGGAGTTTGAATTCCTGTTACGTTAGAACAAGCCGTCACAGAAACTATTTTCAAGGTGTAGTCTTTATATTCTTCAAGTAATTTGGCAAAACTATCCAGGCAGATAAGCCCTCGTTCGCAAGGTGGAATCACTACTACTTTGGCAATAGTCTCTAACCACGAGGTTTGATTGGAATGATGCTCCATATGAGAGATGAAAACAACCGGTTTTTTCTCCTGAGGAATATCTGTATATTTCTGCAGGTTTTCAGGAACTTTAAGTCCTAAAATACGTTGAAACTTATTGATAACTCCGGTCATTCCGGTTCCGGCAGCAATAAAAACATCATCTTCAGAAGCATTCACATGTTTTTTGATGATTTCTCTAGCTTTGTGATAAGCCAAAGTCATGGCCGTACCAGATACTGTAGTTTCGGTATGTGTATTGGCTACAAACGAACCAAAATCATTCATTAGTTTCTCTTCGATCGGGCGGTATAACCTTCCGGAAGCGGTCCAGTCTGCATAGATAATTTTCTTTTTCCCGAAAGGAGAATCAAACTCTTGGTCAATCCCGATGATATTATTTCGGAATTGTTCGAAGTATTTTTCTAATGAAGTGGTTTGTGTTTCAATTGCATTCATTTCTACTGCGAAGTTAAGTTGCAAAGGTATATTTTTTTATGAAAAAACCTCTTACACAACTGTCTAAGAGGTTTTAAATTTCAAAATGAAAAAAGGTTGTTAGTCTTTAAGTATATTTCTCGAAATTACTAACTTTTGGATTTCGGTTGTTCCCTCTCCGATAGTACACAACTTCGAATCACGATAAAATTTCTCTACCGGGAAGTCTTTGGTATATCCGTAACCTCCGTGAATTTGAATAGCTTCTGTCGAAACTTTCACACACATTTCAGAGGCATACATTTTTGCCATAGCTCCCAAAGTAGTTACGGGTAGGTTGTTGTTTTTTAAATAAGCTGCTTTATGAAGAAGTAGTTCTGCTGCCTCGATTTCAGTAGCCATATCCGCTAATTTGAATCCGATAGCCTGGAAGGCACTGATTGGTTTCCCAAACTGATGTCTTTCTTTTGAATATTTAAGAGCTGCCTCATAAGCTCCTTTTCCGATTCCTAGAGCAAGAGCACCGATAGAGATTCGACCTCCGTCAAGAATCTTCATCGCTTGAATGAACCCTTCTCCCACTTCCCCTAAGCGGTTAGCATCTGGAACTCGACAGTTGTCAAAAATAAGTTCAGCCGTTTCTGAAGCTCTCATTCCGAGTTTGTTTTCTTTCTTTCCGCTAGAGAATCCCGGAGTTCCTTTTTCGACAACAAAAGCCGTCATCCCTCTAGAATCTCCTTTTTCTCCGGTTCTGACAATTACAACCGCTACTTTCCCCGAAATAGCATGAGTAATGAAGTTCTTAGCTCCGTTAATCACCCAATAGTCACCATCTTTTACAGCTGTAGTCGACATTCCCCCTGCATCAGAGCCTGTATTGTGCTCTGTAAGTCCCCAAGCTCCAATCCACTCACCGCTAGCGAGTTTAGGGATCCATTTTTTCTTTTGTTCTTCGTTTCCGAAAGTTAAGATATGATTGGTACAAAGTGAGTTGTGAGCCGCAACCGACAACCCGATTGAAGAATCTACTTTAGAAATTTCTTCGATTACTGTGATATACTCATGATAACCTAGACCTGAACCGCCTAATTCTTCCGGAACCAACACCCCCATAAAACCCATTTCTCCTAGCTTTTTGAAAAGCTCTACAGGAAAAATTTGTTTTTCATCCCACTCCATAATATTCGGGCGAATGTGCTGTTCTGCAAAATCTCTGATAGACTGAGCTATCATTTTTTGGGTCTCAGATGTTTCAAAATTCATAGTTGTTATTCCTTAAAATTTTAGAATTCCAAATATAAAGCAATTATTTCGATTTTTTCAACAGGAAAATCGGGAATTTTTGCTAAATCTTCAGAATTTCGAATTTTTCCGTGATTGCTACGATACACTACAATATTCTTAGAAATCGGATACCTAAAGTAAGGAAATTCACCTAGTTCCTTAATTGATAGTTCGTTTATCTTAATTTTCTTAATATCCGGGGTTTCACCCACATAAAAATACTTATTAAGTTCCGCTATCACTTCGTCAGACAACCCATAAACATCTCTGAGTTGCTGCATGCTCACAAAAGCCCCCAACTTTTCTTTTTGAGTCAAAATCCGCTCAGATAATTTCTCTCCTATGCCGCGAACCTTGATTAAATCTTGTTGAGAAGCTGTATTCAAGTCTTTTTGAATAATGGTTACTTCCTTTTTATCGAAAGATTTATAATCGGCGTGAGCAATCTTTTTTGGATTAGTAACCCAATCAGGAAACTTGAAATAGGGAGCAATCACGCTTAGTAGACTATCTGAAATTCCCGTTACTATTTGGAATTCTTTTGCTGAATTGACAAACTTTCCGGTTTTTCGGAACTCAAACAATCGGTCTATTTCTTCTACCGACATTCCTAACTGATAACCTTTAAAATCTGTGATAAAGTTTGGATTAAACGGATAAAGTGTATACTTTGATACGCTATTATGCTTTAAACTATCAATAGTTTTTTGATGACTGAGCCAAGAAATCTCTGTCGGATTCAAAGTAGGATAGTTTTCCCAAGAAGACACCCAAAAATAAATCCCTTGTAATAGAAGAATAACAGCAAAAAACACAAGAATTCCTTTTCGTTCGTTCTTATTAAAGCGAATAAAACGATTTAACCCCTTCATTTTCTGCCATTTTTGAACTACTCAAAATTAAATCTTTTTAATAAAACAAAAAATTAAAAGTCAAAAATACTATCTTTGATATCTTAAATGAATGAAAAATGATTCGAAAATTCACTCTTTTATTTTTTATACTCGGGAATTTTTGTGCTTTTGCTCAATACTATTATAAATACGTAAACCCCATGATCGGGACAGACGGAACCGGGCATACCTTTCCCGGAGCTACAACTCCTTTCGGGATGGTTCAACTCTCCCCGGACACCCGAATTGACGGAAGTTGGGAAGGTTGCTCGGGCTATCATTACTCCGATAATGTAATTTACGGGTTCTCTCACACTCACCTCAACGGAACCGGAGTTTCTGATTATGGAGATATTTTGCTGATGCCGACTATGGGTCAACCTAGTCTGAACAACAAAGAATACTCCTCAACCTTTTCTCATCAAAACGAAAAAGCAAGTGCCGGATTTTACAGTGTGAAATTAGACAAACACAACATCGATGTTCGCCTGACAGCTTCTACAAGAGTAGGGTTTCACGAATATACGTTTAACGAAAGTGGTCAAGCCAACATCATCTTGGATTTGAATCACAGAGACAAATTATTGGAAGGAGAGGTTCGAATCCTCGATAATAAAACCATTGAGGTTTTCAGGCGAAGCGAAGCTTGGGCTATCAATCAATACGTTTATGCTTATATTCAGTTTGATTCACCTATAGAGGTTTCTACTTTCGAAGCGAATCAAAAACAAGGGCAAGAGGTGTATTCCGGAACGGTATTAGCTTTGGCTTTTTCGAAAAATGTCAAAAAAGGCGATAAAATTAAAGTAAAAGTAGCTCTCTCTTTAACGGGATATGAAGGAGCTAAACTCAACTCTTCAGAAATTTCACATTGGGATTTCGAGAAAGTAAAAAAAGATGCCGAGCAACTTTGGAATAAGGAACTTTCTAAAATTGAAGTGACTTCCGATGATAAAAACAAATTAACCGTTTTCTATACAGCTATGTACCACCTGATGGTTCAACCCAACATTGCTCAAGATTTAGATGGAAAGTACAGAGGTCGAGACAACCAAATTCACAATGGTGAAGGTTTTGATTACTACACCGTTTTCTCGCTTTGGGACACCTTTAGAGCTGCTCATCCGCTTTATACATTGATTGATAAAAAGCGAACATCCGATTTCATCAATACCTTTCTGAAGCAATACGAACATGGCGGTCGATTACCTGTTTGGGAATTAGCCTCCAACGAAACCGATTGTATGATTGGTTATCATTCGGTATCTGTCATGGCAGATGCTATGGTTAAAGGAATCGGAGGTTTTGATTATGTATTGGCTCTCGAAGCTGCCAAACATTCTGCAAATCTGGATTGGTTAGGCCTTAAAGCTTATAAAGAAACCGGGCAGATAACTATTGATGACGAACATGAAAGTGTTTCGAAAATGCTGGAATATGCCTATGACGATTGGTGTATTGCCCAAATGGCCTTGCTTTTAGGTAAAGATTCCGATTATCAAACCTTTATGGAACGCTCACAATACTGGAAAAACACTTTTGATTGGAGTAGCGGATTTATGCGTCCGAAAAAGAATGGCGGTTGGGAAGAACCATTTGACCCGAAAGAAGTAAACAACAATTTTACAGAAGGAAATTCTTGGCAATATTCGTTCTTTGTTCCTCACGATATCGAAGGGATGATTCAAATTTATGGAGGAGCGAAAGCTTTCGAGAAAAAACTCGACCAAATGTTCTCAGAACCATCCGAAACCACCGGAAGACACCAAGTGGATATAACAGGGCTCATTGGTCAGTATGCACACGGAAACGAGCCTTCGCATCACATGGCATATCTTTATAACTATATAGGAAAACCAGAAAAAACGAAAAAACTGGTTCATTATATTCTAGATGAATTCTATCTCAATTCACCTGATGGTCTTATCGGGAATCAAGATTGCGGACAAATGGGAGCTTGGTATATTCTGAGCAGTATGGGTTTATATTCCGTAACACCGGGATATCCGAGATGGAGCACAACCGAGCCGTATTTCGACCGAATCAAAGTGAATTTTGAAGACGGAACTTCTAAAATCATTACCAAAAACACTCCAAAAGAAGAATTAGAGAAATTCGGATTTGAAAACGTAAAACCATTACGTCAGAAAAGTTATAAGAAGATTATTCCGAATCCAATTATTGTATCGGAAAACAAGTCATTTAAAGATGAAACAAAAATATGGTTTGATTCTCAAAATCAGGATATTATGTATTTTTATAGCCTAAACGGAAGTTCTTTCAAATTGGCTGATAGATCTATTTTTACACTTAAAGAGACTACAGAAGTAAAACTTTATTCCGAACACGACGGAGAAAAAAGCAAAATTGTTACGGCTACCTTCTACAAAAAAGACAATGATTGGACTGTAGATTTAATCTCAGAACCTTCTCCGATGTATTTTGCCGGAGGCAATGACGGGCTCATTGACGGCATCACAGGAACAACCAACTGGAGAAAAGGCGACTGGCACGGCTATCAGAGTCAGAATTTTGAAGCCATTGTTGACCTAAAGCGAGAAACCGAGATTTCAGAAATCTCGGCAAATTTCTTACAGGACTCCCGTTCTTGGATTATAATGCCTACTAAAGTGGAATACTTTATTTCAGACAACGGTGAAACTTTCAATCTTATCGGTACCGTAAAAAATACCGTTGATCCGAAAGATTATGAATCTCAAATTAAAACTTTCACTTCGAAATTCAACAAAACAAAAGCAAGATACGTTAAAGTAAAAGCTTACAACTTCGGAAAATTACCCGAGTGGCATCAAGGTTTCCCGTATGACGGAGAGGCATTCATCTTTGTGGATGAAATAAAAATCAAATAGCTATTTTCCGAAGAAAGAAGCAATTTTTCGGTCGTTAGAAAGTCGAGGAAGTTTATTTTGTCCTCCTAACTTGCCTATCGACTTCATATACTCCTGAAATCCGTTTTTCGGAACTTTAGTGATAACGAGTGTTCGCAAGACATTTCCTGTAATCAGGTCGTCATAATAAGTGTTTTGCTTGCGCATTTCATTATCAATTTTAAGAGCAAAAGCTTCCAAGTCCTGCGGTTCTTTTTCAAACTCAATCAACCATTCGTGATAAGGGAGTCCGTTTTGTGGAGTAATTTGCGGAGCCACAGTAAACTCATTAACCGATATGTCTGTGCCTTCCATCGCTTTTCGCAGAGCTTCTTCGACTTCTTTTCCGATAACGTGCTCTCCAAAAGCCGAGATATAATGTTTCACCCTCCCCGAAACAATGAGTCTATGGGGTTTAAGCGAAACAAACTGAATCGTATCTCCTATATTATAAGCCCAAAGTCCTGCATTTGTAGAAATAATCATGACATAATTGACCCCTAATTCTACTTCGCCTATAGTATAACGTTGTGGGTTTTCTGTAAAAAACTCATCTGCTTTGATGAATTCATAAAAAATCCCTCCATCCAAAAGCAACAACATTCCTTTATCGGTTTGAGAATCTTGGTAAGCAAAAAATCCTTCAGAGGCCGGGAAAAGTTCGATACTGTCTACTTTACGACCAATGAGATTTTCGAATTTTGCTCGATAAGGCTCATAATTAACACCTCCGTAAATAAACAAATTAAAGTTCGGGAAGACCTCTCCTATTTTCTTACCGGTTTTTTCGTAAATCTTTTCGAAATACATCTGTACCCAAGACGGAATCCCCGAAATCAAGGTCATGTTTTCTGGCAAGGTTTCTTCTACAATCTTATTGACCTTAGTTTCCCAATCTTCAATAATATTGGTCTCATAAGAAGGCATTCTGTTTTTTTGAAGGTATTTCGGAACGTAATGAGCTACAATTCCCGAAAGTCGTCCGAATTTAATTCCGTTTTTTTCTTCCAAAATTGGACTTCCTTGAAGGAAAATCATCTTGCCGTCCACAAAATCTGCTTTTCCGGTTTGATGGATATAATGTAAAATAGCATTTCGAGCCGCTTTGATATGATAAGGCATCGACTCTTTGGTAAGGGGAATATATTTTGCTCCGGAAGTCGTCCCGGAAGTTTTAGCAAAATAAATCGGTTTTCCTTTCCAAAGAACATCGCTCTCGCCTTTTACAACTCTCTCAATATAAGGTTTAATTTCTTCGTAATCCCTTACAGGAACTTGATTTGCAAAATCTTCGAACGAATTGATTTTGTCAAAGTGATGGTCTTTTCCGAAAGCGGTTTGTTGAGCTGATTTGATGAGTTGTAAAAAAACTCTTCGTTGAGTTTCAATCGGATTTTCAGACCATTTTCTTGTCTGATTGGCAACCGACTTTGCCAGTATTTTAGATAAAAAACTTTTTATAGACATTATTCAAAATCAATAAATTGTGTTGGGTCTGCAGGCACTCCGTTTTTCCAGAGTTCAAAATGCAGATGTACGCCAGTAGACTGAGTTCCTGTGTTACCTGCCGTGGCTATGACTTCTCCGGTATTTACGAAATCACCTTGATTTTTGGTAATCGACTGACAGTGTTTGTAAACCGTCATGATACCGTCCGGATGGTTGATTATGACAACGTTTCCGTTAGTTGGTGTCCAATCCGCAAAGATAACTGTTCCACGAGCTACCGATTTGATAGGTGTTCCTGCCGGAAGAGCCACGTCCACCGCAAAATGTTTGTCTTTTGGACTGTAATTTTGAGTAATATGACCTTTCACCGGAGCAAACAACACAATATTTACTTTAGGTTCTGCTTTTTCAAAAAGATTGTATTTGTCTTCTAAAGCCACTTCATTTCGCAACAAAGAATCTTCTCTCGACGGCACAAAATCCATATCAGAAATCTTTGTCATTTCAGCAGCAATGATAGAATCTTTATTAAAACGAGAGTGTTCTAATTCGCCTGTGAGCACTTTTCTGATAGCCTCTTGATAAATGTTGTTTTGATGTAAAACATGTTGCAAAGAATCGGTTTTCAAAGTGAGCTCCATCACTTGGTGATTCAATTGAGGAGACGAATAACCCGGAATATACTCTCTTAAAGGTGTAAAGGCAATCACATAAGTGGTTAGTGAAAGCATCACAATCGAAACAAGCATGATAGCCACAAAAACATTCATCAAATTGAGTCGCAACGAAAAAATTTCCTCGAAGGTATTTTCGTTAAGCAATACAATCCTGTTTTTAGTAAAGAAATGCTTTTTGAGTAAACTTCTCTTCTTTTGTCGTTTAGCCATTGTTTGTTTTTATGGAAGAACAAAGGTACTAATTTCATAGATATTGGTTTTAAAACCCTAAATAATATCTTGTTAATATTGGTTTAAAAGAAATATTTATCCTTACCTTTGTAACTTGAAAATTAAATTCATTAGATTATGAATACTTTAAGTATATTTTTAGGTACTATTGGTCCTTGGCAAGTTATTCTTATTGTTGCTATTGCCTTACTGTTGTTCGGAGGAAAAAAAATCCCTGAACTAATGAGAGGGTTAGGAACCGGAATAAAAGAATTCAAAGATGCTGCCAAAGGTGAAGACCAACCAGCTGACAGTAAAAAAGAAAAAGAAAATCAAGAATAAGAAATCATTTCACTGATTTTCAA
>CAYZBA010000059.1:0-11058 GCA_964476555.1 uncultured Flavobacterium sp.
GCATGGATATACGAAATTTCTTTCAGTTTCAAAGCTCCTTCCAAAGCTACCGGGAAGTTGTATCCTCTACCAAGATATAAACAGTTCGAAGCATCTTTATACACTTCAGCTATCGCTTTAGTTATTTTATCTGTAGTCAACGCTTCTTGTACCTTTTCCGGGATAAGCTCTAATTCTTGTAAGTATCTATGATAATCGGAGTTAGAAAGTGTTCCTTTAGCCTTAGCTAAACGAAGAGCAATAAGCGTCAATACAGTAATTTGAGTTGTAAATGCTTTGGTAGAAGCTACTCCAATTTCAGGTCCTGCGTGAGTGTAAGCTCCTGCATGAGTTTCTCTCGAAATAGAAGAGCCAACAACATTACATACTCCAAATACGAATGCGCCATGATCTTTAGCTAACTTAATAGCAGCTAAAGTATCTGCTGTCTCACCCGATTGCGAAATTGCAATTACTACGTCTTTTGAAGTAATAATCGGGTTTCTATAACGAAATTCTGAAGCATATTCTACTTCAACCGGAATTCTTGCAAACTCTTCTATAATATACTCCGCAACCAATCCGGCATGCCATGAAGTTCCACAGGCTACAATGATTATACGCTCAGCGTTTAAGAATCGTTGCAAGTTGTCCTCTACTCCTGCCATTCTGATAATTCCTTGCTCAGAAAGCAGACGACCTCTGTATGTATCTTTAATTACATCAGGCTGCTCATAAATCTCTTTTAGCATAAAATGGTCGTAACCTCCTTTTTCAATCTGCTCCAAATTCATTTGAAGCTCTTGAACATAAGGATCTACTAACGAGTCATCTTTAATTTTTCTTATTTTTAAAGGCTTATGAGCCCTTACAACTGCCATTTCTTCGTCTTCTAAATATATAGCATTTGAAGTATACTCAATAAAAGGAGAAGCATCAGATGCAATAAAATATTCTCCTTCGCCAATTCCAATCGCTAGCGGACTTCCTAAACGAGCTACTACCAACTCATTAGGTTTTCTTTGATCAAAAACCACAATAGCATACGCTCCAACAACTTGATTCAAAGCAATTTGAACCGCCTTGCCAAGTTTTACATTATTCTGTTTTTGAACATCTTCAATCAGATTTACAAGCACTTCCGTATCAGTGTCTGATTTAAAGGTATAACCTCTTTTAATGAGCTCTTTTTTTAAAGGCTCATAATTTTCGATAATTCCGTTATGAACAATCACTAAGTTTCCGGAATTAGAAAAGTGAGGATGCGAATTCACATCATTAGGAACTCCATGAGTTGCCCAACGGGTATGACCAATTCCAATATTTCCTTCAAGAGAAATTTCTGCCTGAGCTTTTTCATTTAAATCAGCTACTTTTCCTTTAGTTTTTGCTAGATGTAGCCCATCATTATATAATACAACTCCTGCGCTATCATAACCTCTATATTCCAGTCGCTGTAAGCCTTTTATGATTACCGGATAAGCTATTCTATGTCCGATATACCCAACAATTCCACACATAGTTATTAGATTTATGGTTTAGTATAAAGAATTTCTAATTTCAACTTTTTCTCTTCATCGTTTGTGTTGTTACCGTAAAGAACCGTTCCAAATGGATGCATTACTGAGGCAAACGGAACATAACGATAAGGTGAATCATTCGGGAACGAAACCCCATCTTTCAATGCAGCAGGAGCTATAATATCTATAGTTTCTGTCACAGAAATTCCGAGTTTAACATTCTTTGGTTCATCACTCAAAAGTAAAGATTTTATGTGTTGTGTAAGTCTGATTTTGTATTTTACTCCTTTTCCGTCAGAATCATATTCTAATATTCCTCCGTGTATATATTTCTTTAATTTAGGATAACCCGAAACCGTAGTTTGATCATTCCAATAGTCAAACAAAGGAATATTTTTCTCCGCATCAAAGATATAGATTCGTTGTGGCACTAACGAATTATTATTCATCTGACTTTGATCAATATAGAAAACAAGATTGGCCTCATTAATTAACCAACTTTCTTCTTTTGCTTGAGTTCGCAAAGCCTCCAATTCGTCAGAAATTCCATTTCCGTCTGAATCTACATCATTAAAGATATCAATATAGGCTACAGATCCTTCACCTCCTTTAATATACAACTTCTCATCTCCTGTAGTTGGGTTTGCCGAAGTCAAAGCAGCTAAGTAATTGCCAAAATATTGATTTTCCATAAGGCTTACTGTATTGCCCTTCAGGTTCAGCTTTACTGTCCCCTGCTCACTTTCTTCATCGTCTGTACTTGGTGTTGTATAAGTAATAGTTATTTCTCCTTTTGAAAAATCAAGCTGAGCAAAATGATTCCCCAAACCTAAATCTTCTACTTGAAAGAATAGACCTTTGAAATAATTCTTGAAAGTATTGTTGTTGTCCATTTGGCCAGCCGGAGCATTAAAGATTTTTTGCTGAAAGAAAGCTTTATTCAATTCTATCCTCATTTGCGGCTCCAAACGCTCTTTCAGCACTTCTTCTCCATCTTCATTGGTTTCATATATTTTAATCTCAGATGGGTCAAAGAAAAACTGATCATTTTGAGCGGCTTGATCCGAATCGTTTAGGCGGTTACCTATTTTAGCAGCATCAATAGCCGCATACATATCCGAGTAATACTTTTGAGCCTCTTCAAAATTAGTAGAAGGGTCAAAGTCTCTCAAATAATACCCTGACTCATATATATTTAATCGGAATTTTGCATTATTACTTGTCACAAGAGAATCCAAGATATAAGTCCGATTTCCTTCACTATCTGTTTCTTTTAGCTTACTGAAATAAGGAATCGTAAGTTCCACTTTAGTCACAGTAGCATTAGTAATATCCGCCACAGGATTACTTCCTGAAACGAATTCTAACTGAGTTACAAAACTAGTCACTGTTTTACCAAAAACAGGATTATTGATAACTCCTAATCCATTTATAGGTAAATTGTTGCTTTGAACCGCTCCATTAGCCCTATTATAAGCCGCAATATTCTGAACCGTATATTTAGTGATATTGATATCACCCTCGCCAACAATATCTTTTCCTGTAGATGTAAAATCATCATCACAAGACCACAAAAATCCAACTATAAAAAGGGGGAGTATCCTTGTTAAAAAAACCTTTTTCATCAAATAAGTTATTTTTATAGAATCTTATTTTTATAAAAATCCAAATAAGATTGCGCATATTCTTCTTTCGGAGCGAAAGGTAAGAAAGGTTTTCCGGTTGATTTTATAAATTCTGTTAAATCTTCAGGAAGGGTTTTAGAAGCAAACACTACTCCATCTGAATTTTGAATAGCAGCTTTTACCAAATTTTCACAACATGGAGACTTGAGAATCTCTATAGCTTCTTTCGGAATTTTATCAAACAAGAGCTTTTCTGGCAAATCTTTTGACAGCTCCCCTTTAAAGGTTTGGTTATAAACCGAGGTCACCACTTTAGTATTTTCGAAAAGCTTTTCGCTGGCATAGTAATACTTCATATAAAGTGGAAGTAAATAAGAAAGCCAACCATGAACATGAATAATATCCGGAATCCAATTTAGTTTTTTGATAGTTTCGATAACTCCTTTCGCAAAAAATATCGCTCTTTCATCATTATCTTCAAACAAATTCCCATCTTCATCTTCAAAAATAGCCTTGCGTTTGAAGTATTCATCGTTATCAATAAAGTACACTTGAATTCGCTCTTTAGGAATAGAAGCCACCTTAATAATCAAAGGCATATCAACGTCATTCACAACCAAATTCATTCCCGAAAGACGAATAACTTCATGTAGTTGATGTCTTCTTTCGTTGATATTTCCGTATCGAGGCATGAAAATCCTGATCTGTCCACCATTGTCATTTACCATTTTCGGGACATCATAAGAAGCCAAAGAAATTTCGTTTTCTGCCAAATAAGGCACTACTTCACTCGATACATACAGTATTTTCTTCTCTTCCATAAAATATTTTACTTAAACGCTATACCAGAATAGTGTGCAAAGTTACAAAAAATTATGCAATTTTAAATGAAATGCAGTAAGTTTGCACTCTCAATTAAACTGTTTGTATGTTTATCTACACAAACCAAACTGCTCTGAAATCACATTTGGAGCCGTTCTTACTAGAAAAAAAGAAGATAGGTTTTGTTCCAACAATGGGTGCTTTACACCAAGGACACCTGTCTTTAATGGAGAAATCTCTGAAACAAAATCAAATTACCGTTGTTAGTATTTTTGTTAATCCAACTCAATTCAATAACAAAGAGGATTTGGAAAAATACCCTCGAACCTTAGAGGCAGATGTTGAAAAAATTAAGAATTTAAATCCAAAAATCATCGTTTATTCTCCTTCTATTGAAGATATATATGGAGACAACATCGTTTCCGAATCCTTTGACTATGACGGATTGGAATCTAAAATGGAGGGGGAATTCCGTCCCGGTCATTTTGATGGAGTGGGAACTATTGTAAAAAAACTCTTTGAAATTGTCCAACCTACAAAAGCTTATTTTGGGGAAAAAGATTATCAGCAAACCCTTATTGTAAAGAAAATGGTAGAAAAACACCATCTACCCGTGAAAATTGTGGTTTGCCCCATTCTTAGAGAAGAAAACGGCTTAGCTATGAGTTCTCGTAACGAAAGATTATCAAAAGAAGAACGCGAACAAGCCAGCATTATATATAAAACCCTTGTAAAAGCCAAAGCGATGTTCAAAACCAAATCACATCGCAAGATCTATGCTTACGTAGAGAGAACTTTCAAAAAACAACCAGGAATGAAGCTGGAATACTTCGTTATAGCAGAAAGTCAAACTTTAAAACCTATCGTAAAACGTTTTAAAACCAAAGAATATCGTGCTTTCATTGCTGTAAACTTGGGCAATGTAAGACTTATCGACACTATGTCACTTAAGTAACCAACATTTGGGCAATGTTTATTTTAAAAAACTCCAGATTTCTAATAAAAAAGAACAAAATTTGAGTGTTAAGTATTTCATAATAGATTGGTGTTCTGCAAAATCTAAGGGAAATTTAATACCTTTGCAACATGAAAATTGAAGTACTAAAATCAAAAATCCACAGAGTTTCTGTAACGGGTGCAGAGCTTGACTATATTGGCAGTATCACTATTGATGAGGCTTTGATGGAAGCCGCCAACATAATTGAAGGTGAAAAAGTTTCTATCGTAAACATAAACAACGGTGAGCGCTTAGAAACTTATGTTATCAAAGGAAATCGAGACAGCGGAGACATTACATTGAATGGTCCGGCGGCTAGAAAAGTACAAAAAGGAGACATCATTATTATCATCTCCTATGCGATTATGGATTTTGAAGAAGCGAAGACTTTCCGTCCTACAATCATCTTCCCGGACGAGAAAACAAACACTTTGAAATAATTTGAATAAAACTTTCAAAAAAATATTCTCCATAATAATTCCCCTTCTATTGGGAATTTTTTTTGTCGTCTATGCTTATCAGCAATTTTCTGAAGAGCAAATTATCCAAATAAAAGATTCCTTTAAAAGCGCTAACTATTCCTATATATATATATCTATAGGTTTTGGTTTTGTGGGAGCTTTTGCTAGAGCTTATCGATGGCGGTTCACATTAGAACACTTAGGTTATAAAGTTCCTTTTAAAAATCAGTTTTGTGCCGTAAACATAGGCTACCTGATGAATATGTTCGTTCCCAGATCCGGTGAAATTTCTAGAGCAGTCGTACTCACAAAATACAATCAAGTTCCGTTTGACAAAGGTTTTGGAACCATAGTAGCCGAACGAGTAATCGATTTAATTTTATTGGGGTTATTCGTTGGAGTAGTTTTCTTCTTACAGTTTGATATTGTTAAAACTTTCGTATTAGACTATATTCCAAGAGATAAAGCTATCTTTTTGGTGATGATCTTACTCTTTCTAGGAGGCCTTTTTATTTGGGGTTATAGATATTCTAAATTAAAATTCTTTCTGGTTTTAAAGCAAAAACTTTCCGGGTTGCAAGAAGGAATTCTAAGCGTAATTCACATGAAAGCCAAGTGGGATTTTCTGTTTTTTACGTTTGTGATTTGGGGTTCTTACATCATGACGTTCTATATTTCTATTTTTGCTTTTCCGGAAACTTCTACCCTTAACTTTGAGGCTGTAATTACCACTTTTGTTGTCGGAAGTATCGCAATTGCTTTTACTAACAATGGCCTAGGCTCCTACCCTTTTCTGGTTTCTAAAATTTTATTATTTTACGAAATAACCGCTACCACCGGAACAGCCTTCGGTTGGATACTTTGGACATCACAAGCTGTATTTACTATCGTTTTAGGAGTAGTTTCGCTACTTATAATACCTTTTTTGAATTCCAAAAAACATATTATTTCCTAAACGAAAAATATCCTTTTTCATAAGTCGAATGAAAATCGACCTGATGAAGCTCACATGTTTTTCTCCAAAGTTCCACATATGACTTGTAGTTGGAAGCATCTGCAATTACCTTTTCAGGTAATTGCTCTAATAAAACTCGTTCTAAATTTATTTTTGGAGAACCCCTTAACAAAAGAATGTCGGGTTGTAATCCTTTCGGGAAAACCGAGAAATCATCAATCACCAAAATTTTTTTCCCTTCAAAAAAGTAAACATTCCGAATAGGCTCTCTTCCTATATTCTCAATAAAATTATCCACAACATAATTCTCGGAAAGATATTTATTCAAAATACTGTCATTGCTAAAGAACGTAATACTTTTTCCTTTTCTCTCTGCCAGCAAGGTAGATTTGTTTTGATTAAAGACAATCCATTCCGAAGTGTTTTGAGTTTGAATTTTAGTAAAAATCGAAACACTCTGAACGATTAATACGCTAGCCAAAACCCTTTTTAGATTTTGATACTTAGGAGCTTTCAACCAAATAAAAAAACTAAAGAGTAACAAATAATACCCTAGAAGCATTCCTATATTAAATGAAATGTCTCGAAGCACAAACGACTCAAAATTGGCAACAAAGCCAATAATTTCATTAATAGTAAAAATTCCGTATTCCAAAGATTTCGAAAGATAAAAATTCGCCACGTCAAAAGCAGCTAAAACCGTTATCATTACTCCGTAAATCATTACAATTGAAAGTATAGGAAGAATCAGGAGATTAGTCACAAAAAATAAACTCGGGAACTGATGAAAGTAATACATACTCAACGGAAAAGTCCCGATTTGAGCTGCAAATGAAACCGTTATTATTTCCCAGAAATAAACCGCTATTTGATTTTTTGGCTTCCAAAGACTAGATAAAATTGGATGCACCCACAAGATGAAAAACAAAGCAATATAACTGAGTTGAAAACCTACATCAAACAAAAAAGAAGGCTTACAAAGCAATATAAAAACAGCAGATACTAACAGCGTGTGGAAAATGTTAGTATGGCGGCGAAGAAACTTACCTATTGACACAAAAGAAAACATCACCACTGCTCTCACAATAGCAGGAGCCATTCCGGCCAGAAAAGCAAATCCCCATAAAGAAAGTATGAGCAACACCAACTTTACCATTTTACTGGCTTGATTATTCGGAAAAAATCGCAATAAAAAACTTAAAAAAGCATAAATGTAGGCCACATGTAAACCCGAAACCGAAAGAATATGTACAGCTCCTGCATAACGATAATCTTGTAAAACTTCAGGCGAAATATCTTGTTGTTGCCCTAAAATCAAGGCATGAAGCACACCTAATTCCGTCTCTTTAAAACTGCTTTTTCTTAAGTTATCTAAAATCTTCGTTCGAAGCTTATAAGTATAATAACCTATATTCTTTTCAACATCATCTAGGAAAACATTGGAACTATCTGTATAAACTTGAGCATAAACCTGTTGCTTTTCCAGATATTTGGAATAATCAAAATTCCCCGGATTTTTATTTTTTTGAGTTGGGAAAATTTTGGAATATATTTTCACCTTTTGACCTATTTCTAATTCAGTTGGGTAATCCTCTATACTCATATTAAGAAGAACCTTACCACAACTTTTCTGATTGTCAATGGCTTTTACTGTAGCAAAGTATCGATGATTATATTGGTTGGGCTTGAGTTTTTCTTCCAAAACCAGTTCAATAAGTTGATTTTTGGGCTTAATTTGATACAAATAATGATTTTCTCGAAGCAAATCAGCATGTAATACCCAAGTAAAAACACCTAAACTAACCGAGCAATATAAAGTGGCTACACCAAAAGCAGAAGACTTCTTTCTCAGCCAAAAACTAAAGCAAAGGAATAAAATTCCTGAAATAATCAATATTCCTCCAGTTACCCAATCAGGTTGTAAGCAAAAGGCCAATATAAGCCCTATAAGGAAGCTTATCGAAATTTTTGTAAGCGGAAAATCCAATAACTGTGGTGCACCTATTCTCATAATAATCACAAGATAACTGCACCCTCTACACAAAAATAAATATTTATTCAAAAAACAACAACTTAAACACCAACCTATTCATTCCCTTGCAACTGACGAAAAATCACCCGAATGAGTGATGGTTAACGTTGACTAAACCTCTACATTTGTCTTATCTAACATTAAAAATTATTATTATGAAAAAATTATTACATGTGGCTTTTATGCTGTTTGCAGCAGTCGCTATCATTGGTTGTAGCAAAGACGAGAGTTCTGACGACAACGGAGGAGAACTTGTAGGAAACCCAGGTAATCCAAGATTTAATCTTCAATTTACTAATGCTGAAAATGTAGATTTAGACTTGTATGTACAAACACCTGACGGAACGATTCTTTACTATGCACATCCAACCGGCCAAGGAGGTACTCTTGACGTAGACTGTATGTGTGTTTCTTGTCCTCAAGGTCCTAATGAAAACATTTATTGGGAAAATGGAACAGCCCCGTCTGGTACTTATAAATATTGGGTAAACTATTACAGTAGCTGTGGCTCAGGATCTCCTTCTTCTAGCTATACTGTAAGAGTATTAAAAAATAATCAGGTAATCGCTACCAAAACAGGTACTTTAAATGGAGGAACCTCAGACGTTTGGACTCATATCCAAAATTAATGTAGAGAGTTGGTTTTTGTTTGTTTGTAAAAAAGCTCCGGAAAATAACCTTCCGGAGCTTTTATTTTTAATTAGAATCCGGAAAGATTTCCGAGATTACTTGAAGTTCTGTTCTAAAAGCGAGCATTTTATCACCAAAAAGTCGCAACCCTTCTTCTCTTAATCGGGGAGCATCTTCTTTATAATAGCTCTCTAGATTCGTTTTATCGTTCGCAAAATATTGCACAGAATATGTTATCCCTCCCATTTCTTCCTCAACCAATACTTTAACTAATTGAGCTTTGAAGAATTTTCCGGTTGCCAACACATCATTAATGTGCTTTTTTTGCATCCACGAAAGCCAATCATCATGAACACTTTCGTCTATATTTATAGTTACGTTATAAATTATCATATCTTAGAATTCAGCACTTTTTGGCGTTCTTGGGAAAGGAATCACATCTCTGATATTTGTCATACCGGTTACGAAAAGTACAAGTCTTTCAAAACCAAGCCCGAAACCACTATGAACAGCTGTTCCGAAACGTCTCGTATCTAAATACCACCACATATCCTCTTCTGGAATGTTTAGCGCTTTCATTTTTTCAATCAACACATCATAACGCTCTTCTCTTTGAGATCCTCCGACAATCTCACCAATACCAGGGAAAAGGATATCCATAGCTCGAACTGTTTTTCCGTCTTCGTTCAAACGCATATAGAAAGCCTTAATCTTAGCAGGATAATCAAACAAAATCACAGGAGTTTTAAAGTGCTTTTCCACCAAATAACGCTCATGCTCACTTTGTAGGTCTGCCCCCCATTCGTCAATGATGTATTGGAATTTTTTGTTCTTATTAGGCTTACAGTTTCGTAAAATGTCAATAGCTTCTGTATAAGAAACTCGTTTGAAATTGTTGCTTAATACGAAATTCAATTTCTCAAGAAGAGACATTTCACTTCTTTCGTTTTGAGGTTTATTTTTCTCTTCGTCAAGCAAACGTTGCTCTAAGAATTTCAAATCGGTTTGGCAATTGTCAAGTACATACTTGATCACATATTTGATAAAATCTTCTGCCAAATCCATATTAGCATCCAAATCGTTGAAAGCGACTTCAGGCTCAATCATCCAGAATTCTGCCAAGTGTCTTGACGTATTGGAATTTTCAGCTCTAAAAGTTGGGCCAAAAGTGTAAACTTTACCCAATGCCATAGCATAGGTTTCTGCCTCCAACTGTCCGGACACCGTAAGATTAGTTTCTCTACCAAAGAAATCCTCTGTATAATCGATTTTTCCTTCTTCTGTTCTAGGAAGATTATTCAAATCCAACGAAGTAACTTGAAACATCTCCCCTGCTCCTTCTGCGTCAGAACCCGTAATAATCGGAGTATTCACATAGAAAAATCCGTTATTTTGAAAATACTGATGAATTGCAAAAGATAAGGCTGAGCGAACTCTCATTACAGCACTAAACGTATTTGTCCTTATTCTCAAGTGGGCGTTTTCTCTCAAGAGTTCCAAACTCGGACGATTCTTCAACTGAATCGGATATTTTTCTGCATCACAATCTCCTAAAATCTCTAATTCCTCTACTTGAACTTCATATTTTTGTCCGGCCCCTTGACTTTCAACCAAAGTTCCCTTTACAGAAATTGCTGCTCCTGTAGTAACTCTTTTCAAAACTTGTTCGTCAAATTTCTCAAAATCAACCACACACTGTAGGGTTTCTAGCGTAGAGCCATCATTCAAGGAGATAAAGCGATTGCTTCTAAAGGTTCTTACCCATCCTTTTACCACTACTTCCTGTAATACTTTTGTACCCGACAAAAGTTCGATTATACTTGTATGTTTCATTTTAATAAAAATTTCAAGAGTGCAAAGATACAGTAAGAATTGAGAATTAAGAATCAAGACTTAAGATTTTTATCCGCAAAAAGTCTTTTCGTCTTAACATTGCACTTTTTCAACAAAAAACCTATTTTTGTAGAAAATTCCTTTTTTCTCCAATGAGTGACGAGTTAGACGACCTGGCCCAAAACATACATTCTACAGAAGACA
>CAYZBA010000060.1:0-10925 GCA_964476555.1 uncultured Flavobacterium sp.
AAAAACGTTCTTAGACATACATTTTGTTTATGAGAAGCAAATGTATTCTTTTTCGATTAAAGTATAAAGTATAAGGTTTTAAAGTTTGTCGTTCTATAAAACTCAGTCTCTGCTGTTATCCAAAATTTCTTACTTTTACCCCATGTTTACCCGAATAGTAATTCTTTGTCTGTTTTTTTGTTGTATAGGTGCTGCACAAGCTCAGGATTTCTATTTGAAAATCACTTCTAGTTCACAAAAAGAGCAAAAAATTATTGATTCCCTTTCTTATAAAGCCATTCATATCAACCCAAAAGCCGTAGTTGACCAAGTAAACACATTCTTTGAAAAATTGACTAAAATCGGGTACCTTTCAAGCAAACTCCTCCATCAACAAAAAGCTAACGATTCAACCTTTGTCTTTGAATTGGATTTAGGCAAAAAAATTGATTTTATTCACATCAATACACTAAAAGCAAAGTTCTTAAGAGAAAACCATTTAGTCGAAAAAGACACTGTCGTACTGCCTTTTTCTGAAGCTGAAAACTTTATGAATCAACTTTTATATCAATTGGAAGTTCGTGGATTTTCAACCTCTGATGTAAAGCTTACAAATTTTTCGACACATAATAACATCCTCATAGCAGATCTGACAGAAAATATCATGGCGGCTCGATATCTAGACGACATTTTAGTTTTAGGATACGAACTATTCCCAAAAGGACACAAAAGACAACTCAAAAAGCGGTATCGCAAAAAAGTATTCAACAAACAAATTCTGAGCGAACTCTATGACGATGTACAGAAATTCGTTTTCGTAAATCAAATCAAAGCGCCCGAAATCTTGTTTACGAAAGATTCTACGAAAGTTTTCCTATACCTCGAAAAAGCTAAAGCTAACAACTTCGATGGTTTTGTAGGGTTTTCGACAGATGAAAACGACAAAATGATTTTTATGGGCTATGCCGATTTGGTGCTCAATAACCTATTGAATTCGGGCGAACAGTTCAAGCTCTACTGGAAAAGCGATGGTCAGGAACAGCAAACCTTCGACTTTATGACCGAATTGCCTTACTTGTTCGAAACCCCTTTTGCCTTTCGGGGTAGCTTGAACATCTTCAAACAAGACAGCACTTTTCAGAACACGCGAACTAATATTGAGTTAGGATATTATTTCAACTATAACACACGAGTATATTTGGGATATTCCTCTACGGAATCAAATGACATTCAGAATGCGAATTCTTTGCCTTTGAATGATTTCGAAAACAAGTTCTACACTTTGAGTTTGGAGTATTTTTACCCTAACCGAACAGACTTCCTATTTCCTGAAAAGATCCGAGCAAGCATAAAATCAGGAATCGGAAGTCGCTCCTCAAACTTTGAAAAAAACGAGCAGTTTTTTGTGAGCACAGAGGCTTTCAATAATTTTTATCTAAACCCAAAAAACATCATTCACCTGAAGTTGCAAGGTTTTTATTTAGATAGTGATTCGTATCTGATTAGCGAATTATACCGCTTTGGAGGGATAAACTCTATTCGAGGTTTTACGGAAAACAGCCTTCAAGCCAATTTCTTTACAGGACTTATGGCTGAATATCGCTATGTTTTGGCTCCGGCACTTTATGTGCATTCCATAACTGATTTCGGATATTTTCAAGATCAAGCCTCCGGATTTAACAACCGATTGTTAGGACTTGGTTTTGGATTAGGACTTTATACGAACGGAGGACTTTTTAATCTTGTTTATGCTAACGGAAGCACTGACGGACAAGAGATAAAACTCTCTAACTCCATTGTGCATATTAGTTTTAAAGCCAGTTTTTAATTTGAATTACGAATTACAAATTACGAATTACGAAGACTTCATCCTTACGACTGACTCGTTAGTTGTCTGAAAATACTCTCCAGATTTTTGTTTTTTTGATTAAGTCGAAGGGTTTTGAGTCCGTTGTCCTGAGCAAAGTCAAACACCACAGATCGCATGTCTTTTTGAGCAGAAAACGTAAGCTCCCAAACAAAATCAAAGGTATTGACACACGACACCAAATCCGGAAGTGTTTTCAGCAATTCTTCTTCAACTCTCAAGTCAAATTCTACTTCGATGATTTGATGCTCGCTGTCTTTGAGTTCGTTCAGTTTGGCATCAGCCACTATATTCCCTTTGTTGATAATAATTACTCGATCACAAACCGCCTCTACTTCTTGCATGATGTGTGTCGATAAGAATACCGTTTTATCTTTACCTATATTTCGGATGAGTTCTCTAATTTCAATAAGCTGATTGGGATCAAGACCTGTGGTAGGTTCGTCAAGAATCAATACTTCAGGATTGTGCAAAAGCGCATTGGCCAAACCTACTCTTTGACGGTAACCTTTGGAGAGTTGTCCGATTTTTTTCTGAGCTTCAGCAGTGAGACCTGTCAGTTCGATAACTTCTTCAACACGTGATTTCTTTACGTTGAAAACCGATGCACTAAAAGCCAAATACTCTCGAACATACAAATCCAAATACAGCGGATTGTGTTCCGGTAAATAACCCACAACTTTACGTACCTCTTCCGGATTCTTTATCACATCACTACCTCCTACCCAAGCGCTACCTTCGTCGCTACTGATGTAAGTGGTCAAAATTTTCATTAATGTAGATTTTCCGGCTCCGTTTGGTCCTAAAAAACCTACTACCTCTCCTTTTTCAACCGAAAATGATATTTTGTTTAAAGCTGTTTGTGTACCGTATCGTTTTGTTATTTCGCTTACTCGAATAGACATAATCCCTCAAAATTAATCCTTCAAAGATATAAAAAATCACGGTTAAAAATACATTTTTAGTAAAGGCAGTAAATACGAGATATTTCCGGAAATAGAGTGATATTCCTGAAGAATAAAATTGTTTAATTACCCCCGAATGGCTATATTTGAAAACCAGATTATTACCATAATGGAGGTCTCTGAATTAGCGCAATACGCCGTAAATTTTATCAACCAAACCAACCGAAATCTATTCCTTACAGGAAAGGCCGGGACCGGAAAAACCACTTTGCTGAAAGAAATACTCGAAACCACACACAAAAACACTGTAGTGGTGGCTCCTACCGGAATTGCGGCTCTAAATGCTGGCGGCGTGACCATTCATTCACTCTTTCAACTCCCATTCGCGGGATTCCTGCCCACTTTCGAAGAACCTCCACAAATCGGAGAAAACTTTCGTTTTGAAAATCGAAACACATTGCGAAAACACTTTAAGATGAACAAGATCAAACAAGATGTTATTCGCAGCCTAGAACTTTTGATTGTTGACGAAGTGAGTATGCTCCGGGCTGATGTGTTGGATGCGATGGACTTTATGTTGCAAACCGTTCGTAAAAACGATGAACCTTTTGGAGGAGTACAAGTACTATTCATCGGAGACCTGTTACAACTTCCTCCCGTCGTTCGTCAAGAAGAATGGAACCTGTTGCAAAACTACTATCAAGGTATATTTTTCTTTCATTCGCATGTCATCCAGAAGAATCCGTTGTTGTACATAGAACTCGAAAAAATCTATCGCCAAACCGACCGGCGCTTTATTGAGATCTTGAACAACCTCCGACATAACAAAATTACAAATCAAAACATCCAACTCTTGAATCAATATGTCAAACCAGATTTCGACATCAAGAAAAACCAAGGCTATATTACCCTAACGACTCACAATGCAAAAGCCGATAACATCAATAATCAGGCTTTGGAGGAGTTAAAAGGGAAGTCTTTCAAATATAGAGCCGAGATAGTCGGAGACTTCCCTCACAAAATTTATCCTCTTGAAGAAGAATTAGAACTCAAAGTCGGGGCTCAAATTATCTTTATAAAAAACGACTTAAGTCTCGAAAAACGCTATTTCAACGGAAAAATGGGCGTAATTCATTCCCTTACAGAAGATGAAATTATCGTACACTTTCCACAAGAAAAGAAATACATCGAGGTAGAAAAATACGAATGGGAAAACATTCGTTATACAGTCGACGAAAACACCAAAGAAATTCACGATGAAGTACTCGGTACATTTACTCATTACCCTATAAAATTGGCTTGGGCTATTACCGTACACAAAAGCCAAGGACTAACCTTTGACAAAGCAGTACTCGATCTATCGCAGATTTTTGTGCCCGGGCAGGCATACGTCGCCCTTTCTCGATTGCGCTCCCTTGACGGATTGGTGTTACTCAAACCCATTCAACTCAATGGTATTTCCAGCGATGCTTCCGTAATGGATTATTCCAAAAACAAGTGTGATAAAGAAACCCTCCAACAAGAGTTGAGCCTAGAAACCAAGCGATACATTCATCACTATATCACAAAAGCCTTTTCGTGGAAATCAATGCATAACGTGTGGAAAAATCACTTGCAAAGTTATACTTCAGAACTTCCGAAAAGTGGAAAAACCGGTTTCAAACCATGGGCTGATGAACAATTTGCTAAAATCGAAGAACTCCTTGTTCATTCTGATAAATTTATCGCTCAACTCAATTCTATTTTCAATTCTGATTCCTATAATTTTGGGTTTATTGAAGAGCGATTCAATAAGGCGTACGACTACTTTTTTCCGAAGTTAGACGATTTGACTTTTGAAGTTTTATATACGTGTGAAAAAGTAAAGCACCTCAAAAGAATGAAAAGTTTTTATGAGGAAATCTCCGAACTTGAAGAAATACAAATCAAAACGGTTTTGAATCTGAAAAAGACAAAAATACTGGTTCAAGCCATTTCAGAAGGCAAAGAGCTGTCAAAGCAAACTTTGAAATCAAACACGATGGACGAATATCGCATCAATCATTTGGTGAGAATTTCTGAAATCATCAAAAAACATGGTTTGAATTTCGAAGATGAAGATGATTTCGACGAACGCCTTTACGAAAAACCGAAAAAGCAAAAACCTCCGAAAAAGCCCACAACAGATATCACTCTGGAATTGTGGAACAAAAAGCTATCGGTTGAAGAAATCGCTATGGAACGTAAACTCACTACAAATACCATTTACGGACATTTAGCCAAACTCATTGAGCAAAGAGCTATTACTTTAGCTGATGTACTTCCTGCAGCAAGAATAGCAGAATTATACGAACTTTTCTCTCAAAATCCTGATAAAAGCATCACCGAACTTCGAGAAATTTCGGATAACGAATTTAGTTGGGACGAATTGCGATTGTTTAGAGCTGCTATGAGTAATAAATAAAAAACTCCCAAACTGAAATTCAATTCGGGAGTTTAATTCTTTAGCAACTAAATTTCTATTTATTCATGTGTTGCATTTCATAAATAAACGTATCTAAATCTACTTTTTGGTCAATAAGCTTCAAGGCTTTATCCACGATATAGTTTACGTTTGATGGCGTAAAACCAAGAGCTATGGCAAAACGCGTAAGCACTTCTGGTTGTTTTTCCCCCAAGTTGTTATCCAAACGAACCATTCTCCCTAAATCATACAAACGCTCCAGACGGTTGATATACAAATAAGGTGGGTTAATAGGATACTTGGTTGGGTCAGCCATGATTTCCTTAAACTCTTCATCGGTGATTTCAAGTTGTCTGGCTAATTTCTCTAAGAATTCTCTCTCTTTGTCGGTTACATTTCCGTCAGACAGTGCCACACGAACAATAGCAGAGAAGTGCCCTTTGTTTCTTACTTTAAACCCACTGTCAAATAATTCTGAAAATGATGTCATTGTTTATTTATTTGGTTATTTGTTATTAATTATTTATTACTTAAACTTTAATCGTACATCCGATAGCTTTTGTCACTTGTGTCGGCACTTTTTCACCTTTTAAAAGAGCATCTACAGCTTCTTCTACGTATTTTCTGGTAACCGCATCTGCATCTTCGTAGTTATCGTCAATAGCCCCGATGTATTTCACTACGTTACCTTCGTCTGTTTTTTGTAAAACAAACATGTGAGGCGTTTTGGTAGCTCCGTATTGCGGATAAATATGCTGCCCTTCGTCAAGCAGATAAGGAAAAGTAAATCCTTTCTCTTTGGCTCTGGTTATCATATTCTCAAAACTATCTGCCGGTTGTTTTTCGGGATTGTTTGGGTTAATCGCAATAACAGGATACCCCAATTCTCTATATTTCTTATCTAAAGCAATAATTCTATCTTCATATGCTACGGCATACGGGCAGTGATTACACGTAAAAGCCACGATAAAACCTTTTGCTTCTTTGTAATCTGCCAGCGAAACCATCTTTCCGTCAACATTTTTCAACGAAAAATCAGTTGCTAAATCTCCGATTTTGTAGCCCACAAGCTCTACTGCTTCTTCATTTACAACTTGTTCCGTTGAAGTATCTGCAACTGCAGTTTCTGGTTGTTCTGCTTCTTTTTTGCATGAAGCCATTAGCAATACTGCCAATAGAGGTAAAAAATAGTTCTTCATAAATTCAAAATAATAGGTTTGGGGTTAAGCTTTTTTAGAACAGCAAGATTTTCCGGCACAACAACCTTTTTTGGCTGCAGGTTCTATAGTCGTACCCTCTTTGCTCTCTTCCTTTTGTTTTTTATCTTTTTTAAGCTCTTTTGATTTTTTGGCTTTTTTTGGTTCTTGCTGATAAAGCGAAGACTGATCTGCTGAAGACTTCACTCCCGAAACTTTATAAGTTTGCCCCCCTGCCAAGCCCTCTACAAATTGAGCAATTTCTTGCGGAGACTTTGTAACGGCATTATACTCTACTGTAGCGGTTTTGGCTTCAAAATCCACAGTAGCTGATTTTATTCCTTCTAGCCCGGCTAGCTTTTTTTCAATCATTTTAGCACAGCCAAACTCACACTCCATCCCTTCGATAGAAAAACTTGCGGTTTGAATATTTTCTGCCATTTGTTCTGTTTCTGTCGTATTTTCAACAGCAACTTCTGCTTGATTGTGCTTACAACTCACTAACAATAATCCTGAAAAAACTAGAGCTAACAAGGTTTTTGACGTTCTCATGACAATAAAATTTTGAAAAAAGTTAATTCAAACAAATATACGGCAAAAATCAATGCTCATAACCAAAAAAGTGTGATTTTTGCATAAATTTTCAACTGTCTGTATGAAGCAATCTAAGTGGCTCATCCTAGCCGTACTGGCTATCGTTTGGGGAAGTTCGTTTATCTTGATAAAAAAAGGTCTTTTGGGGTTAACACCCATACAACTCGGGGCCGTAAGAATCTTTGTAGCATCGATTGTAATGCTTTGCATCGGGTGGAAACACATCCCTTCCATCCCCAAAAACAAATGGAAATTCCTCTTTGCTTCGTCAATGTACGGAATATTCTTCCCGGCCTTTTTGTTTGCGTATGCTCAAACGCAAATTGACTCGACTATCAGTTCAATTCTAAACGCTACAACACCTTTGTTTACTCTGTTTTTAAGCGTACTAATTTTCGGTATTTCGGCTCAAAAACGCCAGTATTTTGGGGTGGCAATTGGTTTTATAGGGAGTTTAATGCTGATTCTGAGCGGAGCTATCGTTCATGCCGAACAGAATTATTGGTATGCTCTTTTGGCAGTCTTAGCCTGTGTTTTATATGCCTTAAACATCAATTGGATTAAGAAATTCCTGTCAGACCTAACTCCTATTCAAATCAGCATGGGGAGTTTTACATGTTTGTTGCCTTGCTCAATAATTGTATTGCTAAACAGTAATCTAGGAGCCACCGTACACCTAGAAACCACACAAATGTCTATCATTTACACAGCCATACTAGGTATATGCAGTACAGGATTAGCGAGTTTACTCTTCTACAGATTAATCATCATGTCTTCGCCCGTATTTGCCTCATCTTCGACCTATCTGATTCCGGTTGTGGCTTTTGTATGGGGAGTCTTCGACCACGAAAGTATTCATGTCTCTCAACTTGCGGGAGCTTTGGTGGTGCTTTTGGGAGTATATCTTTCGAGTAGGAAATAGTTTTCACGAGTAGGAAATAGTTTTCAGTCGCAGTTTTCAGTTATTTTGAAAACTGCGACTGAAAACGAAATACTATTTTTTTCTTTTTTTCTTTTCTTGAGCATCAACAACTGCCACAGCAGCCATGTTTACCATCTCCTCTACGCTAGCTCCTAATTGGAAGATATGTACAGGCTTATCAAGCCCCAGAATAATTGGTCCAATAGAATCATTTTTATTAAGCTCTTTGAGGAGCTTATAAGTAATGTTTGCCGACTCCAAATTCGGGAAAATAAGTGTATTGACTTTTTTACCGGCTAACTTCGAGAATGGGAATTTCGATTTCAACATATCCGGATTCAACGCAAAATCGGTCTGGATTTCTCCATCAACAATCAAGTCTGGATAATTTTTGTGTAAAAATTCAACCGCTTCGCCGATTTTATTCGTGCTTGGCTGATTCGACGACCCAAAGTTCGAGAACGAAACCATCGCTATCACAGGCTCCATACCAAACATACGCACCGTCTTAGCCGTCATCAAAGCAATTCTCGCTAAATCATCTGCTGTAGGATTAGGATTGATGGCCGTATCCGAAAAAAACATCGGACCTCTTTTGGTCATCATGAGGTTGGTAGTAGCAATACGAGTTACTCCCTGTGCCTTCTCAATCAATTGCATGATAGGTTTCACAACGGTTGGATAAGGCCTTGAATACCCCGTCACCAAAGCATCCGCATCGCCTTCATTCACCATCATGGCAGCGAAATAATTTCGCTCTCTCATCCATTTTTGAGCCTCATATAGCGTGATTCCTTTTCTTCTACGGGATTTCCAATATGCTTGAGCATATTTTTCTCTTCTGGCATCTTCTTCGTGAGACTTTGGATCAATCACCGGCACATCTTCATCAAAGCCAATTTCCTTTTTCATCGCAGAAATGACTTCTTTGTTTCCTAATAGAATCGGATGCCCTATACCTTCCTCCCATACAATTTGAGCGGCTTTAAGAACATCTAAAGTATCTGCTTCAGCAAAAATAATTCGTTTCGGGTCAGACTTGGCTCTGTTCATAAGCATACGAACCATTTTGTTGTCGTTTCCGATACGCTCCAACAGTTCGGTTTCATATCGATCCCAATCAGTAATCGGATTTCGAGCCACTCCGGTTTCCATAGCCGCTTTGGCTACAGCAGGTGAAACCACCGTAATCAACCTCGGGTCAAAAGGTTTCGGAATGATATAATCTCTACCAAACACCAATTTCTTCTCTCCGTAGGCAATATTTACTTGCTCTGGCACAGATTCTTTCGCCAATCCGGCTAAAGCCCGTACAGCAGCCATTTTCATTTTCTCGTTAATTTTCGTCGCTCGTACATCAAGAGCTCCTCTAAAGATATACGGAAAACCAAGAACGTTATTCACCTGATTAGGATGGTCCGAACGCCCGGTTGCCATAATCACATCTTGACGAGTTTTTATAGCCAAATTGTAATCAATTTCCGGTTTCGGATTCGCCATAGCAAAAACAATAGGGTTGTCTGCCATCGAAAGCAACATTTCCGGAGTTAAAATATCTCCCGAAGAAAGACCGATAAAGACATCAGCTCCTTTAATAGCTTCTTCTAAAGTTGAAATAGGTTTATCGGTAGCATACACTAATTGCTTTTCAGAAAGTCTTTCATCTCCTTTTTTCAAAACTCCTTTGCTGTTCAACATTAAGAAATTCTCAGGTTTAGCCCCGAAAGCTACATATAAGTTTGAACATGCAATAGCAGCCGAACCCGCCCCTGAAACCACGATTTTCACTTTATCAAGCTCTTTTCCTGCTAACTCCACTGCATTGAGTAGTGCCGCGGCAGAAATAATCGCCGTTCCGTGTTGATCATCGTGCATTACCGGAATATCTAGCTCTTCCACCAATCGTCTTTCGATTTCGAACGATTCCGGAGCTTTGATGTCTTCCAAATTAATCCCTCCAAAAGTAGGAGCAATATTTTTTACGGTCTGAATAAATTCCTCTACGTTTTTCGTATTTATCTCAATATCAAAAACATCTATTCCGGCAAAAATCTTAAACAAAAGCCCCTTACCTTCCATAACGGGCTTTGATGCTTCTGCACCAATATCTCCAAGACCTAGAACCGCTGTTCCGTTTGAGATTACGGCTACTAAATTTCCTTTGGCTGTATATCGGTATACGTTATTGACATCTTTTTCGATTTCCAAACACGGTTCCGCTACTCCCGGAGAATAAGCCAGTGCCAAATCTCTTTGAGTGGCGTATTTTTTTGTAGGAATAACTTCGATTTTACCGGGTTTGGGTTTAGCGTGATATAGTAGGGCTTCTCTTCGTTTTGAATCTTTATGCATAATATCTGAGTGGTTTTGTAATTTACAAAGATATAATTTTGAGTGAATAAAAAACAGCCTTTCAAAATAATTGAAAGGCTGTGTATATCCATCCTAAATACTAGTATTATCAATACTCACATTTACTTTGTTACAAGCTTTAGATTGTTTACTGAATTTTCACAAATATTTCATCTTTTTCATTTAATAAAGTTTTTTCTTCTTCTCATAGATGTTTGTGTACTAAAAAGAAGGACAACCTCGTTATAAAACTCCCTACCCAAAAACAAACTTATTCAAAGCCCAAAAAGAAATTATAAATGTAAGAATAACAGCAAACCAGTTAACGTAAAATTTTAAACTCTTTTTTTGCTTAAAATTATACAACTTATATCTATAGATATTTCTAATTTGTATTAACACAAAAAATGTTATGAACATAAAAATTCCTATTTTGGATGTGTTTATCATAAATAATTATGGTTTAATCTTGTGAGGCTTCATATAAACACCCTATAAAAGTCCCTACTGCAATAGCAGTTCCAACAGGACCTAGCATTCTAGATGCAATTTTACCAAATGCTTTTACAATTATCTGTGTTAGCACTCAGTGGAATAGAACTTAGAGTAGGTTTAAATAAGATTAAGGTTACATCACTTTTTGTGTCCAACCAAAAACATCTTCTGC
>CAYZBA010000061.1:0-10784 GCA_964476555.1 uncultured Flavobacterium sp.
CTTCCTTTTGGGCCTGTTAGAGATGTGATGCCTTACCTTATCAGAAGAGCAGAAGAGAACACCTCGGTAGCCGGACAAACAGGAAGAGAACTTAGTTTAATCAATAAAGAAATCAAAAGAAGAGGATTATAAGTATTGAATCTTGATACTTAATACTCAAATCTTAATACTTAAAGCCATGAAATCATCAGAACTTATACTTAATCCGGACGGAAGCGTTTATCACCTTAATCTAAAGCCTGAAAATATTGCTCATGATATTATTTTTGTGGGTGATCAAGATAGAGTAGAACGTATTTCAAGACATTTTGACAAACTTGAATTTTCGACTCAGAAAAGAGAATTCAAAACACATACGGGAACTTATAAAGGAAAACGCCTTACGGTTATTTCGACCGGTATTGGTCCTGACAATATCGATATTGTGATGAACGAATTGGATGCTTTGGTGAATATCGATTTAGAGACCCGTCAGGTAAAAAAAGACCTTACTTCGCTGAACATTGTTCGCATCGGGACTTCGGGTTCTTTACAGCCGGATATTCCGGTAGACAGCTTTGTAGCTAGTGAATACGGATTGGGAATGGATAATATGTTGCGCTCTTATGTGATTGATGATATCTGTGAGAAAGACATCGAAGATGCTTTTATAGCCCACACGAATTGGGACCTTAGAAAAGGAAGACCTTATGTGATTAAAGGAAGTCCTGAGCTGCTTAATAAATTCTTTTCTGATAAGACTTTTAAAGGGTTTACGGGCACGGCAGGAGGCTTTTATGGTGCTCAAGGAAGAATCATTCGTTTAGATGTTCAAGACAGAGACTTGAACCATAAAATGGATTCTTTCAACTACAACGGAACTCGAATGACGAATCTGGAGATGGAGACCGCTGCCATATATGGTTTAGCTAAACTATTAGGTCATCACGCTTTAGCGCTGAATGCAATTGTAGCCAATAGAGCTAACGGAACTTTCAGCCAAGATCCTTATAAGGCAGTTGATGAACTCATTGCTTATGCTTTGGATAGATTTTAATGATAAATCTATAACTATACAAAAAAATAGAAGGGAGCCAATATGGTTCCCTTTTTATTTGTGGGTTGAGATGGAATTCTATAGTAAAGCTGGAGTTTTTATTCTAAATTTGCTAATCACATATTAAATCAGCAATCAAAGATGAAAACCATAAAAATAGCAGGCGTTCCGGAGCATTTTAATTTGCCTTGGCATTTGTGTATCGAAGGCGGAGAATTTGAAGCCGAAGGCATCGATTTACAGTGGACAGACGTTCCGGAAGGGACAGGAAAGTTGTGTCAGATGCTTCGCGATGGCCAAACCGATATGGCTATTATTCTCACCGAAGGAATTATCAAAGATATTATAGGCGGAAACCCGTCGAAAATTGTTCAAGTTTTTGTGCAATCTCCACTGATTTGGGGTATTCACGTTGGGGCTAATTCTCCGTACCAAAAAATAGAAGATTTAAAAGATACGAAAGTAGCTATTAGTCGTTACGGTTCGGGCTCACACCTGATGGCTTTTGTGAATGCTAAAAACCAAGGTTGGAATCCTGAAGAACTAAAGTTTGAAGTGGTTAATACATTGGATGGAGCTGTAGAAGCTCTTACAAACGGAACAGCCGATTATTTCATGTGGGAACGTTTTATGACAAAGCCTATCGTAGATAAGGGCATATTCAGGAGATTAGGTGATTGCCCGACACCTTGGGTGAGCTTTGTGATAGCAGTTAGAGACGAAGTTTTGGCAGAACATCCGCAGACTATACAATCTATTTTGAGAATCATAAACGAAACTACGGCGGAATTTAAACATATTCCTAGTATCGACAGGACATTGGCAGAGCGATACAAGCAGAAAATTGAGGATATCAGAGAGTGGCTTTCGCTTACTCGATGGAGCCAAAAAAATATGGATGAAAAAATGTTAAACAATGTTCAAAATCAGCTTTTTGAACTAAACATTATCGATAAAAAAGGTACTTTTGTAGATATTGTAAAAATCTGACAAAAGTGGTATGAGCTTGACATTCAAAGAAAAAATCCAACGATTCTCCCAAAAACTCACAATCAAAAAGCCTTGGGACAATATCGTTATTTTTCTTCTGAACGTTTTGATTGCCATCCCTATATTCATTATCATCCATCAAAACATTATCGACCCGGAATGGCCATTTCAGCTGGATAGAATTTTGATATTTATAGGTCTTCTGACCTTAATACAGTTGTTTTTAAGGTTGCTGCGAAGAGTCATTATCATTTCGATAGTGTTGTATCTGTTTTTCCTTTTTTATGGGACGATTTTTGGCGGATATGGCTTTGCCAGCGTATTTGAAGACTATAAAGTGATGATTTTTGCGATGGTAGAAAATCCTCATCCTCAGGATGTAATTATTTCGAAGTTACTTCCATTTCCGAACCGTTCGAAAATCATCAATGCCGTGGAATACAACAACCCTCAGGTTCGCAATTTTGCTTTGAGCGCAACGACCAAGCATTTCAGAAATATCAAAGGTTATCAGAAATACCGACAAATCATACAGAGTTTTGCTGTTTTTAAAGAGATTCAGAGCAATTGGAACTATGTGAATGACCCGAAGGGGAGAGAATATATCGCTTCTGCTTCGGAGTCGTTACAGCATTTTTCGGGAGATTGTGATGATCATGCGATTTTGATGGCGGCTGCTATTCGAGCGATTGGAGGTACTCCGAGGCTTATTCATACACAAGCCCACATTTATCCTGAAATGCTTATTGGGAGTAAGTCTGACTTGGAGACTGTTAACTATCTGATTCGGGAGGTGCTTTTCGTAGAAGAAAGTAGAGGTAAAGAAATTCATTATCACATAGACGAACGAGGTCAGATTTGGCTCAATCTCGATTATACGGCCACTTATCCTGGAGGTCCTTTTATGTCGGAAGAAATTCTGGGAGCCCTTACGTTGGACAATTAATAAATGTCAGCGATACAGTTTATACAATAGACTGCAAATCTCAAATTTCTAGTTGGTTTTTTGTTAGTTTTGCAGATATAACTCGATTATACCAAATCCATGCGACGACACAAGCCAAAAAGCAAAAAGAATTACTTTTTTTTAGCCTTACTTCTCATCGTTCTTTTTGCGCTGAAAGAGTTTAAGCCTGAGCTTATTTCTCCTCAAGAAGAACCACAAACGTCCACATCACAAGCTTTACCTCAAGAAAATATAACCACAACGGGCGAAGTTTATTTCTTACCGAGCTCTACTACTAATCAAATCATTGAACATTCTACGTATTATTTGTCGTATTCAGAAGAGCACGAACAGGCCGAATGGGTTGCTTATGAACTCACTCCGGAACACCTTTCGGGAGGAAAGTACAAAAGACCTCATTTCTCTCAAGACCCAAAAGTTTCAACGAAATCGGCTCATTCGAATACGTATAAAAATTCGGGATATACAAGAGGGCATCTGCTCCCGGCCGGAGATAGAATTTTTTCGAAGGAGGCTTATGATGAGACTTTTTTCACTTCGAATATTTCGCCTCAATTAGCGGAGTTCAATACCGGTATTTGGAACAGTTTGGAGATGAAAGTCCGCAATTTTGTAAAGAAAAACGGAAAAGTTTATGTAGTGACCGGAGGTGTTTTGACTGACAATTTGGAGACTATCGGAGCAGAAAAGGTGGCTGTGCCGGAATATTTCTATAAAGTTTTGCTTCACCATAACGGCAAGCAGTATCAGATGAGAGCCTATTTAATTCCTCATAAAGAAGAAAGGAGGAAGAAACTGCCTGACTACTTAGTTGCGGTTGACAGCATCGAAGCTCTTACGGGGATAGACTTTTTTCCTTTTTTGGAGGATACACTCGAAGAGGAATTAGAGTCAAAGGTTGAACTTAAAGGTTGGTTTTAGTGACTTATGAAAAATCTATTATTATCCATATTAACGGGAATTTTGCTAGCCATTAGTTGGCCAACCTATGGGTTCCCGATATTTATTTTTATCGCTTTCGTTCCGCTTTTATTTGTAGAGCGAAGCATTAGAACCCAGTTCCAATATACAAAATGGAGATTCTTTGGGTATTCCTTTTTCACCTTTATGATTTGGAATCTCATCACTACGGGGTGGCTTTATTATGCGAGTTTTTTTGGAATGGTGTTTGCGAATTTGGTGAATTCCCTTTTGATGAGTTTGGTAGTACTGCTCTATCACGTAGCAGCCAAACGATTGCCTCAAAATTGGAGTTTAGCATTTTTAGTAAGCCTTTGGTTGAGCTTTGAATATTTGCACTTGCATTGGGACTTTTCTTGGCCTTGGCTCAATTTAGGTCATGCCTTTTCAGAAAATATTACTTGGATACAATGGTATGAATTTACGGGAGCTTTTGGTGGCAGCCTTTGGGTATTGCTTACTAATGTTTTTGTCTTTTCAGGGCTTTTGGCAGGAAAAAGCATCCAACAACTTCTACCGAGATTGGCTCTTTGGATTGGAGTACCGATAGTGATTTCTTTGATGATGTATAACTTCTACGAAATCGAAGGCGAGCAAAAAGAAGTCATTGTCTTACAGCCCAACATTGACCCGTATGACGAAAAATACAACTTTACCAACAATCAAGTTACTGACCTTTTACTTACAGAGACCGATAAAGTAATTACAGAGAACACGGAATTTGTTATTGCACCGGAAACGGTCTTGGCAGAAAATATGCCGTTTCATCGCTTTTTGTATTCCGATGTGCCACATGTGTTAAGGCGATATATTGCGCAGCATCCGAAAGTACAATTTTTATGGGGAATTGATACATATGATTTGTTTACGGATGAATCGCAAGTGACGATACAATCGAACCAACTGCGTGAAGATTTGTGGGGGAATTTCTATAATATGGCAATTTTCGTGGGTGAAGACTATGAGTTGCAGAAATACTACAAATCCAAATTGGTTGTAGGAATTGAAACGTTTCCTTTTAAACCGATATTAGAACCTATTTTGGGTGATATTATGTTAGATTTAGGAGGGACGATTTCCGTAAAGACGACTCAAGAAGATCGAAGTGTTTTTATAGCTAACGACGGAACCAAAGTAGCTCCGATAATTTGTTATGAATCGGTTTATGGGGAATATGTAACGGGTTATATCAAAAACGGAGCGGACTTTTTAGCCATCATTACCAACGATGCTTGGTGGGAAGAAACGCAAGGTCATAAACAACATTTATCACTAGCTCGACTCAGAGCAATTGAAACAAGAAGAGATATAGCTCGAAGTGCCAACACAGGGATTTCGGCTTTTATCAATCAAAAAGGCGAAATAACCAGTCAGACTAAATATAACGAAAAAACGGCTTTATTAGGTAAAGTGTCTCTTAATCAAGATAAAACACTTTATGTATTACTCGGTGATTATATCGCTAAGATTGCTGTTTTGGTAGCAGGAGTGTTGTTGGTGTTATTGTTTTTTAGAAAAATAAAAAAGTGATGAAAAAAGTACTTTTTATACTATTGCTTTTTAAACTCATCATAGGAGTAGGGCAGGAAGTGCAAATAGACACTTTGCTTATTAATCCTACTCAAAAGGAATGGGAAGATTTCAAATTCCCGATTATTAGAATTGAAAATGAAAAATTAGCCAAAGCAATTAATGAAGATTTAAAAGAGCGGTTTTTAGGTAATGAATATTCTGAATTTCCGATAGAGAAAGCCATAATCGAATGGGCAGATGAGAACATTGTATATCTCGATTTTGAGATTACTTACAATAAAAACGGAATACTTTCTCTAAATATTTCAACCGAAGGTTGTGGAGCTTACTGCACAAATTGGACAGTATATTATAATTATTCAACTATTACGGGTGATTTTTTTATGCCTGAGGATATTATCAAGATTTCAGAGATTAAGGATAAAATCAATGGAAACAAAAAATCCCAATTTTTGAAAGCCAAACAAGAATTAGACGAATTGTTTGCAGAACCTAATTCAGGACTTGATAAAGAACAGTACGATTGGGCGTTGCGAGAATACAAAAGTTGTGAGGAAGCTTTCGAAATCACGGAAATAGCTCTTTATAAAGACTATTTGGAAATAATCTATAATTGTCATTTACCTCGAGCAATCAGAAATTTAGAGCCTCAAATTGAACTCAAATATAACTATCAGGATATTTCAGACTACCTGAAAATAGAAATCAATTAATGAGAATCTGGTCTTTACATCCTTCGTTATTAGATACTAAAGGTTTGGTGGCCTTGTGGAGAGAAACTTTATTGGCCAAACACGTGTTGGAAGGGAGAACAAAAGGTTATACAAATCATCCGCAACTCAATCGCTTTAAAACTACAGCGAACCCTGTTTTTGCGATTAACTACTATTTATCTGAAGTTCAGAAAGAGGCGGAACAAAGAGGGTATAACTTTGATAAAAATAAAATTGATTGGCGTTTTGAAGCGATCCAGATAAACGTAAATGACAAACAGGTCGAATATGAGTTTCAGCATTTACTTAAAAAGTTAGAAATTCGTGATGTTCAGAAATTCGAAAACATCAAAAATCTATCAAAAATACCACTTCACCCAATGTTTATCGAAATAAAAGGAGAAATTGAGGATTGGGAAATAATTACTTAAAATAAATTTTTTACTTTCGTACCATTAAAAAATATTCATTAAAATCAGCTAAAATAATATGACTTTAATAAAATCTATTTCAGGAATCAGAGGGACGATAGGAGGAAAAACAGGAGACAACTTAACTCCGGTTGATACTGTGAAGTTTGCTTCAGCATATGGAACTTGGCTTAAAAATCACCACCATAAAGAAAACTTAACGGTTGTCATTGGTCGTGATGCTAGAATTTCAGGTCCAATGATTCACAATTTGGTGGTGAATACGCTAGTAGGATTAGGCATCAACGTAATTGACTTAGGCCTTTCGACTACTCCGACGGTAGAAGTTGCCGTTCCGTTAGAAAAAGCAGACGGAGGAATTATTCTTACGGCTTCACACAATCCGAAACAATGGAATGCTCTTAAACTTTTGAACGAAAAGGGAGAGTTTTTGAGTGGGGCAGACGGAGCTAAGATTCTTGAGATAGCCGAAAAAGAAGCTTTTGATTTTGCTGATGTAGACCACTTAGGAGAAGTGATAGAAAACACCAGCTATATGGACATTCACGTGGATGAAGTATTAAATCTTCCGCTTGTGGATGTAGATACTGTGAAAACCCGAAAATTCAAAGTAGTTGTGGATGGCGTGAACTCTTCGGGAGGGATTATCATTCCGAAATTACTTCAAGAGATGGGAGTAGAGGTAGTAAAATTATACTGTACTCCAGACGGCCATTTTCCTCACAATCCGGAGCCTTTGAAAGAGCACTTGGGTGATATTTGTAAATTGGTTGTAGAAGAAAAAGCAGACTTTGGAATCGTTGTTGACCCGGATGTAGACCGTTTGGCATTCATTTCGAACGATGGAGAAATGTTCGGAGAAGAGTATACGCTGGTAGCAGTGGCGGATTATGTACTGTCAAAAACACCGGGAAATACGGTATCGAATATGTCGTCTTCGAGAGCACTTCGAGACATTACGGAAAAATATGGAGGTTCTTATCAAGCAAGTGCTGTAGGAGAGGTGAATGTAGTGGAGCTTATGAAAGCTAGCAATGCTATAATTGGAGGAGAGGGGAACGGAGGTATCATCTATCCTGAACTTCATTATGGTCGTGATGCATTGGTAGGAGTTGCTTTGTTTTTGACTCATTTGGCTAATTTGGATATGACTGTATCAGAACTTAGAGCGAGCTATCCACAATACTATATGAGCAAAAACAAAATTGAGCTTACACCTCAGATTGATGTAGATGCTATTTTGGTTGCTATGACCGAAAAATATAAAAACGAACAAATTTCGACTATTGATGGAGTAAAAATCGACTTCCCTGAGAATTGGGTTCACCTGAGGAAATCCAATACAGAGCCGATTATCAGAATATATACAGAGGCAAAATCTCAAAAAGAAGCAGATGAATTGGCACAGCGTATAATAGAAGAAATTAAATCACTAATATAATCAAAATCCCCGTAGCGATACGGGGATATTTTTTAGAATAACTTGTAGCTAAAAGGGTTTTTATAGGGTTATATTTACTTTCTTTTATGAAATACTACCTGCGTAAACAGAATTTGAAGCCTGGGTATTGTCGCAGGATTTAAAAACGAGGTAGAGGTGTAAGGTTTTGTTTTGCAGGTTGGCGGGTAGGGTGAGAGTATAACTTAGGGCAGAGCGAGGAGCTGCATCTTGGAAGAAATAGGTTGTATAATCACCAACATAGGCTATCAAAATCTGGAGCAAATCTGTTGCACGGTTGGGGTTGTTGTTAGTATTGTCTTGCCATGAAATGAGCAGTGATTTTGTATCGGTTTTGGTTATGTGATAGCCTACTATAGGTAATAAATTTCCTTTGGAGAAAGCAATAGCAGCGTAATTGGATGTGATGGATGGTTGTCAAAATCCAAAACCAAACTATTGAGCAGGTTGGTCATCGCCTGATTGTAACGTGTTTTACCTCCCACACGTTGGCCAAAAAACTTACAGGCATAGCTCTTATAGGAATCCATAAATGTAACAGCGTTTTTCATGCGCTGTTGTAAGAGCTGTTGCTTTTGGCTTGGAGCTTTTCGCAAGTGAGCCGGATGAAACCGAATGTACTCTTTACCATAACGATTCACTGCTATCAAACGCCCTATTTTACCCGAGGTTCCCGACAAAAGAGAATCATATACACGTGCCATAGTAATTGATACATAGGTGTTTATATGCTTCAAAGTTGTGAAATTATCGGAAAAAATGCAAATTTTTATTGATGGTTTACCGTCATTTAAGGTGCACAACTTCGGTACAGGTTCGGTGTTTATGTATGGTTTCAAGTTCCAAGTTTCAGGTTTGGGCATGCCTGAATATGATTGTTGGTTGTCTGTCTTTTATAAAGTAGTAGTTATGTTGTTTCAGGTTTATAAGAAAGGAAAGAGTAAAGTTTCAGCATGGTAGATAGGGATAGAGTTCCACAAAGCTCAACGACTTTGTGGAACTATTATCTTTACAAAAACTATGATTACTGTTTGAAAATTTTAAAAGTTTGGGAGTTTGAAGGGTTGAAAACTTTGATGAAATACATTCCATTGGAAAAACCAGACAAGTCAATTTGACTTTGAAGTACCTCTTGGCTCAGCAATTGTCCTTGAGCGTTAAAGATGATAATTTGATTTTCTTCTGCTGTTGAATTCTCTATATAAACCAATCCGGTAGTAACGGTAGGGTAGAGTTTGAACTCAACAGGATTAGTTGTTGTAGTAGACAACAAATCCCAAGAATCAAGGGCTTCAGGACCATTCCATATAAGGGTGGCTAAAATAGGGTTATCGATAAAAGGGTTTCGATTACCTTGATGTGAAGCGATGATATTGTTGCGGTGAATTTCAAAGTCAGAAGGAGGGTCTTGCGCATTCCAAGTTAGAAGAATATCCGGGATATCACCTAGGGGTGAAAAATCAGTGCTTCCTGTCGCCACACTGGTTGGGGCACATTGTGTTGGATAACGGAGGTACATATAAAGTATAATTCTAGCAACATCCCCTATCCATTCGTCACCAGGATACCAAGTATTGGTATAGATAGGGTGTGAAGGGATACTTGGCGGAGCATCGCCAAAGAGTTTATTTCCTCGAGAATTATTGCGCTGAGAATCAATAGCTCTAAGATTGTGAGCATCTGAACCGGCACCTTCACTACCTAAATTGGGAGTTCCTAGTGAGCGAGGAAAGGTGTGTTCACGTACCCATTTACCATTACAGCCACTTGTATGACAAGATTCATCCACATGGCGAGAATAGTGTTCTGAAACGGTTGAAGAGGTATCGTCCCAGCCATATAGCAGAAGTACATGGTCTGAGATGGACAAAGATAAATCGCTTTGCTTTAGGACTGTCCAAGTATCTAAGAGTCCTGAAGAACCAGAGGTATAAACCAGCTCTGTAGTATGAGTAGTTGTAATTAGTGTTGCCAATTGATTTTTAAGGTCTTCACCTCTTTGAGTAAAATCGATGCCTTGGTAATACTCAGGGATTTGAGAATAACTTAATGAGCAAATAAGGGAAATAAAAAATACTTTTAACTTCATAAGATTAAATTATAAAAATGTAAAAGTAATATTTTGAATTTATTTATGTCAATGATATAGAAATATTAACTTATTTTGTTTGGGAAAGGAATGATTAATTGGCAGTTCCGTTTAAAGTAAGCAGCATATGCCGTAAAGAGAGGAATTAAGTTGATGCGAAATAAAAAAGCCTTGAGAAACAAGGTTTTCAAGGCTTTTTTAGTGGAGTCGGAGAGAATCGAACTCTCGTCCAAACGAGCAATCGAAGAGCTTTCTACACGCTTAGTTTCTGCTTGGATTTTCGACTAAGGGCAAGGCCAGAAACCGCCACCATTAGCTTAGCTTTATGAGTGTCAGAAAGGATTTAAAGCTTTACCTTTCCTAGGTTTATTTTTTCGGTTCCCCTTTACCAGACCCCATAAACCAAGGGTTCTGAGGAGAATCCTGCCCTCCTACCTTGTAGGAGCGAGGCTCATCTTACTATGATTCAGATTAAGCAGCAAGAGCGTAGTTATTTTCGCCGTTTAATGTTCGTATAGCAGATATTAACGAGCCTACCATACTTGGCTCGGCGTGCTTACTAATCAATTCCACTCGCTGTCAAAACCGGTCGACCCCAAGTGAGTT
>CAYZBA010000062.1:0-10719 GCA_964476555.1 uncultured Flavobacterium sp.
AATATCCCTATATAGACCATCTGACCAAAGCCTTGATTTTGAATTCCCCATTTCATTATCTTCTTCAAATTTGCTCATACCTGAAGATGTTTTGGCAGATGGTCGTTGGGATATTTATATCGATTGGCGATACGAAGGTATCGAATATTTCAATAAAAAAGGAATTATCATCAAATAAGGGCATTTGCTTTTAGACAAATAAGATGCTGTTATCAGCTGTCATATTAGGATTGGTTTCGAGTCTGCACTGTGTTGGGATGTGTGGGCCTATTGCTCTGATGCTGCCAGTTGACAGAACCAGTCCGGCAAAAAAAGCATTACAGATTATCATATATCAGTTAGGAAGACTATCAAGCTACGGAACCTTGGGTTTGATTTTTGGTTTTTTAGGTAGAAGTCTGTATCTGGCGGGGATTCAACAACAATTATCTGTTGTTATCGGGTTCATCATTATATCCGTAGCTGTAATTCCCGAACGAGTTTTCGCTAGGTACAACTTCTCTAAACCTATCTACAAAGGTATTTCATACGTAAAATCGTCGCTCGGGGAGCAATTCAGAAAGAAGACCTACAAATCCATTTTCACTATCGGATTATTAAACGGTTTCTTGCCGTGTGCTATGGTTTATGTAGCACTTTTTGGAGCTTTGGCTATGCAAAATGTGTTTTATGGGATGCTTTTTATGATTTTCTATGGAGTAGGAACGATTCCGTTGATGAGCCTAGTGGTTTACTTTAGCGTTTTTATCAAGAATAAACTCGGGAAAAATCTAAGTAGAGTGATTCCTGTTGTGATGGTTTGTTTCGGAGTACTTTTTATCCTCAGAGGTTTAGGACTCGATATTCCGTTTGTTTCGCCTTCTAATCTTCAGCTTTTTGTAAGTAGAGGGGCTCACTGTTAGAAGATTATTCTTCTTCCAGTTCGAATCCGCAATTATAGCAATAGATACTTTGTTCTCTGTGGTCGTTTTTACCACAGTGTGCACAGGTTCTTTTGGGTTTTCGGCTTTTGCGAGAGGCATTCATGTATTCAGCCGTTACGATTCCGGTAGGCACGGCAATAATACCATAACCCATCACCATGATCAGCGAAGCAATCATTTTTCCTACGGCAGTTATCGGGACAATATCTCCGTACCCTACGGTCGTAAGTGTTACGATAACCCAATAAATACTGTCAGGAATATTTTTGAAACCGCTTTCTCCTTTTTCAACAGCGTACATTAGGGTTCCTAAAAGGCAGCTTACGATAAGAATAAAATAGATAAAAACCGTAATTTTTTGTCTGCTGGCCCGGATAGCCAATTTTAGGTGTGATTCTTGCCCTGTAAATTGAACTAAGTTCAGCACTCGGAAGAGTCGCAAGAGTCGTAAAGCCCGAACTACCGATAAAATTTGACTTCCGGGAATAAATATAGCCAAATACATCGGCAAAGCCGCAATCAAGTCAATAATACCGTAGAAGCTAAAAATATAGGTAGAAGGTTTTTTGATGGAAATAATTCGCAGAATATATTCGATGGTAAAGAAAATGGTAATGACCCATTCGGAGACGTGGAGAAAGGTGTGATATTTAGCATCAAGAGTTTGGACACTCTCGAGCATTACCAGCAAGACACTCAAGAAGATTAAAAAGAGAAGTATAATATCAAAAAGTTTACCTTCGAATGTGTTGGTTCCGTAAATGGTAATGTGGATTCTTTGCTTCAGAATTTCCCATTTAGATTTTTCTTCTCTCATAAGTAAGTGTCAAATAAAATTCAAAGGTAGAAAAATTAGTATTTAATTAGAATTTTTCTGCTGACTTTCATAGAAAGGACGAAGTGCTAAAATTCGATGATTTTGAATACCTTATTTTTATGAAGGTATTGCTCAATGGTTTGGATGTATTGTTTATCGGGTTTTATGGGAATGAGGATATTTTTAAACACTTCAATATTGGTAATTTGATAGTTTAAGTCAAAAAACGCGTATCCCTTACAAACGCCATTTTCGATTAGAATGGCGGTTCGTTCTTCGATAGTTCTGCCTTTGTCAATAATCAAGGCATTTTCGTCTTTGTTGGAAGGCGAAAAGAACTTTTTCGAAAACTTGATTTTAGGAGGTAATCGATTGTATATCGGTTTGTTGTAACGGAGTTCTTCGATTTCTTTAAGCGAAGCGATTAAGAGGTTACCGGTTTTTTCGAAAGTGACCGTAAAGACCTCGTTTTGTATGTGTTTGGCAAGTTTGGAATCACCTGTGAAATAATCGTTGATTTTCTTTCTGATGTTTTTGCTTTTCCCCAAGAATATAATATCGCCTTTTTCGTTGTGTATGTAGAAAATTCCGGTTTCATAAGGTAAACCTTCAACAATATCGAGCAGTTTGGGCGAAAGTCCGCTTTTGATTTCGGTTCGGATAAGATTTCTCAAGATGTGTTTATCGGAATCTTTGGAGAGCAACAACTTAAAGAGTTTAACAGTAGCTTGAGCATCTCCCGAAGCTCGGTGTCTGTCACTTACGGGGATTCCTAGCGAACGGACGAGTTTTCCTAGACTATAGGACTTTTGTCCGGGAATCAGTTTTTGGGAGAGTTCGACGGTACAGAGTGATTCTCTTTTGTACTCATAGCCTAAACGAGCAAACTCGGTTTGCAGGATGCGATAGTCAAAAGCAGCGTTGTGAGCTACGATGATGCAACCGTCTGTAATTTCGATGATTCGTTTGGCTATTTCATAGAACTTTGGAGCTGAGCGGAGCATGGCATTATTGATTCCCGTAAGCTTTACTACAAAAGGTTGAATAGGCTTTTCCGGGTTCACCAAACTAATAAATTGATCAATGATTTGATGTCCGTCGAACTTATAAATGGCAATTTCTGTAATTCCTTCTTGATTGTATTGTCCTCCTGTGGTTTCTATGTCTAGAATTGCGTACATGAATGTTTTTTCAATACTGCAAAGCTAATAAATCGAGAATCAAAAATTAGGAAAACCAGCCAGAATTTGAAAGAATTCCTAATTTTTTGGTAGGTATAATGTTCTGTAATTTTAAAATCGAAAAGTATGTCTTCAGCTACTTGTCCGCCTCCTATATTGTGAACAATTAAATAGCGTTTGTTGTCGTATGTACCGCAATTTTCGCTATGAAGATCAGGAAAGTTTGATAACAGAAATCGTATTATCTGCTTCTTGCCCGTAAGTTAAACAGATAAAAAATACACAAAGAAATGATTGAATTATAAGGCGAAAAATCTTCAAAGCTTAATTTTATGTGCAAAATACAAAAAAAACATTTGCTCAAGGATGTAAGAATTAGGTTTTTTTAGTTATTAAAGCTCAAAAACCTGATAAGAAAGCTGCGTTTGTTCAATGATATTTTCGGTTCTGTCTCGGTCTGTATCCGAAATAAAGATTTGCCCAAAAGTATTCTGGTTTACTAGTTCGATAATTTTACTCACTCTGAATTTATCGAGCTTATCAAAAATATCATCGAACAGCAGAATCGGTTTGACGTTGTTTTGTTGTTTAACGAATTCAAATTGAGCTAATTTCAGTGCAATCAGAAATGATTTTTGTTGGCCTTGTGAACCGAATTTCTTGATTGGGAGGCCGTTGATTTCGAAAAGCAAATCGTCTTTGTGTATCCCGACAGAAGTATATTGTAAAACTCTGTCTTTGGGTTGTTCTTCTTGAAGCAAGTCGAGCAAATTCTTTTCGAAAAGTCGGCTGTCATATCCCAAATTTACTTGTTCATTGCTATCGGTAATAATAGCGTGATAGTGGTTGAAAATAGGGGTAAATTCTTGTAGAAATTCTACTCGTTTTTGATGAATATAGGTACCGTATTCGGCCAGTTGCTCGTCATAAATCAAAAGGTTGTCTTTGTCGAATACTCGGTTTAGCGCAAAGTATTTCAACAAAGCATTTCTTTGGTTTACAACTTTTTGATATTTAATTAGTTGTTGTAGATAATTTGAATCTAATTGTGAAATGATTTGATCGATGAATTTGCGTCTGGTTTCGCTTCCTTCAGCGATTAAATCGCTATCTGAAGGCGATACGATTACCAGCGGAATAAACCCGATATGGTCTGAGAACTTCTCGTATATTTTTCCGTTTTTCTTGAGCGTTTTTTTCTGACCTTTTTTGAGTGAACAAACAATTCTATAGATTTGGTTATCTTTTAGGAATTCGCCTTCAATTACAAAAAAATCTTCGTTGTGTTTGATGTTTTGCAGGGCTACAGAATTAAAATAACTTCTCCCATAGGCCAAATGGTAGATGCTATCGAGAATATTGGTCTTGCCAACCCCGTTTTTCCCGACAAAACAGCTGATTTTAGCATCGAAATCGAAGCTAATGGCAGAGAAATTCTTATAATTGAGAAGGTTTAGCTTTTGTAATTGCACTTTAAAAAGATGTTTAAAGTTGGGGCTTGAAATAAAAGTTATGCAAATGTACACTTCAAAAGCCGAAAGCAGAAACCTTAATCGAAAAAATTACTACTTTTACTTTTTAATTCCAGTTTTGTGAAAAAATACACGGTCAGAACATATACTTCGGCGGATTTCGATATGTGGAATGCCTTTATTGCAAAGGCCAAAAACGCCACCTTTTTGTTTCATCGCAACTTTATGGATTACCACAGTGACCGTTTTCAAGATTTTTCACTGTTAGTATTTGACGAAAACACTTTAGTAGCCGTAGTTCCGGCAAATAGAGCAGGGGATGAGCTTCATTCTCATCAAGGCTTGAGTTATGGTGGTTTGGTGGTTGGACATAGGGTGAAAATCCAAGAATTTCTCGATATTTTTGAGGCTGTTTATGCTTATGTCAAACCCTATGCTTCAAAAGTGTTTTTTAAAGTCATTCCTTCTATTTACAATAAATATTTTTCGGATGAATTGTTGTATGCTTTGTTTTTGAAGAATGCGAAACTCATTCGTAGAGATACGCTTTTTGTGATTGACAATCAGCATCCGGACAAAATTTCTCAGAAGCGGAGATACGAGATTCGCAAGGGTGAAAAACATCGGCTTGAAGTAAAAGAAACGACTGATTTTACTGAGTTTTGGAATGAAATTTTGATTCCTGTTTTAAAAGAAAAACATCAGGCCCAACCTGTACATTCTTTGGAAGAAATAAAATTGCTACATTCTCGTTTTCCTGAGAACATCAAGCAATACAACGTATATTTTGAAGGTAAGATAGTAGCGGGAACCACGCTTTTTATTACGGATAGCGTGGTACATTCGCAATATATTGGCAGCGATGCTCAACGAAGCCGGCTAGGAAGTGTGGATTTTTTATATGATTTCCTGATTAGAAAGTATGCTTCTGAAAAACGTTATTTTGATATGGGTTCGTCTAACGAAGACCAAGGTCGAAAGCTCAACGAAGGCTTAGCGTATTGGAAGGAGAGCTTTGGGTCTAAAACCGTGGTTCAGGATTTTTATGAATTAGAACTGATTTAAGATGATTAAATTCCTTGATTTACATAAAATAAACCAACCTTATGAAGCTGCTTTTCAGCAACAATTTCAGCGGTTTTTAGAAGGGGGTTGGTATATTTTGGGCAATGAAGTAAAGCAATTTGAGCGGGAATTTGCAGCCTATTGCGATACGAAACACTGCATTGGGGTAGCCAATGGGTTGGATGCTTTGATTTTGATTTTCAGAGCCTATAAAGAGCTAGGAAAATTGCAATCGGGAGATGAAGTGATTGTTCCGGCGAACACGTATATCGCTTCGATTTTAGCGGTGTTGCAGAATGATTTGGTTCCGGTTTTGGTAGAGCCGGATTTACAGACATACAATCTGGACCCGAACAAAATAGAGGAGCATATTACCTTAAAAACCAAAGCTATTTTACCTGTTCATCTTTATGGACAGCTTTGTGATATGGAAGCCATTAACCGAATTGCTAGGGAGCATCATTTGTTGGTTATTGAAGATTCGGCTCAGAGTCATGGAGCCATGTTAAATGGAATAAAATCGGGGAATTTGTCTGACGCTTCGGGGTTTAGCTTTTATCCGGGGAAGAATTTGGGTGCTTTGGCCGATGCCGGAGCTATTACGACTAATGATGATGAGCTTGCGGCGGTGTTGTTTGCTATCAGAAATTATGGATCTAAAAAGAAATACGAAAACGAATTTTTGGGTTTAAATTCCCGATTAGATGAGCTTCAGGCTGCCTTTTTGCGAGTACGACTTCAGGATCTAGACATTCATAATCACAAAAGGAGAGAGGTTGCGAAGCGTTATTTGGCCGAAATTCAAAACGAGAAAATTGTACTTCCGCATTACGACTATACCGAGAATCACGTTTTTCACCTATTTGTCATCCGAACCGAGGATAGAGAAAAATTGCAGAAATACTTGCTTGACAATCATATAGAAACACTGATTCACTATCCGATTCCGCCTCATAAGCAAAAGGCCATGAAGGATTTTAATCACCTTGTGTTTCCGATTACAGAGAAAATTCACGACGAAGTGTTGAGCATTCCGATGAGCCCTGTGCTTACGGATGATGAAGTGTCTAGGGTTATTGAAGTGATTAATAAATACTGATTATCCAGATTTGAAACTTCTAAAATCGATATTGCAGAATCCGGTTTTCCGAATCACCTCCATCAACAGTGTGAGTGTGATGATTCGCATTGTTACCGGATTGGTATCGACTTCGGTAGTTGCCAAAATTTTAGGTCCGAGTGGAGTAGCTTTATTGGGGAATCTTCGAAATTTTATTACTTCGCTAGAGGCTTTTTCGACCTTGGGTTTCAATAATGGAATCGTAAAATACGTAGCTGAATTTGAAAAGGATGAAGAAAAGCTCACCCAAGTTATCTCGACTGTTTTTTGGTCGCTTTTAATAGCTTCTGTACTTTTAGCGTTACCGATTTTTGTATTTTCTGATTATTGGAATGACCGAATTTTCGGCGATAGGTATGATTTTGGGGTTGTCTTTCAAGTAACGGCTTTATCCTTACCGCTTTTTGCGTTAAACATTTTCTTGGTTGCGGTTATCAATGGTCTTTCGCAGTTTAAGAAAGTGATTTTGATTAATATAGTGGGGAATATTATTGGTTTTGTTTTTTCGATTTTAATGATTTTGAAATACAAAACTTTAGGAGCTTTATTGTCGTTGGGAATTACTCCGGCTTTGCTCTTTTTAGTGAGTTGGTTTTGGATTACGAAATCATTAGACCTAAAGAAATACGTTCGAAAAGCTGCTTTTGACTTATCGATACTCAGAAATTTGTCTTCATATTCGTTGATGGCCATGGTATCGGCCTTTAGCATACCACTAGTACAGCTTACTATCCGAACCGAAGCTATTCATCTTTTGGGCATTGACAATGCCGGGAATTGGGAAGCAATGAATCGATTGGCTTCGTTCTACATGATGTTTGTTTCGACTTTATTGTCGGTTTATTTTTTTCCGAAGTTGTCACAATCAACATCTAGTGTTCAAACCAGGAGTGTTTTTGGGGATTATTACAAAAATGTAATTCCGATGTTTGTAGTAGGAGGTTTGATTCTCTATTTCTCGCGAGGGATTTTGATAGAACTCATCTATTCGGATAAGTTTGTCGTATTGTCTGATTTGTTTTTATGGCAATTGGTGGGGGACTTCTTTAAGGTTTGTGCTTTGATTTTGGGGTATCAATTTTTTGCCAAGAAAATGACCAAAGCGTTTATTGCTACTCAAATTTTATCGATAGTCACACTTTACTTCTCGAGTCATTATAGTATGAAATGCTATGGCACAGAAGGTCTTGTTATGGCACACGCGCTTACGTATGCCATTTACTTGGTAGTGTTACTCCTTATGTTTAGGAAAACACTTTTGGGTAAAAACTAAAGATAATTATTTCCCTTTATTTACTTCTGCCACATATTTTTCTAGCGCCATCGTCATAGACGGTGTTTCAGGAGACGGAGCAAAAATGTCTACACGAAGACCGTGATCTAGGGCTTCTTTTTTGGTAGTGGCTCCAAATACGGCGATTCGGGTATTGTTTTGGACAAAGTCAGGGAAGTTTTTAAACAAAGAACGAATACCTGTTGGGCTAAAGAAAGCTAAGATGTCGTAATAAACGTCTCTGAGGTCAGAAAGGTCACTCATTACGGTTCTGTAGAAGATACCTTGTGTCCAATCTACGCCCAAAGAGTTCAGTGTTTTAGGCACGTCTTCTTTTAGTTGGTCTGAAGCCGGTAATAAGAATTTTTCGTCTTTGTATTTTTTGATAAGCGGAGATAGTTCAGGGAATTCTTTTTGGCCTACATAAATCTTACGTTTTCTGTATACGATATATTTTTGTAGATAGAATGCTATTGCCTCTGATTGGCAGAAATATTTCATGGTTTCCGGAACTTTGTATCGCATTTCTTCGGCCACTCTAAAGAAGTGATCTACAGAGTTTTTACTGGTCATGATAACAGCCGTAAAATTGTTTAGATCAATTTTTTGGGCTCTTACATCTTTGGCTGAAGCTCCCTCAACGTGAATAAAAGGTCTGAAATCAACTTTTATTTTATACTTATTTTGCAGGTCAAAATAAGGTGAGTTTTCGGCTTTTGGTTCAGGTTGAGATACTAATATAGATTTAACTTTTCCGGCAGACATAATTTATTGAATTTTAATAAGCCAATAATATGCGAAATAATACGGTGCTATTTCTAGGGCGCAAAGATACAAAATAAAGTAAAACAAATTTCCGCCAATAGATTTCTGAAAAGATTTTAGCAAATAAATATGTAATACGAAATATATAACCAAAAATATTATTAAAAGTGCTATAGTTAAGTGAAAATTAGGTGTTTTTGTATAAAACAGGATAAAGGAAATTAATAGGAATATTAGTCCTGAGTACACTTTATAAGCAGATCTTTGGAAGACCAGTTTGTTATAGAAATCATTTATTTCAAAGAGAAAAGCTATTGTTTTTTCGATAATGAATTTTAGTAAAACGAAGGCAGAAATAGCTGCGGCTACTTTGAAAAAATCAAAGAAGTTGTTTTTCTGTAAATAGCCTAGAAAGCTAAAGATGAGGTGGATGAAAAAAGAATAGCTCAATATTTGAACTACGGTAAGCGGGAAAGTGAATCTATCGGTTATAGAGACATTTTCCTTATAGATTTTGACGTATTTTCCGTTGGCGGGGAGGTATAGGAAGTCGTTAAAGCGTCTTGTAAAAACACCTTTAACAATAGCGACAATCAAAAAGCAACCTATAAAAATATAGATAGCCCAATCGGCATTAGTTTGAACTCTTTCTATAAGTTCCATTTAGATTGTCGCTTGATGTAATTATCTTTTTACTTTAAAAGCTCTAGCTTGAGGATAGTAGGCTACATCACCGAGTTCTTCTTCGATTCTAAGAAGTTGGTTGTATTTTGCCATTCTATCGGAACGAGAAGCCGAGCCTGTTTTGATTTGTCCGCAGTTTAGCGCTACGGCCAAATCAGCAATGGTGTTATCTTCAGTTTCTCCCGAACGGTGAGACATTACTGAAGTATATCCAGCATTGTGAGCCATATTTACAGCGGCAATAGTTTCAGTTAAAGTCCCGATTTGGTTTACTTTAATCAAAATAGAGTTAGCCGTATTTGTATCAATTCCTTTTTTAAGGCGCTCTACATTAGTTACAAACAAATCATCTCCAACCAATTGCACTTTATTCCCGATTTTTTCGGTCAAGTATTTCCAACCTTCCCAATCGTTTTCGTCCATACCGTCTTCGATAGAGATGATAGGGTATTTAGCGCACAATTCGGCCAAGTAATCTGCTTGTTCTTGTGAAGTGCGAACTTTACCTTTATCGCCTTCGAATTTTGTATAGTCGTATTTACCGTCTGTGTAGAATTCTGATGATGCACAGTCTAGTGCAATCATAATATCGTCTCCGAAGGTATATCCTGCATTTTCTACGGCAAGTTTGATAGAATCGAGCGCATCTTCGGTACCGTTTAGGGTAGGAGCGAAACCACCTTCGTCACCCACGGCGGTGCTAAGGTTTCTGTTGTGAAGTACTTTTTTCAAATTATGGAAAACTTCGGTACCCATTTGCATGGCATGAGTGAAGTTTTTTGCTTTTACCGGCATGATCATAAACTCTTGAAAGGCAATTGGGGCATCAGAGTGTGAACCGCCGTTGATGATGTTCATCATTGGGACCGGAAGTGTATTAGCACTTACTCCGCCCACATATCTATAAAGTGGCAATCCTAATTCGTTTGCAGCTGCTTTGGCTACAGCTAGTGAAACTCCTAAGATAGCATTAGCTCCTAAGTTAGCTTTGTTTGGAGTTCCGTCAAGGTCTATCATGATTTGGTCGATAAGATTTTGTTCGAAAACTGAAGTTCCTAAAAGAGCTTCTGCAATTTTTGTATTTACGTTTTCTACTGCTTTAAGAACACCTTTTCCCATGAAAGCTTTTCCTCCGTCACGAAGTTCAACTGCTTCATACTCTCCTGTAGAAGCTCCAGAAGGTACAGCAGCTCTGCCGAGCACACCGTTTTCGGTTACAACATCAACTTCAATGGTCGGATTTCCTCTAGAATCCAAGATTTGTCTTGCGTGGATTTTGATAATGATACTCATAGTTATGTTATTTATTTGAAGCTGCAAATATAATAATTCAGGGTTAAAGTATTTGGCTATATGTTTTTAAATCTGACTCTTTGATGTCATTTGTGAGTTATCGATATGTAGTTACTGTCTAGGTGT
>CAYZBA010000063.1:0-10277 GCA_964476555.1 uncultured Flavobacterium sp.
CTTAGTAAAGAAATATTGGATGGCTCTTACGGGTTTGTTTCTATGTGTCTTTTTAGTAGGGCATTTAGTAGGAAATCTTCAGCTTATTTACGGAACGTCGTTACAGTTTAACCAGTATGCGCTTTTTATGACGAGCAATCCTTTCATAAAAGTGTTGTCATACTTAACGTATTTTTCGATTATCTTCCATGCTGTAGACGGTATCCTATTAACTATTGAGAATCGTAAAGCAAGACCAATTCGCTATGCAAAAGAGAATGCGGCGGCCAACAGTCGTTGGGCATCAAGAAACATGGCGGTATTAGGAACTGCTATTTTGGTATTCATCGTGCTGCACATGACTCATTTCTGGGCAAAAATGCACTTTTCAGAAATGCCTTTACAGCATCAAGAAATGACACTTAGCCCGATGCCGGGTATGGAGATTAATGCTCATGCCATCAACACTACTTCCGGAGACTATGTTTATAAGATAGAAGATGGTGGAAAAGTGACGTATGTTTCCGGTGGAGGGGAGCTAGAGCTTCGTAACAACACTGAGTTTTACGGAAAGGATACCGGTCTTAAGGTAGCAGACGGCTATAAAGACCTCTACAAAATCACGGTAGACTTCTTCCAGGACAAAGACATGGGCTTGTGGTATACGATATTCTATGTATTGTGTATGGCAGTGTTGTCATTTCACTTACACCACGGCTTTGCCAGTGCATTTCAATCATTCGGATTAAATCATCCTAAATATAACGGAATCATCAAAAACGTAGGAACCGCTTTTGCGATTATCGTTCCGCTTCTTTTTGCTATCATTCCAATTTATATTCGTTTCTTTTTAAAATAGTTTTCAGTTATGGCATTAGATAATAAAATACCAAAGGGAGACCTCTCTACCAAATGGACAGAGTATAAGTCTAAAATTAACTTGGTAAACCCTGCCAACAAGCGTAAGTTGGATGTTATTGTAGTGGGTACCGGTTTGGCAGGAGGTTCTGCAGCAGCTACCTTGGCTGAGTTGGGCTACAACGTAAAAGCATTTTGTTTTCAAGATTCTCCAAGACGTGCGCACTCAATTGCAGCGCAAGGAGGTATCAATGCGGCTAAAAACTATCAAGGAGACGGAGATTCGATCTATCGTTTGTTCTATGATACTATAAAAGGAGGGGATTACCGTGCTAGAGAGGCCAACGTATATCGTTTGGCAGAAGTATCGGCAAACATTATTGACCAATGTGTTGCTCAAGGGGTTCCGTTGGCTCGTGAGTATGGAGGGTTGTTAGACAACCGTTCTTTTGGAGGGACGTTGGTATCTCGTACGTTCTACGCAAAAGGACAAACCGGGCAACAATTATTGCTAGGAGCTTATTCTGCCATGAACCGTCAGATCGGTCGTGGTAAGATAAAGATGTATAACCGTCACGAGATGTTAGACCTTGTTGTTATCAACGGCAAAGCTCGTGGAATCATTGCTAGAAATCTAGTAACCGGAGAAATCGAAAGACACTCGGCTCACGCTGTAGTATTAGGAACAGGAGGTTACGGTAACGTATTTTATTTGTCGACCAACGCGATGGGGTCAAACGTTACGGCAGCATGGAAAGCACACAAGAAAGGAGCTTTTTTTGCTAACCCTTGTTATACGCAAATTCACCCAACTTGTATTCCGGTATCGGGAGACCATCAGTCGAAACTAACGTTGATGTCTGAGTCTTTGAGAAACGACGGACGTATTTGGGTGCCTAAAAAATTAGAAGATGCTCAGGCTATCAGAGAAGGAAGGCTAAAACCTACTCAGATACCTGAAGAAGATAGAGATTATTACTTAGAGCGTCGTTATCCGTCATTTGGTAACTTAGTACCTCGCGACGTAGCTTCTCGTGCTGCCAAAGAGAGATGTGATGCCGGGTATGGAGTAAACAAAACGGGAGAGGCGGTTTATCTTGACTTTGCGTCTGCTATCGAAAGATACGGAAAAGAGCAAGCTCGTATCAAACATCTTGACGAAAACGACAAAGAATTAGTATATCAATTAGGTAAGGCCGTAATCGAAAACAAATACGGAAACCTATTCCAGATGTATGAAAAAATCGTGGATGAGAATCCATATGAAACTCCGATGATGATTTACCCTGCGGTTCACTACACCATGGGAGGTCTTTGGGTAGACTACAACTTGATGACAACAATCGAAGGTTGTTATGCTATTGGAGAGGCAAACTTTTCTGACCACGGAGCCAACCGTTTAGGGGCATCAGCTCTAATGCAAGGTTTGGCAGACGGATACTTTGTGTTGCCATACACTATCGGGGACTACTTATCGAAAGAAATCCGTACGGGCGCTATACCTACAGACACTCCGGAGTTTGATGAGGCAGAGCGAAAAGTAAAAGAGCAGATAGACTTCTTTATGAGCAACAACGGTAAGTATTCTGTTGACCACTTCCATAAAAAACTTGGAAAAGTAATGTGGAATAAAGTGGGTATGGCTCGAAACGCAAAAGGTCTTACAGAGGCTATGGACGAGATCAAAGCCATCCGTGAGGAGTTTTGGAGAGATGTGAAAGTTCCGGGCACAGCTCAAGGACTTAACCAAGAGCTTGAGAAAGCGATGCGTGTGGCCGATTTCTTGGAGTTAGGTGAGCTATTTGCTAAAGATGCGCTACACCGTAACGAATCATGTGGAGGGCACTTTAGGGAAGAATACCAAACAGAAGAAGGGGAGGCACAACGTGATGACGAGAACTTCGCCTATGTAGCGGCTTGGGAATACACCGGTAATCCTAGAGAGGCGATTCTTCACAAAGAGGAGTTGGTATTTGAGAATATTAAATTAGTACAGAGAAGCTATAAGTAATAAGCCAAGGCTCTTTTTGAATTAGAAACACAAATTATAATAGCAAAAGATTAAACTTTGTTTCTGAAAGTCAATAAGAGGAAATTACAAGTTTGATAATAGAAGAAAGTAAAATGTTAAATGCTCTTATAAAGTCGATAAGCGAAAGATAACTTTTGGCTTTTGGCTTTTGGCTAAAAAACTAATAAGATGAAACTTACATTAAAAATCTGGAGACAGAAAAATGCTCAAGACCAAGGAAGAATGGTTGAGTATAAAATAGATAATGTTTCGCCTGATATGTCCTTCTTAGAAATGCTTGACGTTTTGAATGAGGATTTGATTAATAAAGGTGAAGAACCGGTTGCTTTTGACCATGACTGTCGTGAAGGGATTTGTGGAATGTGTTCGCTATTCATCAATGGTGAAGCTCACGGTCCTGACAGGGGTGTAACTACATGTCAGCTGCACATGCGTAAGTTTAAAGACGGTGATACGATCTTTATTGAGCCGTTCAGGGCTAAAGCATTCCCTGTGATTAAAGACTTGGTGGTAGACAGAAGTGCTTTTGACCGAATTCAACAAGCGGGAGGGTTTATTTCTGTTAATACCTCAGGGAACACACAAGATGCCAACGCTATTCCGATTCGCAAAGAGGATGCCGACAAAGCTTTTGATGCTGCTACATGTATCGGATGTGGGGCTTGTGTAGCAACTTGTAAGAATGCTTCGGCTATGCTTTATGTGGCTGCTAAAGTATCTCAGTTTGCCTTACTTCCGCAAGGTAGAGTAGAGGCTACTGAAAGAGTGTTGAACATGGTACACCAAATGGATTTGGAAGGCTTTGGTAACTGTACGAACACAGGGGCTTGTGAGGTAGAATGTCCGAAAGGTATTTCGCTTGAGAACATTGCCCGCATGAACAGAGAGTATCTTAAGGCGAGCCTTGTAAAATAAGAGCAAACACCATTATATATATGCTAGAACCGACTATGCCTTGGTGTAGTCGGTTTTTGTGTTTTTTAAAGCATAGAGAAATCGGTTTAAAAGAGCTATCTTTGCAAAAACAAAAATCATGAGTAAGAACCGTACATCAGAAGTTGTATTTACTATCGAGCTTGACGAGAACAAAATCCCTGAAAATATTTATTGGACAGCCAAAGACGGAGGCATAGAGAACGAAGAGAGCAAAGCCATAATGCTCTCTATCTGGGATAGTAAGGCCAAAGAGAGTCTTCGTATGGATTTATGGACCAAAGAAATGCCTGTAGACGAGATGAAGATCTTCTTTCATCAGACTTTGGTGGCTATGGCCGATACGTTTCAGCGTGCTACCGGAGACGAAAGAATGTCTGACACCATGAGAGACTTTGCCTCGTATTTTGCTGATAAAATGGAAATTGATAAATAGTATTCCGTCGCAGTAATCCGTAAAAAGTTTATACAAATAAAAAAGTTCCGAGCTATTGCTCGGGACTTTTTGTTTTTAGATTGCTCTAAGAATTATTTTTTAAGTTCTTTGATTCCCATATTGTAAAGAGCGAATGCCTGGAGGTCTGCTGCTTCTTCGATGGTTTTAGAAAGCGGTTTTCCGGCTCCGTGACCTGCATTAATGTCGATTCTGATCAGTACGGGGTTTGTTCCGGCTTGTTTTGCTTGTAATTCGGCAGCGAATTTAAAGCTGTGGGCAGGAACCACTCTATCGTCATGATCTCCTGTTGTAATCAACGTAGCAGGGTAAGATACGCCTTCTTTCACGTTATGTACCGGTGAGTAACCTTTTAAGTATTCGAACATTTCTTTACTGTCATCGGCAGTACCGTAGTCGTAGGCCCATCCGGCACCGGCTGTAAAGGTATGGTAGCGAAGCATATCTAATACTCCCACGGCAGGCAAAGCTACTTTGAATAGTTCCGGGCGTTGTGTCATACAAGCCCCTACAAGAAGTCCTCCGTTGGAACCTCCTCTGATAGCTAAATAATCAGACGAAGTATACTTTTCTTTAATCAAAAACTCAGCAGCAGCAATGAAGTCGTCAAAAACGTTTTGTTTTTGCATTTGAGTTCCTGCGATGTGCCATTTTTTACCGTATTCACCCCCACCTCTTAGGTTAGCAACAGCGAACACTCCTCCGTTTTCCATCCATACCGCATTTAGTATAGAGAAGCTAGGCGTTAGGCTAATATTGAACCCTCCGTATCCGTAGAGGATAGTTGGGTTGGTTCCGTCAAGTTTAATTCCTTTTTTGTAAGAAATAATCATAGGAACTTTGGTTCCGTCTTTTGAGGTATAGAATACTTGTTTTGATTCGTAATCGTCTGCGTTGAATTTTGCTTTTGAGGCTTCGTATACTTCAGAAACTCCAGTTTCAGGGTTATAAGCATAAATAGTTCCGGCGGTGATGTAGTTGGTGAAAGAATAGTACAATACTTTGTCTTCTTTTTTACCTCCGAAACCGGATACGGTTCCCACACCCGGGAGTTCTATTTCGCGAACAAGTTTACCTGAATAGTCGTATTGTTTTACGTGAGAGATAGCATCTTTCATGTAGTGAGCAAAGAAATACCCTGCGCCGGTAGTAGGAGTCAGTACGTTTTCTGTTTCGGGGATGAATTCTGTCCAGTTTTCAGGAGCGGGGTTTTTGGCATCAACCACTACGATTTTGCTGTTAGGAGCATCTTTATCGGTAACGATAAATAGTTTATCGCCTTGGCTTTCGATAACGGAATATTCGTTGTCGAAATTATCCACGATTCTTTTGATGTTTAAGTTAGGTTGTTCTAAACTTGCTAAATAAAGTTCGTTTCCGTAAGTTGTGTTAGCAGCCGAGATAATCAAATATTTGTCGTCTTCGGTTACATATCCTCCCACGTAGCGTCTTTTTTCGTTAAGGCCAAATACTACCTTATCGTCTTTTTGAGAAGTTCCCAATTTGTGATAGTATAATTTGTGTTGGTCTGTTTTGGCCGATAGTTCGCTACCTTTAGGTTTATCATAGCTAGAGTAGAAGAAACCTTCGTTGCCTTTCCAAGAAATTCCGCTGAATTTGATGTCAACCAGAGTGTCTTCGATGATTTGCTTAGATTCAGCATCCATGATGATAACTTTTCTCCAGTCGCTACCTCCTTCGGAGATGGAATAGGCTACGAGTTTTCCGTTTTTAGAGAACTCCACAATATCTAAAGAAGTTGTTCCGTCTTCGGAGAACGTATTAGGGTCTAAGAAGATTTCTTCTTTTCCGTCTTTGTCTTTTCTGTAAAGTACGTATTGATTTTGTAGGCCGTTGTTTTTGTAGTAATAGGTATAGTCACCTTCTACGAAAGGAGCACCGGTTTTTTCGAAGTTCCAAAGCTCTTCCATACGGTTTTTAATCTGATTTCTGTACGGAATTTTTTCGAGATAACCGAAGGTCACCTCGTTTTGAGCTTTTACCCAAGCAGCCGTTTCGTCAGACATATCGTCTTCGAGCCAACGGTAAGGGTCCGGCACTTCTGTACCGAAATAAGTGTCTACGGTATCCACTTTTTTAGTTTCAGGATAGGTAATTTGTGCTACCTCTTCTGGATTGTCGTTTTTGCAAGAAACAACAGCAGCCATAATAAACATTGGTATTAAAACTTTTTTCATTGTTAGGTTATTTATTCAATTGATAAAGGCAAATATAATCCTTTTAATAAGAAAGTGACTAGCCTAACCCAAAAACCTCTGTCAGAATTCTAGATTTTGAATAAAGGAAATGAGATAAGTTGTTAAAGAATTTATTTCAAAGTGGCCTTGATAAGTTTTTTTAGGTTACGCATTCCTCTTTGATAACCTAGTTCAACTCCGGCTAATTTTCCTTCACGGTCAAATACGTATAGGGTAGGGAAAGAATTTATTTTTAACCGTTGTGAAATACTTTCTTTGGTTTTGTATGTTGAGAGGTAATTACCTTTTTTATAGTTAAGATAATCTGTTACATCTTCTTGGTCGTCAATGTCGTTTATCCCAATAATAATTATTTCATTTTTATAGTCTTCTTGTAATTTGATTAATTCGGGAATGGCTTGCAGGCAAGGCATACAGCTTCGATACCAAAAATCTAAAACCACTACTTTACCTTTTAAATCAGATATTTTTATAGAACTGTTATCGTGTAGTTTCAGCTCTGTTTGGGTTAGCCAATTATCAGCGGTTTGGGCATGGCTGATGAAACTATTTAAACATACGCAAAACAATAAAATAAGGATTCGATTCTGTATCATAATTCATATTTTTTAATTCTGTCGTACATTTCTCTAGGCTTAATCTCTCTTACATTTATATCAACTTCAAAAGCTTTTTCAGGAATCTTGCCGTTTATTTCCAGATATTCTATTTCGAAATATTCATATTCCACCATATTCTCTAATTTACTTGTGGCTTTATAGCCTATCGGTAAAAAATCAGATTTTCGAATGTAATGTGTAGCCTCCATGTAATCTATATAATTACGTCTTTTTTCTAAATTCTTGGTGTAAGCGGTCAGAATATATACAGGAGTATCCAGAAACGTACCTTCGCTAACTACGATTTCTTTTATTAAAAAAAGTTTAGCCCAAAGAGAATTGTATTGTCGGAATGTTCTTTTACTTTCAAAATAGTCCCTTAAGTTATAATCACTGGTCATGGATAAAGCATGATTATATTTTGGGTTCCATCCGTATTCAATTCTTATTTTCTTAGAAGTGTCTAGTGAATCCTTTTTGTAATATAAAGAAGCTAAATAAGTTCCGTCACACTTAAAATATTGAAGGGTATTGTCTTCTCGAAACACATCAATGACAAATTTTTTAATTTCCCTATCGGGAGTATAGAGCGAACAAATAGCAACTCGGTAAAGTGTATCTGTAGGTTTGGCTGTAAAAGATTTGTCTTTTCTGTCAATTTTATAAACTAGAGTCTCGATATTGTTCAGGGCTGCATCTACCTTTTTGAGTAATTGCTTAGGTTTTATTTCTTGTGAATAACAAGAAAAAGAGCTTGTGATAGCAATAGTAAAACAAAGTAAAAGCTTGAGATAGTTGGTTTTCATATACGTTGATTTAAAGTAAGAAATGCTAATATAGAAAATTATATTAACATTTTACAAGTATATGAATTGTCAGTAATTTGATTATCAAATACCTTATTAAAACCCTAAGATAAGTTTTGCGATAGAGAAGTAAATTAAAATTCCGCAAATATCATTGCTGGTTGTGATAAAAGGTCCTGTTGCCAAAGCTGGGTCTATACCGTATTTGTTTAGGGTAATCGGGATAAAAGTACCTAGGAGAGAGGCAATCATGATTACGGAAATTAGAGCCACCGTTACGGTAAAACCAGTCATATAGTCTACATTCAGTAGGAAGTGGCTGCCTAGCAAAAGAATAAGTCCTAGGATGAGTCCATTGAAAAGACTTAAAGAGATTTCTTTGGCTAAACGTTTCCACAAAGAGCCGTTCAAGGTTCCGTTGGCAAGACCTTGAACAATAATTGCTGAAGATTGTACTCCCACATTTCCGGCCATAGCGGCAATAAGAGGGGTGAAAAAGAATAATTCTCCGTAGTTAGCCAAAGCGTCGTCAAAAACTCCCATCACTTTGACGGTAATGAATCCTCCGAATAGTGCTAAGACCAACCAAGGGAGTCGAGCTCTTGTGAGTTGTACGATGCTGTCGTCTGCTTCTACGTCTTGTGAGATCCCTGCAGCCAATTGGTAATCTTTGTCGGCTTCTTCTTTGATGACGTCAACGATATCGTCGATGGTGATTCTACCGACCAATCGACCAAGTTCATCTACTACCGGGATAGCCTCGAGGTCGTATTTTTGCATGATACGGGCTACTTCGACATCTTTGGTATCTACTCTAACGTAATCTACTTTTGGGATGTATATTGAGCTGATATGGGCACGAGTAGAGGTTGTAAGCAAGTCTTTAAGAGAGAGTCGTCCTTTGAGTCTATTTTCGTCATCTACGACATAGATAGAGTGTACTCGTGTTACGTGTTCGGCTTGTTTTCGCATTTCGACGACACAGGTGAGTACCGTCCAGTTTTCGTTTACTTTTACGAGCTCTTTACCCATTAGTCCACCGGCTGTATCTTCGTCATAACGCAAAAGTTCCACAATGTCTTTAGCGTGTTCTACGTCTTCGAGCTCAGAGATTACTTCTTTTTTTACTTCTTCCGAAAGTTCTGCGATAATATCGGCGGCGTCATCGGTATCCATTTCGTCCAGCTCTTCCGCAATTTCTTTGGGGGATAGGCTGTTCAAAATGTTTTCCCTCAAGTCTTCGTCTATATCCAAAAGGACTTCAGAAGTTGTTTCGGAGTCCAAAATTTTAAAGACATAGGAAGCATGCTCAAATTCCAGTTCGTCAAGAATTTCAGCAATATCAGCATGGTGCATGTCTTTTAACAAAAGCTCTAGCTCTCTATCGTTTTTGTTTTCGACATACGATTGAATTTTTTCGATAAGTTCTCTGCTGATTTTGAACTCCATTATCTTAAATTTCGATTAAAGCCTTGCAAAGGTAAGTTTTTTTGATTTAAGATAACAGCACTCCGCAGGTAGATGTGAGATATTAGATGTGAAAAATTACTTTAAAGAAATCATTGTGGTAATTTCAATAAAATCTTCCACGGATAATTGTTCCGGACGTAAATCAAAGATTTTATCCTCTTTTTTATCTTCGGGAATTCCGATGGTTTTAAGGCTGTTTCTGAGGGTTTTTCGCCTTTGGTTGAAAGCGGTTTTGACGACTGTGAAAAACAATTTTTCGTCACAAGGCAAGTGGTAATTCTCTTTTCTCGTAAGTTTTAGGACACCAGATTTTACTTTTGGAGGAGGTGTAAAAACATTTTCAGAAACCGTAAACAAATATTCCGCATCGTAAAAAGCTTGTGCTAAAACGGATAGGATTCCGTAGGTTTTGCTTCCTTTTTTTTCGCAAATTCGTTCGGCTACTTCTTTTTGGAACATTCCGGAAAATTCAGGAACTTGGCCTCTCATCTCTAGCAATTTGAACACGATTTGAGAAGAGATGTTATAGGGGAAATTTCCGATAATGGCAAAGGGTTCATCCCCGAAAACTTCTTTTAAATCATACTTCAAAAAGTCTTTAGAGATGATTTTATTCGACAGCTTGAGGTAATGACTTTTTAAATATTCTACGGATTCCGTATCGATTTCGATAACGAAAGTATCGATAGGTTTATCGAGTAGGTATTTGGTAAGCACTCCCATTCCGGGCCCTATTTCCAACACTTTTTGATACCCGCTCAGCGAAAGCGTATCGGCTATTTTTCGAGCGATGTTTTCGTCGTTTAAGAAATGTTGGCCTAGGTGTTTTTTGGCTTTTACTTTGTCCATTTACTATTTTTTAAACTCCGACAGAGTTCTGAACTCTGTCGGAGTAAAATTAAAATTCTATTTTCTTGCCTACTTCCA
>CAYZBA010000064.1:0-10126 GCA_964476555.1 uncultured Flavobacterium sp.
AACCCTACCTCAACCCTACAGCAAAGGCATAGCATAAGTATGGATAAAGCATGGATAATGTATGAAAAAGGTATGAAAAAGGCATTCGACCCGAAGCGGAGAAATCTTTTAAACACAGCATAGTCGAGTAATCTTCCCATAACTTAACACTTAAAACTCAAAACGCCTCTGCCTTTTAACTTCGTTCCGTTCAGATAAAGCCTAGTACTGTCCGCAGTGCAAAAATCTTTTTATAGTAAAGAAAAGAGGCTTCGACACCGCTGTGCTTCGCTTTACCAGACGGCCTTTGCTCTCCTTTTCCTCATTTAAGTAAAATTTAACCCAAAGTGCAATATATTTATATCCAAATGATTAAAGTTTTTACAGAAAAAAACATATCTTTGCTCCCCAAATTTAACGTGCTAATATCAAAGTAAAATGAACATTACAAAACAGCAAATCGATGCTTTAAACGCTGTCGTAACCATAAACGTTACTAAAGACGACTATTCCGAAAAAGTTGAGAAATCACTTAACGATTACCGCAAAAACGCTAACATCCCGGGCTTCAGAAAAGGACATGTGCCGATGAGCTTGGTGAAAAAACAATACGGGAAAGCCGTTCTTCTTGACGAAGTAAACAAAATCCTTCAACAATCACTGAACGATTATCTGGTTCAAGAAAAACTAGACATTCTCGGAAATCCGCTTCCTGTGGTTAAAGATGAATTCGATTGGGATGCTGACGACTTTTCATTTGATTTCGAAATCGGTTTAGCACCTGAGTTTTCTGTTGACCTTACTGCTAAAAAAGTAACTCGATATAAAATCGTTGCAGACGAAGCTTTAATAAACGAACAAGTAGAGCGTATCCAAAAACAATACGGAAAACTTTACTCTAAAGAAGTTTCTGCAGAAGGTGACGAACTTAGAGGAACTTTCACCAACGAAGACGAAGGCATCAACTTCGAAACTACTATCAACACTTCTATCTTCAAAACCAAAACCGTTGCTAAAAAATTCATCGGTAAAAAAGTTGGAGATGTAGTTACCGTTTCAACCAAAGGCCTTTTCGCAGACGACCACGACCTAATGAAATACTTGGGAGTGCCTCACGACAAAGCTCACGGTCTAGACATCGAAGTAAACTTCACCATCTCCGAAATCAACGGATACGAACTAGCTGAAATCAATCAAGAACTACTAGACAAACTATTCGGAGAAGGAAAAGTTACTTCTGTAGAAGAATTGAAACAAAAAATCAAAGAAGATGCCGAGATGCAATTCGCTACTCAAGCAGACCAAAAATTCTTGAACGACGTAACCGATTACCTTCTAGAAAACACCAAATTCGACTTGCCGGCTGAATTCCTTAAAAAATGGTTACAACAAGCCGGTGAAACTCCAATGACTCCGGAACAAGCCGAAGAAGAATACAACAAATCAGAAAAAGGGCTTCGTTACCAACTTATCGAAGGTAAAATCATTACAGACAACAACCTTCAAGTAACTTTCGAAGAATTAAAAGCTTTCGCTTCTGACCTTATCAGAAAACAAATGGCTCAATTCGGACAAATGAACCCGACAGACGCTGACATCGAAAACATCACTGCCAGAATCCTGTCAAACCAAGAAGAAGTAAAACGTCTGTCAGACCAAATTATCAGCCAAAAAGTCTTACAACTATTTACTGAAAAGTCTGGAGCTAAGACAAAAGAGGTTACTTATCAAGACTTTATTAAAATCTCTTACGGAGAGTAATAAATAGCACGATTTTTGCGTTTGAGTGTCAGATTTTATAAATTTGACACTCATTCTATTTAAATTAAACCTATCAACCACTATGAATTACGGTAAGGACACGAGAGCTTCGCTCGAAATGGCGAAGCAATTTCAGAAATATGCTACAAAGCATCACAAAATAAACAGTATGTATTACGATAAAATCGTAAGTCGTATGACCCCTATGGGCATGACTCCCTACATACTCGAAGAACGCCAGCTCAACGTATCTCAAATGGATGTGTTCTCAAGACTTATGATGGATAGAATCATCTTCTTAGGAACCGCCATTGACGATCAAATCGCTAACATTGTACAAGCACAGCTATTGTTCTTGGCCAGCACGGATTCCTCAAAAGACATTCAAATCTACGTAAACTCCCCGGGGGGTAGCGTATATGCCGGTCTTGGAATTTATGACACTATGCAATACATCCAACCCGACGTAGCTACTATCTGTACAGGTATGGCTGCTTCTATGGGAGCCGTATTGTTGTGTGCCGGTGCCAAAGGAAAACGCTCCGCTTTGCCACACTCCCGTGTGATGATTCACCAACCTTCCGGAGGAGCACAAGGAGTAGCTACCGATATGGAAATCAACTTGAAAGAAATGCTAAAACTCAAAGACGAGTTGTATCAAATCATTTCAAGCCATTCCGGACAACCATTTGACAAAGTTTACAAAGACAGCGAAAGAGACTACTGGATGAAAGCCGAAGAGGCTAAAGAGTACGGAATGATTGATGAAGTTTTAACAAAATAATATATTATGGCAAAGAACGATCTGGAATGTTCTTTTTGTGGAAATAAAAAGTCTCAAACCGATATCCTGATTGCAGGACGCTCAGCTCACATCTGTGAAACCTGTATCGAGCAGGCTTATGGTATTCTGATAGAAGAATACAACCACACCTCTAAACCTTTAAAAGGAAAATACGGGAACATTGCTCTTAAAAAGCCTATCGAAATCAAAGAATTTTTAGACCAATATGTCATCGGGCAAGAACAAACCAAAAAGGTGCTTGCCGTGGCTGTCTATAACCATTACAAACGTATCCTACAAGCTTCTGACAATGATGTGGAAATCGAAAAGAGCAACATCATCATGACAGGACAAACCGGAACCGGTAAAACGTTGATCGCAAAAACTATTGCCAAAATGCTCGACGTGCCGATTGCTATTGTGGATGCCACTGTGCTCACAGAAGCCGGTTATGTAGGTGAAGACGTAGAAAGCATTTTGTCTCGACTGCTTCAAGCTGCCGACTATGATGTCGAAAAAGCAGAAAGAGGTATTGTATTCATCGATGAAATAGACAAAATCGCTCGTAAAAGCGATAACCCTTCTATCACTCGCGATGTATCGGGAGAAGGTGTACAACAGGCCCTGTTGAAACTGTTAGAAGGTTCTGTGGTAAACGTCCCTCCTAAAGGCGGACGAAAACACCCGGAACAAAAATTCATAGAGGTCAACACCCAAAACATCCTTTTCATCGCTGGCGGAGCTTTCGACGGAATCGAAAAAATCATCGGAAAAAGACTCAACTATCAAGCTCTAGGATATAAAAGCAACAACGACAAAGTAGAAATTGACAAAGACAATCTGTTGCAATACATCATCCCGAAAGACTTAAAAGACTTCGGTCTGATTCCTGAGATTATCGGTCGTCTCCCGGTGCTTACCTATATGAACCCGCTTGATAGAACAACGCTACGCTCTATCTTGACACAGCCAAAAAATGCTTTGATAAAACAATACCAAAAGTTGTTCGCTATCGATGGCATAGAACTATTCTTTACCGAAGAAGCCCTCGACTTTATCGTAGACAAAGCCATGGAGTACAAACTCGGCGCCAGAGGATTGCGCTCGCTTTGTGAGGCTATCCTGACCGATGCTATGTTCGACTTACCAAGCAAAAACGTAGACAAACTAGTCGTAGATAAAGACTATGCCGAAAAAGCATTAAACAAAAATATGCTCTTAAAACTTCAAGCAGCGTCTTAGTAAGAAGAACTTAGAAAACAGAAAAAGAGGAAAGGTCGAAACTCATTGTAGTGTAAACCTTTCCTCTTTTTAATAACTAGTCATTAGCAATTATCCTTGCCTCAGGATTATTCGGGTCAAAGCGATAGACCTTAAATAGTATCTTAGGGTCAATACCCGGACGTATCATAAAATGACGCTTTGGCTTATTGCCTTTGGTTTTATAGTATTTGTAAACCACCGGCTGAGCCACTTCTCCTAAACGGGCAGAGCTTTTGTCCCAATCCATAACATCAGAGATGCCTTTTAACTGCAACAAAGGCCCTACAGGCGACTCGTTTTTCAGATACCAAGCATACTCTTCGGTAACCACCATCAAATCATCATCGGTAACATTACCGGAAACACTGTATTGATGTTCATAAAAGTTTCGGGTTTGGCTGTTTTGCCAAAACGTAGAACGCCTTTCGCCCACGACCTCTCCGACCAACTCAGCATCGTCCGGCAAATCATCAGCTTTCGTATAACCATAATTCCCTCTAATAAGTGGAATATATGTCCCTATACCTCTCGGATTCCGTGTATAATCCGTATGAAAAGTTCCTAAAAGATTGGTCAGTATACTAGGAGAGAACTGTACTAATATCCCGGCATACGTATCTTGATTTCTGAGCTTTTCAATCATACCACCGGCACGGATACCCTTCCATTGCAACCCAAAATAAAGGTTGCCCCCCCACTCCGAATAACCTTGTGGCACCGTACGGAGTTGCAACTGACCTGCTCTAGCCTCCCATTCCATTATTTTATATTGGTTTTGGTAGTAAATGTAATTCTCCAACAGACCACGTCTTAAAACATCTTCTTCTACTTCCTGATATAATGTAGCGTGATAGCCTAGACCAAAAAAATAGAGTTTGTAATCAAGAACTAACATAAGCCCGTCATAAGCGGTTTTGACTCCTCTACCGGGATTCAAATCAGACACTCGAGGCACTATATCAAATATAGATAACTTATCCGGAAACGGAAAGCGAACGAATCTCATGCGACCACCTCGAGCACTAAAGCTGAGCATACCTTGCTCACCAAAGTGATAACCGTAGTATTCCAGGTACATTTCGTCAAACAAGGGGTCAACTTTATCGACCCCGATGAGTTCACGATTAGAACGGACAACACTATTCACCCGAACGCCATTCCATAAATTGACTTGGGTTCTGAGTTGTAGATTGCGTAACCTAAAATAATTAGTCCAGAAATGAGTAGAAACTCCCGATTCAAAATTTCCTGAAAGAAATCCGGTCTGCGGAAACCACCAACCTTGTGGCTTAGAGCGAAGCAATGTGTCTTGCTCCACAATTAACTCTTGCGCTGAGCTATTCACAACACCCAATAGCAAAAAATACCATACGGAAAAGATAATATGTTTTTTTGCTTTAGAAGAATTCATAGTAACTCTTTAAGGGAAAACAAATATAAATGAAAATCATGCAAACCTTGGCATTTTCTTTTGCAAACAAATGAAATCGTAAGACTATCAAGCTTTTATAGCCTGTTTTTAATTTCAATAAATTACATTTGCATCTATTGTTTAACTTTTAAAAAATCTAAATTAAAAAAATGAACTCACAGAACTTGCTGCAATTGGCAGAAGAATTCGGAAGCCCGCTCTATGTGTATGATGCGGAGAAAATGCAATCTCAGTATAACCGTTTAACTAAGGCTTTTGCCAAGGTTGAAAAACTGAAGATCAACTATGCTGTCAAGGCACTTTCGAATATCTCTGTACTGAAGCAGTTCAAAAAAATGGGTTCTGGTTTAGATACGGTTTCCATTCAAGAAGTATTGCTGGGTCTTAAAGCAGGTTTTGACCCCAAGGATATCATTTTTACTCCCAACGGAGTTTCGCTGGAAGAAGTGGAAATGGTAGCAGAAATGGGAGTACAAATCAATATAGACAACCTCTCGATTCTGGAACAATTCGGAGCAAAATACCCAAACACTCCTGTTTGTATTCGTATTAACCCGCATGTGATGGCCGGAGGAAACGCCAATATTTCTGTGGGGCATATCGATAGCAAGTTCGGTATTTCTATCCATCAATTGCCTCACATCTTGAGAATCGTAGAAAATACCAAAATGCATATCAACGGAATCCACATGCATACAGGTTCTGATATCTTGGATATCGAAGTGTTTCTGTATGCGGCCGAAATTCTCTTCAATACGGCTAAAAACTTTAAAGAACTCGACTTTATCGATTTTGGTAGCGGATTCAAAGTGCCTTACAAAAAAGACGATATCGAAACCAACGTCGAAGAATTAGGCAAAAAACTCAGCAAACGCTTCAACGACTTTCAGAAAGAGTACGGAAGACCGCTTACACTAGCTTTTGAACCCGGTAAATTCTTAGTAAGCGAAGCCGGTTATTTCCTAGCTAAAGTCAATGTGGTAAAACAAACCACTTCGACAGTCTTTGCCGGAATTGATTCAGGTTTTAATCATTTGATTCGCCCGATGTTGTATGGTTCTTATCACCATATCGAAAACATTTCAAACCCAAAAGGAAGACAGCGTTTCTATTCCGTAGTGGGATATATCTGCGAAACAGATACTTTCGGAACAAACCGCATGATATCTGAAATCACAGAAGGCGATATTCTTTGTTTTAGAAATGCAGGAGCTTATTGCTTCTCGATGTCGTCCAATTACAACTCTCGATACAAACCTGCCGAGGTGCTTTGGAAAGACGGAAAAGGACATCTCATCAGACAAAGAGAAACCTTTGATGACTTAATCAAAAATCAAATTATCGTTGAATAAAAAACAAAGAGGCAAGCCTATTACGGTCTTGCCTCTTGTGTTTATATCATCTCGCTAATTTATTATTCTAAAGCAAAAGTAATATTCACAAACGTATTAATTTCTATTTCCCCAACAGACAAAGTCTCTCCGGAGCCTCCATCAGCTTTTGCTTCCATCATCATGACGTTTGCTCTGTAATAAGGAGGATTATAAATTGGCGATGAATTATCGGTAATCACAATTGCTTTTCCCACTTTTTGACCTAAAGCATTGGCAAAGTCTTCGGCTTTCTTTTTAGCATCAGCCACCGCCATCACTCTTGCTTCAGATTTTAATTTTTCTATTTCAGAAGATTGGAAAGTTACTCCGTTCACACGATTTACTCCTGCCTTTACGAGTTCATCCATCAAAACATCATAAGTACTCAAATCTCTCAACGTAATAGAGATAGTTTGAGTAGCCATATAGTAGTTCTTCTTTTTGTTGTAGTCATAGCTAGGATATAGCGACACTCTTTCAGTCTTAATGTCTTTCGGGTTGATTTTAGTTGACTTTAAATACTTTAGAACTTTGTCAACCACTACATCATTCTCTTTTTTTACTTTGGCAGATTCTTCGCCTTTGGTTTCAACCGCTATCGAAATAACCGCTTCGTCAGGAACTACTTTTATTTTTCCTTCTCCCGAAACAGAGATTTGTGGTTGGATAACTTTATCTTGTGCTTGAACAGCTACAATCGTCATCATTACAGTCAGAATTACAATCAGTTTTTTCATAGGTAAATTATTTTAAATTTGAGTTGAAGAGGCATTTTCAAATGTTGTGCCACTTTATTTTTAAAGTCTTTTGGTTTTCATCATATAGAACAAAATCACGATTGGGATAGCCAGCAAAATTACCATTTTGGTATGTACCCACAGCAGTTGAGGCACTAGAATCAATGTGAGCAAATAGCCCCCGATAGCACCACCAAAGTGAGCCGTATGACCAATATTATCGTTTTGAGCTTTCATTCCGTAAATCGAATACAGTAAATAACCAATCCCGAACAAATAAGCCGGAATCGGAATGGCAAAAAACAAATACAAATTCGCATCCGGATTAAACAAAATAGCACTGTAAATAACTCCCGTTACCGCTCCCGATGCGCCCACGGCTCTGTAGTTGTAATTGTCCTTTTGCAACACTAATGTAAGTATGTTTCCTAATAACAAACTTCCGAAATAGATGAACAAGAACATCCAAATACCTAGCATTGCAATCACCCACGGAGCAAAAAAGTAAAAGGTAATCATATTGAACGCCAAATGTACTATATCCGCATGAAGAAAAGCCGACGACAGCATTCGGTATCGCTCTCCGCTTTGTATGCTCCCAATATGAAATTCGTATTTTCTAAAAAAACCGTAATCATTGAACCCTTTGTAACTGAACAATACATTCGCTACAATAATACCCCAGAAAAACAATTCCTCAATTCTCATCCGCCTACTCTTTTTACGTTATAACCTTCTTTTTTCAAGTACTCCATAATCTTGTCTCTAAAGTTTCCTTGAATGATGATTTCACCATCTTTTTGGCTACCCCCTACACCGCATAGAGTTTTGAGCTTTTTGGCCAAGTCTTTTAAATCTTCGTCTGTGCCTACAAAGCCTTTAATGATAGTAGTAACCTTTCCGGCTCTGTTTTTCTTATCTAGGTGAGCTTCGAGATATTGTTTATTGTTTTGAGGAGTTTCGATGATTTCTTCTTCTTGAGAGAAGTCAAAGTCTTTGTTGGTAGAAAATACAAAACCTCCCAAAGCGCTTAAATCATTTATTTTTTTGTTTTTCATTGTATTTATTATTACTAATGAAGCAAAGATACAGAGATTTTAGGGTTTAGAATGTACTAAAAACAAAAACTCCGACAGAGTTTGAAACTCTGTCGGAGTTAGATAAAATAAATTTAATCTTTTATTTTTTAATAAGTCCTAAATCAACTAACCTTTCATAGAGGAATTCCCCAGCTGTGATGTCATCATATAGCTTTGGATTGTTTTCATCAATACAATTCTCTAATACATTCAGCTTCATTTCGCTTACCGGATGCATAAAAAACGGTATTGAATAACGTGAGGTTCCCCACAACTCTCTTGGTGGATTCACCACTTGGTGAATAGTCGATTTCAATTTGTTGTTCGTATGTCTTGAAAGCATATCTCCGACGTTGATTACCAGCTCGTCGTCTTCTGCAATAGCATCAATCCACTCCCCGTTGTGATTTTGCACCTGAAGACCTTTTCCCTGTGCTCCCATAAGAAGGGTAATCAAGTTAATATCTCCGTGAGCAGCAGCTCTTACAGCATCTTTAGGCTCTTCGGTAATCGGAGGATAGTGAATCGGACGTAAAATACTGTTTCCGTCTTTTACGTATTGGTCAAAATAAAATTCATCAAGACCTAAGTATAATGCCAAAGCACGAAGCACATACACCCCGGTCTTTTCTAACATTTTGTAGGCCTGTTTACCCACTTCGTTGAATTTGGGTAATTCTTCAACATACACATTAGCTGGATACTCTGATTCATATTTAGAACCTTCTGACAAATATTGTCCGAAATGCCAAAACTCTTTTAAGTCTCCCGCACTTCTACCTTTAGCGTGTTCTTTACCAAAAGACACATAACCTCTTTGTCCTCCAATGCCTGGAATTTCATATTTTGTTTTCACCTCTAAAGGCAAATTGAAGAAATTGCGAACTTCTTGATAGAGTTCCTCTACCAATTTTTCGTCGAGAAAGTGACCCTTAAGTGCCACAAAACCAATTTCTTCATAAGCTTTTCCGATTTCATTTACAAACTTTTGTTTACGTACCGGGTCATCCGATAGGAAATCACGTAAATCCACACTTGGAATGTTCTGCATAATTTTTCTAATGATTTGAATCTACTTAACAAAGATAATTCTATTATTTAAAAATCAAACGCTCCTGTTTTTGAAATTTTATAATTAACACAAAAACCAAATAAAACCTTAAAGTTGGCTCGATTTTTGAACTGGCCAAATGGTGAAACATTAAATTATTTTTTATGAAAAAGTTCATTTTATCAGCAATTGCAGTTTTTGCTTTCGTAAACATGCAAGGCCAGGAAATTTCTCCAAATGCATTAGGACTTCGTTTGGGAGACAATGATGGTTTCGGAGCAGAAATCTCTTATCAAAGAGGTCTATCAAGCAACAACAGACTTGAGCTTGATTTAGGTTGGAGAAACAGTGATCACGTAGACGCCTTTAAACTATCAGGAATCTATCAATGGGTTTGGAATATTGACGGAGGCTTTAACTGGTATGCTGGTCCTGGAGCAGGTATCGGAAGTTGGAGCTACAATCACCACGGAGAGAAAGATAGCGGAACTTTTGTATTTGTTGGAGGTCAAGTTGGTATAGAATACAACTTCGATATTCCATTGCAACTTTCTTTGGATTATAGACCAGAAATCTACCTTAACGACGGATATAGAGATGGCTTAGGTTCTGATATCGCTTTGAGCATCAGATATCGTTTCTAATATTCGGCTAACAAATAAAATAA
>CAYZBA010000065.1:0-9913 GCA_964476555.1 uncultured Flavobacterium sp.
CCAATGAGTGACGAGTTAGACGACCTGGCCCAAAACATACATTCTACAGAAGACAATCAAGATACGATTACCAAAGTAAGTGGTATGTATCAAGATTGGTTTTTGGATTATGCCTCATACGTAATTCTCGAGAGAGCTGTTCCTGCCATCGAAGATGGTTTCAAACCGGTTCAGCGTAGAATTATGCACTCGATGAAAGAACTCGATGATGGACGCTACAACAAAGTTGCTAACATTGTAGGACATACCATGCAATATCACCCACATGGTGATGCCAGTATAGCTGATGCTATGGTGCAAATCGGGCAAAAAGATTTACTTATCGACACTCAAGGAAACTGGGGGAACATCCTGACAGGAGACGGAGCCGCCGCTCCCCGTTATATTGAAGCTCGCCTGAGTAAGTTTGCTTTAGAAGTTTTATTTTCTCCAAAAATTACTCAATGGCAACTTTCGTATGACGGACGAAGAAATGAACCTATTCACCTTCCGGTTAAATTCCCTTTATTGTTAGCCCAAGGAGGAGAAGGAATTGCCGTTGGACTTTCGACCAAAATTCTTCCTCATAACTTTAACGAACTAATTGATGCTTCCATTAAAGTGTTAAAAGGAAAACCTTTCACTCTTTATCCTGACTTTCCTACTGCTGGAATTGCAGATGTTTCCGGATATAATGACGGGATGAGAGGAGGTCGTGTAAGGGTGAGAGCTAAAATTTCACAACTAGATAAAAACACCTTAGTAATTACTCAAATTCCTTTTTCAACCAATACTTCGTCTCTTATTGATAGTATTTTAAAAGCCAACGAAAAAGGAAAAATCAAAATCAAAAAAATTGAAGACAACACAGCAGCTGAGGTTGAAATCTTAGTGCATTTGGCAGCTGGGGTATCTCCGGACAAAACCATTGATGCCCTATACGCTTTCACTGCTTGTGAAACCTCTATTGCGCCGCTGGGTTGTGTGATTCAAGACAACAAACCGCTTTTTATCGGAGTATCTGATATGCTGAAAATTTCCACTCATAGAACTGTGGATTTACTCAAAAAAGAACTCGAAATTCAGCTTGACGAGCTCGAAGAAAAATGGCATTCTTCTTCTCTTGAAAAAATCTTCATCAGAGAAGAAATGTATATCGACTTCAAACTGTATTCAGATAGAGAATCATTATACGAATACTTATACAAACGATTCGAACCATTTAAAGAAGATTTGAATCGAGAAATCAATGATGACGATTTACAACGCCTGACTCAAATCCCGATGATTCGAATCACACGATTTGATTCATATAAAGCAGAAGAAAACATAGCTAAAATCGAAGAAGAAATCGCTCAGGTAAAACATCATCTAGATCATTTGATTGATTTTGCTATTGACTATTTTACAAAACTCAAAGAAAAGTACGGTAAAGGAAGAGAGCGCCTTACAGAAATAAGAAACTTTGACACTATAGAAGCTACTAAAGTTGTTCTTAGAAATACAAAACTTTACGTAAATCGTGAAGAAGGCTTCATTGGAACAGCACTTAAAAAAGACGAATATGTAACTGATTGCTCCGATATTGACGACATTATCGTATTCCTCAGAAACGGGCAAATGATTGTCACCAAAGTTGACGAGAAAAAATTCGTCGGAAAAGACATTATTCACGTTTCCGTTTTCGATAAAAACGACAAGAGAACCATCTACAACATGATTTACCGTGATGGAAAATCAGGACCATCCTATGTTAAGCGTTTTAATGTTTCTGGGGTTACTCGAGATAAGGAATATGACCTAACTCAAGGAAAACCTGGTTCACAAGTTCTTTATTTCTCTCACAATCCGAATGGGGAAGCCGAGGTAGTTGCAGTTTTCTTAAGACAAGTCGGAAATATTAAAAAGCTCAAACTTGATTTAGACTTTGCTCAAATCAACATCAAAGGAAGAGCATCCAAAGGAAATACCGTAACCAAGCACCCTATCAAGAAAATCGAGCTTAAAGAAAAAGGTATTTCTACCCTTCGACCTAGAAAAATTTGGTTTGATGACTCCGTACAGCGACTCAATGTTGACGGACGAGGTGAACTCCTGGGAGAATTCCGCCCAAGCGACCGTTTGCTTGTCATTACACAAAGTGGAAAAATCAAAACCATTATTCCTGACCTTTCTACTCATTTTGACGAAGATATGATTGTTCTGGAAAAATGGTTGCCTAAAAAACCTATTTCTGCCATCTATTATGATGGCGAAAAAGAACGCTACTACGTGAAACGTTTCTTAATAGAAAATGAAAACAAAGAAGAAATTTTCATTTCTGAACACCCTAAATCACAACTGGAAATTGTTTCTACCGATTACAGACCTGTAGCAGAAGTCATTTTTGCGAAAAACAAAGGAGTGCAGAAAGAAAATCTAATCGTTAATCTAGAAGAATTTATCGCCATAAAAGGAATTAAAGCACAAGGAAATCAACTCACGACAGATAAAATCAAACAAATTAACCTGCTTGAACCACTTCCTTTTGAAGCTCCAGAAGAAACTCCGGCCGAAGAAATGGAAGTTTTTGGTTCTGAACACCTATCAGGTGATGATATAGAAATAGACGAAAACGGACAAACAACACTCTTCTAAAACGAAATGCTTCTATGTTGAAATAAGAAAGTCTAAAATTTTTCTACCTGTTTTGTAACAAAACTCCTTTCTTTATAACTAATTCTTACAGAATGGAAGCACATCTGGAACAAATATTCGTTAAACAGCTCAAAGAAAACCAAAACCTTATACATAAAGTATGTAGGATTTATGCGGTTTCTGATGAGGAGCATCAGGATTTGTTTCAAGAAATCACCATTCAACTCTGGAAAGCTTTTCCGCAGTTTCGAGGCGAAGCAAAATTTACTACCTGGGCGTATCGAATTGCCTTGAATACTGCCATCACGCTTTTCCGAAAGAAAAAAAGGAATATTGAAACTACAGAATTTAATAGCACCACTCATAAAATTGACTTCGAAGAATACAATTATGAGGAAGAAGAACAATTAAAATTACTTTACAAAGCCATTCATCAACTGGGAGATATCGAGAAGGCTTTAGTATTTTTGTATCTGGAAGATAAAGATTACAAAGAAATATCCGAAACATTAGGAATTAGCGAAGTAAATGCAAGAGTAAAAATGAATCGGGTAAAGACAAAATTAAAACAAATAGTAAATTCGTAAGGAGAACGAGGGTTATGGAAGGATTAGATTTATTAAAAAAAGATTGGAATAAAAGGGAAAAAGGATTCCCCGAATTTTCTGAAAACGACATATACGGAATGATTCACAAAAGATCTTCTTCAATTGTGAAGTGGATTTTCATTATAAGTATTTTAGAAATTTTATTTTGGACGGGGATACAATTCTTATTGGTTGATGACGACTACAAAAAAATAGTAGAGAATTATCATTTAGGTGAATTCCTACAAGTCAGCACTATTGTTCATTATGCCGTATTGGTAATCTTTATAGTATTATTCTACCTTAACTTTCAAAACATCTCTACAGGCTCTTCTGTTAAAACCCTAATGAACAATATCTTAAAAACTCGAAAAATAGTTAACTACTACGTTTGGTACAACATCATTGTCATGTTTATTTCTATGGTTTTTGTATGGAAAAACATGATCACCTACGATGCTAATCTGAATGATGTATTGGAAAAATCTGTAAGTACCGGCTCCGAAACCGGATTTTGGGTAGGAGTTTTGATTACTATGGTGCTAATGATAGCTGTGGCCGGAGGAATTCTATGGCTTTTCTACAGACTAGTTTATGGAATTTTACTAAAACGCCTCCAAAAGAATTACCAAGAATTAGAACGAATCGAATTCTAAAACTTATTGAGATAATCCTGAAGCATGATAGTTGCTGCTACTTCATCCAATAGGGATTTGTCTTGCCTTTTCTTCTTTTTCAGCCCACTATCTACAAGAGTTCGGGATGCCATTTTCGATGTAAATCGCTCATCCATACGCTCAATTTTGATAGTCGGAAATTCTTGCTGAAATTGAACAATAAATTTTTCAATCAAATCAGCACTTTCAGAAGGAGTTCCGTCCATTTGTTTGGGCTCTCCCACAATCACTATTTCTACTTTTTCCTTCGAAAAATAATCTTTCAGAAACGAAAAAAGTTGAGGAGTTTCAACCGTTGTCAGTCCAGAAGCGATGATTCGTAAAGGATCTGTAACAGCTAATCCCGTTCGTTTTTTCCCGTAATCAATAGCAAGAATTCTCATAACTAAAAGCTCAAGAGGCAAAGGTACAAATAACTTTTGTAAGCTCTCTGCTTTTCTTCCTGTTCGAAATCTTAAATCTTTGTACCTTTGTTTCTTCTAACCTTTACCCTGATACATGAATAAGTTACGAATTGTTTTTATGGGAACTCCCGACTTTGCTGTGGGGATTCTCGATGCTATTCTACAAAACCAATACGAAGTCGTAGGTGTTATTACGGCTCCCGATAAACCGGCCGGAAGAGGACAAAAGCTCTCTATTTCTGCCGTAAAAAAATATGCACTGGAAAAAAACTTAAAGATTCTTCAACCCACAAACCTTAAAGACGAACAGTTTTTAGAAGAATTAAAGTCTTTGAATGCCAATTTACAGGTTGTTGTAGCTTTCCGTATGCTGCCGAAACAAGTTTGGCAAATGCCTGAATTAGGAACTTTCAATCTTCATGCTTCTTTATTGCCGGATTACAGAGGAGCTGCCCCTATAAATTGGGCAATTATAAACGGAGAAACTAAAACCGGAGTAACCACCTTCTTTATTGACGAAAAAATTGATACCGGAGCTATCATCCTAAGTGATACAACAGAAATCCTACCCGATGAAAATGCAGGAAGCCTTCATGACCGTTTGATGAACTTAGGTAAAAAAACCGTTTTAGAAACTCTTTCTTTAATCGAAAGAGGAGATGTAAAAACTACCGTTCAACCTGAATCCAAAGAACTTAAAACAGCTTATAAACTCAATAAAGAAAATTGCAAAATCAATTGGAATAAATCCGTCGAAGAGATTCATAATCTTATCCGAGGGTTAAGCCCTTATCCTGCTGCATGGACCTTCTTTGAAGACCAAAATCAGAGCTGGAATGTCAAGATTTATGACGCTTTTCCTGAGGTTATATCACACGAACTGTTTATTGGAACCATTATTTCTACTAAAAAAGAACTAAAAATTGCTGCTAAAAATGGTTTTATTCACGTCAAATCACTTCAATTTCCGGGTAAAAAACGCATGACAACACCGGAATTCCTTAATGGAATGAGTTTTTCTGATGCTGCAAAAGCCCTGTAAACCGCATGAAATAGTTGCTTTTGGTTGGAAAACAGCAGTTTTATCAACAATAAAAAGTAAGTTATCAACAAATTTAGGGTAATTGCAGGCGAATTGTTGCGTAAGTTAAAAAAGACCTTAATTTTGTTGTGACGATGAATGTTTAACCAACAAACTATTTTTAATTATGAACAAATCAGAATTGATTGACGCTATTGCAGCGGAAGCAGGAATTACAAAAGTAGCTGCTAAAGCAGCTTTAGAAGCAGTAACCGGAAGCATTGCTAACACCTTGAAAAAAGGTGGAAGAGTTTCATTAGTAGGTTTTGGGTCATTCTCAGTTTCTAAAAGAGCTGCTAGAGAAGGTAGAAATCCTCAAACAGGAAAAACTATTAAAATCGCTGCTAAAAACGTAGTTAAATTCAAAGCAGGTGCTGACTTAGAAGGAGCAGTAAACTAATTGCTCTTTTCTGAAAAGAATCAAAGGTGCTTGTTAGTTCTCAAGCACCTTTTTTTGTTTAACCTTCTAATAAAATTGTATGACAGGAAAATTGCTAATAGCACATCCATCAATACTACAAGATATGGTTTTCGGAAGAGCCGTAATACTTATAGCAGAACACAATTTTGAAGGAACCATAGGTTTCATCCTCAACAAACCCACCCCTTATACTACCTCTGAACTCATCCCCGACATGGATGTCTCTTTTCCAATTTCTAAAGGAGGGCCTGTAGAGCAAGACAATCTCTATTTCATTCACAACAGGCCTGAAATAATTCCAAATAGCATCGAAATTGCTGACGGAATTTTTTGGGGCGGAAATTTCGAAATCGTCAAACAATACATCAATAATGGAAATATTACTCAAAAAGACATTCGATTTTTTCTGGGATATTCAGGATGGAGTCCGAATCAATTAGAAAGAGAGTTGAAAGAAAATGCTTGGATAGTATCTAACAACCCATATAAAGAAAAACTCATCGAAAAAGCTCACTCTGATTTTTGGAAAGAAAAACTAGAAGATTTCGGAGACAAATACTTAATTTGGTCAAATGCTCCCGAAAATCCTGAAATGAATTAACCCAAACGGATTAAAGCGTTTAGTCTAACCAACAAATCTTTAGCTAAACTATTACCAAATTCTTTCTTTCTGTATTTGGTGATTGGCTGAATCCCTTGAATGATGTTGGTCGTAAAAAGTTCGTCTGCTTTTTGCAAATCAAAAGGAGAAATAGTCTCTTCGCTAACCTCAATATCAGGATGCTTTTTAGCTATTGCTAAAATTTGCTTTCTCATAATACCTCCTATACAACCTTCGGAAACAGGAGGAGTTATCAACTTATTACCCATTAACATAAAAATATTTCCGTTGAGCGTTTCAACAATATTTTTAGCATCGTTCAAAAGCAAACAGTTATCCAAGCCGTTTTCTTTAGCAAAAATACTTCCGGTAATATTTATAGCTCTGTTAGTAGATTTCACAGAAGACAAAAGTTGTTTGCTTACGTAAAAATCTTTGTACAAATCAACTTCATAAGGAACTTCATCAATAGCATATAACAGATTATTAAGCGGAAGAGCATTGATAAGAAACCCAACATCATTGCTCGTTGGCAAATAATACCCGGAGGCATCTCTATAAACCGTAAAACGAACCCGAAAAGCAGGAGACACCTCTTTTGCAGCAATCAGATTCAAAATTTGGCTTTCGATGTACTCCATCGTGAAATTCATCGGAATTTCCATTCTAAGGATTCGCATCGAAGACATTAATCTAAAATAATGGTCTTCAAAAAAGAGAATTTTGTTATCCGAAACTTTAAAAGTTTCAAAAACGGCATCTCCAAATAGAAAAGCACGATTGTTATATAATTCGCTTTCTGTACTTGTTATAAGTTGTCCGTTGAAATTTATCATAAAAAAGTCACGCTATTTTGAAAAGCGTGACAAAGGTATTGTTTTTCGCTGTTTTAATAAAATTAAGCAGAACCTAAAACCATTTTCAATTCAGAAATCTGGCTCTCCCAAAGTTGTTTGGCTTCTTCTATTTCGTCTTCATAAGCAAAATCAATAACTACAAGTGATACATCTTTAGTAATCTCATCTTCTTGAATTCGAAATTCGAAATAGTACTCTAAATCTTGATTATTTTCATCCACCCAACGAAACTTAACTCGTTCTGATGATTTTTTGGCTATCATTCGGGCTTTTTCCTGCTCCCCATTCCAAACAAAAGTGAAAAATTCACCTCTGGAAATTACATTTTCTGCAAACCATTCTGCTAAACCGGATGAAGTTGAAATATATTGATATAACAGCGGAGTAGAAACATTCATCGGGAACTCCATCTCGAATTTTACTTTTTCTGCCATAGTCTCTGAAAAAAATTTCCGAAATATATATAATATAACCCGTATAAAAAAACATTTACAAAAAAAAGTTTTGCCATTAGAGTTGTTTAATTTGTTTTTTCGTATTACATTTGCACCCCGTTATGGTAAACCACTCATAACAATTTATGGCGAGGTAGCTCAGTCGGTTAGAGCGCAGGATTCATAACCCTGAGGTCACGGGTTCAACTCCCGTCTTCGCTACAACAGAGGGAAGGTGAATATTCACTTTCCCTTTTTCTTTTTATCAGATTTGAAATTCATTCTGTAAAGGTTTTAAGTTTAGAGAAATAAAACCTTACAAATTGAACTTTAAAACCTTAAACAAAAATATTACCTTTGCACCTTTATAAATTTAACCTATTATGCAACTGTCAGAACAAGAAATTATCCGCAGAGAAAAATTGACAAAATTAAGGGAGTTGGGCATCAATCCTTATCCTGCTAATCTTTATCCTGTAAGTGAAACTACCAAGCAGGTAAAGGAGAATTTTTCTGAAGGACGAAAGGTTATTTTGGCAGGACGCATTATGAGTTTCCGAATTCAAGGAAAAGCTTCTTTCGCTGAATTACAAGATAGCGAAGGGCGAATTCAGATTTATATCAACCGTGACGAAATTTGTCCGGGAGAAGACAAAACTCTTTATAATGACGTTTTCAAAAAACTAATCGACCTAGGTGATTTTATCGGAATTGAAGGAGAACTTTTCCTTACCCAAGTAGGAGAAAAATCTGTCCGTGTACGCAACTTCACGCTTTTGTGTAAGTCACTACGTCCGCTGCCGCTTCCAAAAACAGATGCAGAAGGCAATGTCCACGATGCTTTTGTAGACCCGGAATTGCGTTATCGTATGCGATACGTTGATTTGGTCGTGAATCCTCATGTGAAAGAAGTTTTCATCAAAAGAACTAAACTCTTTAACGCCATGAGAACCTTCTTTAACGAGAGAGGTTATATGGAAGTAGAAACCCCTATCTTACAATCGATTCCGGGAGGAGCTGCTGCAAGACCATTTATAACACACCACAATGCTTTAGACATTCCTCTATATTTGAGAATTGCTAACGAATTATATCTGAAAAGACTGATCGTAGGCGGGTTTGACGGAGTTTACGAATTCTCAAAAAACTTCCGTAACGAAGGAATGGATAGAACCCACAATCCGGAGTTTACAGCAATGGAAATTTACGTTGCTTATAAAGACTATAACTGGATGATGGAGTTTACCGAACAACTTTTAGAATATTGCGCCTTCCAAGTAAATGGAACAACTAAAGTTAGGTTTGGGGAACATGAAGTTGACTTCAAAGCTCCGTACAAAAGAATTACTATGACGGATGCTATCAAACAGTTTACAGGCTTTGACATTTCCGGAAAAACTGAAGAAGAGTTAAGGGCTGCCGCTTTGTCAATGGGTATCGAAGTGGACGAAACTATGGGCAAAGGAAAATTAATTGATGAAATTTTCGGAGCAAAATGCGAAGGAAACTTCATTCAACCTACTTTCATTACGGATTACCCGAAAGCTATGAGTCCGCTTACGAAAGAACACAGAAACAATCCTGAACTTACAGAACGTTTTGAATTGATGGTTTGCGGAAAAGAAATTGCGAATGCTTATTCTGAATTAAACGATCCTATTGACCAAAGACAACGTTTTGAAGAGCAGTTGCGTTTATCAGAAAAAGGCGATGATGAAGCTATGTTTATCGACAATGACTTCTTAAGAGCTTTGGAATATGGAATGCCTCCAACATCAGGCTTGGGGATCGGAATGGATCGTTTGGTTATGTTTTTGACTAACAATGCATCGATTCAAGAAGTTTTATTCTTCCCTCAGATGAAACCGGAAAAAAAAGCTCCCGAGATGACAGAAGAAGAAAAAATCGTTTACCAAATCATCGAAAAAGGAGGCATACAATTGCTTGCTGACGTAAAAACCCAAACAGGATTCAGTGGCAAGAAATGGGACACAACAATTAAAGCACTTACTTCAAAAGGTATTCTAGCCGTAAACAAAACCGAAGAAGGCTTATTTATTGAAATGAAGTAAGTAAAATAACTCCACAACAAAAAAAGCGGACTTAGTAGTCCGCTTTTTTTGTTTTATGCTTTTAAAAATCGAAATGATTTCAAATAAAAAAGCCCTCTTGTTTGAGAGGGCTTTGAGCGGAAGACGAGGCTCGAACTCGCGACAACCAGCTTGGAAGGCTGGA
>CAYZBA010000066.1:0-9721 GCA_964476555.1 uncultured Flavobacterium sp.
GAGAGCTCCACAACGTATAATCTAATCGGAACATAGGATTACTGTTTTTCTGTACGATGATTTCTCCAATATTAGCGACATTGTCAGTTTGAATCAGGCTACCTTTGTTTTTGATTACAAAATCCTCAGTGCCCGCTCTATTAATAATCTGACCTTCAACCGTGAGAATATTTTCATCTTCTATGATTATGCTACCTGCCTGGTAAACTTCTAATTCGCAAGCCTCTATATTTTCGGAAACCGTAAATTCATCCATTAATATTGCTTTGGTCTGTAAATTCGGCTCTCTGTTGCTCCATTGATTATTCCTCCAAATAGTAAAACTGTCACAATTTCCTGCAAAACAGTTATTGGTTACGTTTTCTAAACTAGCACACTCACTATGGTTACCAAAGATGATGCTTTTTCCGGGTTTCACAATTATGAAAGTACATATATTAGGGAAACTACACATCGGGAGCGAACTGTTATCTGTAATAGAGAGATAACTTAGTGTTTCATAATTAATATTTTCTAATCCAGAAGCATTCGATAATGAACTATTGTTATAAATAGATAATGTGCCTAAAATATTACTTAAGCTACTCAATCCGTCAAGATTCTGCAGACTATTATTATTTCGAATTGAAAGATCGTTAGTAATAGTCGTAAGAGAGTTTAAAGTATTTAGGTGTTGTAAGTTGTTGTTAGATAGAATATTAAAATCGCCGTCTACTGTGGTTAGATTATTCAATCCTATATTTTGAAGCTGGTTATTATTATGAATTGTGATGCTTTTAGACTCTTCTAAATCACTCAGATTAAGATTTTGAAGAAGAGAATTATACCCCACTTCTATATCTCCATCTACACTCGTAACGGCATTTAAGCCATTTAAATTTAATAGAGAACTATTGTGTTTTATCTCAAGTTTTCCATTGATAGCTGTAAGTAAGTTTGTTCCGAAAAGGTTTTGAAGAGCCATATTAGAATCAATAATAATGTTCCCGCCAATAAATGAAAAACCACTTAAGCCATTTAGATTTTCTGTAGCGTTATTGTTAGAAAATTCGAAATTACCACCAACTCCATTTAGTTGGTTTAGTCCGGTTAAGTTGCTTAGGTTACTTGTTTTTTTAATGGTTAGATTCCCGGTAATTCCGACAACATTTTCAAGAAAAGAAATGTCAGAAATAGGAGAGTAGAGATCCGTGTCAATATTTCCGATTACTACATTGTTTAAAACAATATCTGTACAATCCCCATACAGTAACTCAAACCCGACAACATCCGCTTGTGAACTGAAAACATAATCCCCAGTAGGACACGCTACCGGAGGTGTTAAGCAAGGCCCTGCATTGATACAGCTTCCTGCGTTTCCCCAAATAGATCTTGGATGAGTATTTTCCGGGTTTGATAGATACGTACAGAAATTAGGTAAATTACAAACCATCAAGTCCGGATTGTGAACGATGATTAAACCTCCTTTATAAGCATCTGTGTACTTAAGCATAGAATAAGAGTAATCAGATATAGGTAAGATACCACTGGGGTCAATATTTTGTAAACCTGAAATATCGGTCAATTGAGCATTTTGTCGAATCAAGATATGTCCGGATAATGTGGTTAAATTACTTAGTTCATCTAAGTTCGATAGGCTGTCGTTATTCTCGATTGTCAGAGAACCCGTAATGGCTGTAATAGAATCTAATCCTTCAAGACTTTCTAAGCTAGGATTATATCCTATATAACACCAACCCTCAATCATGGTGAGATTACTTAAGGCCGTGATATCTTCTAAGTTTTGATTTCCTTTTATGATTAGTTGTTTTAGATTTGTGATAGACGTGCTAAAACCGTTGAGATTTAAAAGGCTAGGATTCTCAGAGATGTTTAAACGCCCCATAGTCGCAGTACCTTGTAAATTAATCTCTTCTAAATTTTGATTGCCTTTAATTGATATGTCCCAAATATTATCAATAGACCCTAAGTTGGCTACTTCTAAATTTAGGTTATCATGAATATACATATAATCAATATTGTGAATAGCAGAACTTAATCCGTCTAGATTTTGCAAACTGTTATTTCCGGAAATTTCAAGCGTTCCTATCGTATTACTTGTAATAGCTGTTAATCCGAGATTTTGCAATTGCGGGTTGTTTCTAATATATATAACACCATTACTTATATCGGTAACTCCACTTAATCCGGCAAGGGTCTGTAAAGCATTATTACCTTCGATAGCTAAATGATTCAAACTATTTACAGATGAGCTTAACCCGGAAAGGCTCTGTAGATTGTCGTTCCCCGAGATAATTAGCGTTTTTAAGCTACTAATGCTTCCTAATCCGGAAAGATTCTGTAAAGCATCATTATTGTTAATATAAAGAGATTCTTCCCCAATAGTAGTAACTGAACTTAAACCATTTAGACTTTGTAATTGACTATTACCTATAACGTTTAAAGATCCTCCTACTTGAGTAATTGAATTGAGCCCGTTTAAATTTTGTATTAACGGATTCTGTTGAATGATAAGACTTTCTCCAACAGTTGTAATGGAACTTAAACCATCTAAGTTTTGGAGTTGAGGATTGTTTTTAATGTAAATGTTTCCTCCTACCTCTATAATGTTAGTTAATCCTGATATATGCTGTAGTTGAGCATTCTCTCCTTCATCCAAAAAATAAAGTTCATAAGAATTATTTTTTGAATAGTATTTATCTTCACTACCAATAGAAAGGTTTCCTTTTACTTCAGTGAGTGCGCTCAACCCATTCAGGTTTATTAATTGGGCATTTCCTGCTATATAAATATTACCTGTACCAGAGGTAGTTCCAATAGTAGTTAAGGAACTCAATCCGTTAATATCTCCAAGAACATCATTATCGACAATGGTTAGACTTCCTCCTATACTGCTTAAAGCAGTTAATCCATTTAAATTCTCAAGCATCGGATTACCCCCAGATAGGATTTTATTGTGTAAAGCATTATATCGTTTATGTTCTCCGATAGTTAAGTTTCCGCCTATAGATGTCAAGGCATTTAATCCACTCAAATTCTCAAGTACAGGATTGTTTTGGATTATGAGGTTTCCACCTACTTCTGTGAGTGAATGTAATCCGGTAAGTGAGGAAAGATTGTAATTTCCGTTATTAACTAATTGTCCTTCAGTATTATAATTGTCAAAACTTCCGATAATCAAATCACCATTAATTTTGGTAATATTGCTTAATCCGTTCAAGTTGGTAATATCATGTCCGCCTCTAATAATTATATTTCCTGTGATTACCGTAAGTGTTGGGTTTTCTGTTATGAATTCATCTACTTCTTCTTGAGTAGTAAACCTAAAACTTTGAGTACCTTCAACTTCTTCAGGTTCTTCAACTATAGTAGGAGTAGAAAAAGAGTAAGCAGAAGACCATTCACTTTTGATATTATTTTCACATACTTGACGAATGTAAACCTTATAAGAAGTTTCAGGGTTCAGGTTCTCTAAGATAAAAGGTTTACCAATATTTTCAAAAGAAGGAATCCCTGTTGGAGATGTTCCTTGTGTCACATACTCTATATCAAATAGTGTCCCCGAGCTTGTCCAAGTCAATGTAATGCTGGTAGTAGAACTTATAGAGCCTGAAATATTATTGGGTACTTCACATTCCGGTTCCGGCTCAACAGGAGTACACTGTGTTAAGACTTCTACAATGGTTTGGCAATCTCCTGTATTACCCAAAATAGTTCTCGGATGTGTGGTTGCAGGATTTGCTAAATATGTACAAAGATTAGGAAGATTACAAAATGAAACTTGCGGATTATTGACAATTGTGAGGCCTACACCAGTAATAGAGGAAGGGTCAATGTTTTCTAATCCCGTTATATCATTCAATTGAGGATTGGCTTGTAGAACTAAAGCTCCCCCAATAGTAGTAAGTGAACTAAGACCATTTAAATGCTGGATTCCACTTTGGGCTATACCCATTGAACCTCCTACGGATTCTAATGCACTTAATCCGTCAAGATTTAGCAGGTTGCTAGCTTGGTTGATAACTAAATTTCCTGAAATACTTGTAATATTGGCTAATCCGTTCAGATTAGAAATTCCGTTTCCTTGAATCGTAAGACTTCCTGAAATTTCCGTACATTCCGGGTAAGCCATGATGAAATTATCAATCTGTGCTTGATTTAAAAACACAATATCTCCTACAGGACACGTAAGAGAACAACTTCCCATCATTGCTGTTTCATTAATACAGGCTGCAGCATTTCCTGTAATGGTTCTCGGGTGAGTAGACGAAGGGTTCAAAAGATATGTACACAAATTCGGGAGATTACACACTGCTAAAGCAGGATTGTTTTGAATCTGTAATCCGGAAATACTTCCTGGATCTACATTTTGGAGTCCTAAAATACTAGTTAGCTGAGAATTATTCGAAACAGTAAGACTACCTCCGATAGAGGTCACAAAATTCAACCCGTTAACATTTTCTAAAGCACTATTTTGTGAAATGGTGACATTACCACCTATGCTTATCAAAGAAATCAGACCATTAATGTTTGTTAGTGTTGTATTGTTCTGAATAGTAAGATTCCCTGATATATTTGTGAGGTTTGCTAGAGCATTCAGATTCGTAATATTACTTCCGCCTTCAATAATAACATTCCCAAAAATATGGGTACAACTCGGGTACGCTAATGCAAAACTGTTGATTTCTGATTGAGTAGAAAATACTAAATCCCCAGACGGACAGTCTGTAGAGCACGAAGCAGTAATTACGGCAACACTCCCACAATTGGCTCCGTTGGTCGAAATTGTTCGAGGATGAGTAACAGCCGGAAAACTCAGGTATGTACAAAAATTATCTAGATTACAAATAGATAAACTTGGATTACCTAAAATATATAGTCCTTGTGAGCCCGAAATCGTACTAGGGTCAATATTTTCTAATCCGGAAATATCAGTTAAAGCAAGATTTCCTTGAATACCGATGTCTCCATTTATAGAAGTCAAAGAACTCAGACCATTAAGGTTAAGTAATCCGGTTTGTATAATTCCAAGGGATCCTCCAATACTTTGAAGTGAACTGAGTCCATTAACATTCTGTAAGGAAGAAGCCTGGTTGATGATAAGGTTTCCTGTTATATTAGTGATATTTGCTAATCCGTTTAAATTAGTAATACCCGGGCCTTGAATCACCAAATCTCCTTCAATCTCTGTACAGGTTGGATACAGTAAACTAAAACTGTCTACTTGTGCTTGTGAAACCAAAGGTAAGTTGGTAGGACATTGCCCAAACAAATTTGTTTCTAATAAAAGAGGTAATAATAGGTATAATATAAATTTTTTCATAAGCGTTGGGTTGTTAGGGGTTATGATGTACTTCAAAAGTATGGATGGTTCGCAGTCTATACAATACCAAGTAGTTGGTATTTTTGTCTTTAATTAGTGTAAATTTTAATAATTTGCTTAAAATATTTATATTAATAAAATTGTATTGACAAATATCGATTTTATTAATAAACAAAAAATCACCCGTTAGGGTGATTTTACTGGGTGGTTAATTGAAGAAAACTAATTTTATTGTTGTTCAGGAACATACACTACTCTAAAGCCAAGAACAAAATTCCCTCTCCATTCACACGGGCGGTGATTATTTGTTGGATCTTGCCCTTTTACCACTCTTAAAGTATTAGATTTTCTGACATAATAATCTGAGCATAATTCAAGTGTATTTTCCCAATGATTATTAATCAGGTCATAAACTCCTAAAGCGTTAGGTTTGCTTCTGCCTACAGGCATTTCTTTTTGAAAAGAAAAAACAACTTTATCAGAAAGTCTGTAATATTCAAGATGTTTTTTATAGTTCTTAAAGTCTCCACCTTTGATAGTTGCAGGTATGTGCTCTGGTGTATTACCGTTTCTCACTACATATTCCCATTCTGCCTCTGTAGGGAGCCTCCATGTTCCTCCATACTTTTGCTCTAACCATTTACAATACGCTATTATTTCGGGGTATAATAAATTATTAAAATAATCTAAGCTTTGTTTTTTTAAAGGTCCTGCAGCAACTGTAATAAGTCGCCAAAAAACGCTATTCTCTTGTGTTGGATATTCATTATTCTGATTGGATCCTGAAGAAACAAGATTACTAATATTCACTCCGGCAGTAGCCATAGATGCAGCTCCTACAACTATTCCTCTTAGTTTTACTAACTGTTGTATAATTTCTGAGTAATAAATAAATTCTCTATTATTTTCCCCTGTTTTTCCGGTTGCTTCTAAATATTTATTCCACTGGCCAACAGTTGTCTCAAACTTAGCTATATAAAAATCATTTACGCTAACTTCTCGAGCTGTTTTTTTATGGCCCATCCAAAAAGTACTTCCTTCTACAAAGACTAAATTATGTTCAGCGATAGCTTGCTCATGTTTTTTTGATGAGTTTTCTCGATGAAATTGCATTAGTTCTTCCTCAGAGGCAACTTCAGGTAGTTTTTGTGAAATTTCGTAGATGTCACTTAGTCCTGCAGTGTCATATTTCTGTAGATATTCTTTACAAAGACTTTTGAGTTTATCCAATTGCTCAAGATTTTCAAAAGGTTTTGTTTCCCAAATTTTAAATTCCGCTTTCGTTCTTAAATACAAAGTATTTGAGCTACTTTGACCTAAAAGCTTTTCGGTTTCATCCAAAAAGGAAATACAACTCAGATAATTACCTACCTCAAATGCTTTTTCGGCTTCTTGGTATTTGAGCTTGGCATCAGTACTCTGAGCTTGAGTGTAAATACAAGCTAATAACACAAATAGTAAAATAATATTTTTTTTCATAGGAATTAATTGTAGTAAACAAAACTATTTTGGAGGTTTTAGTTACACAATACCAAGAACTTGGTATTTCATCGAGCGATATTCTCTTACCAAAAGTAAGAAGTTATAATATAGAAGAAATCACCCAAAAGGGTGATTTCGTGAAGATTAGGTGTGAAACATATTTACCAACTCAACGGATATGCCAACTCCAACATATAAGAATTAAGTCGTGTAACCCCATCTTCTTCATCAGAGTTAGTATTGCTCAAACCAAGGTTTATATTAAGTCCTAATCGCATCGGTTTGTCAAAAAGATTAACCATAATTCCCGATGTGAATTTCAAACCAAAAACTACATCTCTTACCGCATCTAAATCTAAAGTATTATCATCATCTTTATACTTTCCATTAAGAAAGTAACCTATATTCAACCCTCCTCCTGCATAAAACGGACGATTGTCCCATCCGGATATTTTTGTTTGATAATGAGCGATAACTCCTGCTTCTAAATAATTAAAACGCATGGTGAAATCCGTACTTCCTGCACTACCTCCTCCTCCTTGACTTGTATATCCGATTTCACCCATTAGAGCTACTTGATTAAAGCTGGTTAATTCTCGAAAATAATTTAGTTTATAGGCAAATAGAGATTTATCAAAGTTGACTCCCGGATATTCATCTTTTATAGACATTTTACCTAATCCGATCGATAAGGCAACTCCAGATTTAGGCAGTTCTTCCTGAGAAAACCCTATATAAGGAACCAAAATAATTAGGATAATAATTAGTATTTTTTTCATAACAGATAAATTATAGTGAGTAGAATAGTCGTAAGGCTAATTTGTCTTTTGTCCTACAAAAGTGCCGGATTCTCCCGTAGTTGAATTTTGCCAATTTCCGGTCAAATTATTTCCGATAATAGTTCCCGTAAAAGTGGCTCCCAAAGAAGTGTTTCCGGCATTAAAAGAGCCATCACTATTTACAGTTCCGGTTAGTGTAAATGACTCTCCCCAATTGGTCGAATAGCCATTTCCGCTGATTTGTCCACTATTGCTAATATTCACAGAAAAGATTCCGTTGTCATCACCGGTGTAGGTTCCTTCCCATGTGCCGGCAAATGCAGTAACATCATTATTATTCCCTCCGCCAATCGTACGTTTGAATACTACTATATAAGTTATTTGATTTTCAACATAACTAATCTTTAGAGTAGCTTCGTCTAGATGCAAAATTTGTCCTTGCATATACAGTTCTCCATCATAAAAGAGCGAGAAGTTATTTCCGCTACTTTCCCAACTTCCGATTTCAGAGTAGGTTTCACAACCATTACCCATATCATAATACCAATACTCTTCTAGGCTTCCGTTACTGTTTAATACAATATGAGTATAGTTTCCGTCACAACCATCAATGGCAGTTTCTAGGTGCTCGGTTCCTCCTATAACCATACCTTCTTGATAATAATACCATTTTCCTATAAGGAGCGAGTTGTCTTGTCCGCCATCTCCGTCTCCATCATCATCTTTGCTGCAAGATGAAACAATTCCTAATGTCAAAACAGACATAAATAAGTAAAGTAATTTCGTTTTCATAGTAATCATATAAAATAGTTAAACATTGTGGTTACAAAGCTATTTTGCCTTGATTTTGTGTACAATACCAAGAACTTTGTATTTTTTATCCAAAAAAAATACGTTTCCTTTGTAAGAAATTAAGGCGTATGTTTCGATTAGGTTTTGTTATGGTTTTCTTTGTTGTGAGTCTGATTGGCTATTCACAAGAGAAAATCTATGAAACAAACGGATTTCATGAAGATGACTTATATCCCTATATGCTATATTGGAGGGACTCAGAACAACCAAGTAATTTAAACCAAGTAGTTTCTCTTCTGGAGCAAGGAGATTTCAAAACGTTTGAAAATGGGAAAAACATGGGGCTTTTTCCTGAACCGGTGTGGTTTTATTTAACTGTCAAAAATAAGGCAGGACGTTCTCAAAAATTCTGGTGGTCTTTTTTTACTCATGCTGATACTATTGTCATTCATACAAAACAAGATGAAAAATGGAGCATTGCAGATACACTTGTTCGTCAAAAATTGATGCGAGACAGAAAAGTAAGACATCGAGCTTTGACTTATGCTACTACATTACAAAAAGATCAAGAACAAAGCTATCTGGTTCAGATTGTTAACCCCAGGCACACCCAAAACTCTTTCTTGAACTTCACTTCACCTTCTTTCAACCTGTCTTGGGAAAAAGAATTTTATTGGACGATAGCCAGTTTTGTAGGCATATTTCTGATCACTGGGTTCATCAGTCTTATTATTGGTATTATCATAAAAGAACGAGTTTTCATCTTATTCTTTTTATACATGTTAGCCGTTTCTCTACTCACTTTATATGACGAACTCATGACCACCATAATTCCGAATGAGTTTTTGTATTTGTGGGTCAATAGAATGCACCCTCTTCCGCTTTCGCTAATTGCGACTTGCCTGAATTTTTATATTGTTGATTTTATTTTCGGGAAAATTCAAAACACAAAAGAACTCCGAGTGTTGAATTGGATCAATACTGTTTGTTTGGCTATCGGACTTTTGTTCTTAGCCCTTTATATGATTTTTATGCCTCATTTACATTCCGGACAAACCTTGTTTATGGTGGGGTGGTATGTTAGTATAGCTTGTATTGTTATAAGCATAACCGTAATAGCCATAAAAGTCATTATGCTCTCTGTTCGATACAAAATGCTACAATACGGAATACCATTCTTACTTCTGATCGTGATTTTCAATCCAGCTACCTATAATCTGAATTATTCCGGTATTTTTTCTTTTTATCAGATTACCTATCCCAATTATTTTTATTGGTTCATTAGTGCTGAATTTATATTTATAGGGTTCTTAATAGGGTGGAGGTACAAAAAAAATCTCGACCA
>CAYZBA010000067.1:0-9203 GCA_964476555.1 uncultured Flavobacterium sp.
CAAGTATGACTTCTATACATTTTTTCTGAATTTTCAAGGTGCAAATATAGCTAAAATCGGCTAATAGTTATGAGCCAACAGCATTAGTTTTTGGAACAGATTTTGACTATTTTAGCAAAAATTTAGAACGTATGCATTTTTTTTCAAGACTCTTACTTTTAATTGCTTCCTTTTTCTATTTGTCTAATTGTCAAGCGCAGGTTCCTCAAAGTCTTAAACTTGAAGAAATCCTTCTTTCAAACACTGTATTGACAGGAGCTGATAACCACAAAAGTTATTTACCCTTATTAAAAAATAGAAAAATAGGTATACTGACAAACCAAACCGGAACCGTAAAAGATATAACCATATTAAGCGAATCTTCTGTAGAGGATGAATTGACCATACAAACCTTTGAGTCAAAAATAGAACTAAAACATGTCGTTGATTTTCTTATCGAAAACGAAGTTAATGTTCAGAAAATCTATGCTCCCGAACACGGTTTTAGAGGCACTGCCGATGCAGGGGAGCTAATCAAAGACGGAAAAGATAGCAAAACCGGACTTCCGATTATTTCTCTTTACGGCAACAACAAAAAGCCAACTCCCGAGCAACTATCGGGAATTGACGTTATGCTTTTCGACTTGCAAGACGTGGGAGCTCGATTCTATACGTATATCTCATCGCTCCATTATTTAATGGAAGCCTGTGCTGAAAATAATATTCCGCTTATTGTTTTGGACAGACCTAACCCCAACGGAAATATTGTTGACGGGCCAACCCTCGAGATGGAAAACAAAAGTTTTGTTGGGATGCATCCGATTCCGGTTTTGCACGGAATGACCATCGGAGAATACGCTAAAATGATTAATGGCGAAAAATGGCTCAACAACGGGATTCAATGTGATTTGACTGTGATTGAATGTTTGAATTACGACAGAAATAAGCCGTATAGTTTGCCTGTCAAACCTTCTCCAAACTTACCGAATGATAAATCTATCAACCTCTATGCAAGTCTTTGTTTCTTTGAAGGAACCAATGTGAGTGTCGGTAGAGGAACAGATAAACAGTTTCAAATTTTCGGTTCTCCTTTTCTGAAAAACATGGATTATTCTTTTACTCCGAAACCAAATTTAGGAGCTAAAGATCCTTTACATAACGGAAAAGTGTGTTACGGGCGAGATTTATCTGAAGTAGAAAATGTGAATCGACTGGAACTCAAATGGCTTATCGAAGCCTATCAAAACACTCAAGACAAAACAAAATTCTTTAATAATTTCTTTATCAAACTAGCAGGAACCTCAAAACTCCAACAACAAATCGAGCAAGGTTTAAATGAAGTCGAAATCCGAAAAAGTTGGGAAAAAGATTTAGAGGCTTTCAGGAAAACCAGAGATAAGTATTTGATTTATAAATAACACTACTTATGAAAGTAATATGTTTATTTTTCGTTCTATTTTTAGGAACAACCTCAATGGCCCAAAAAGACCTTGAGGTTGATTTTGATTTCTTTTCAGGAAATAACAATAAAATTTTCATTCGATATTTTATGAATCAGGAAACTCCTGAAAAAGTAGGCGTTTTGTATTCTTTCGATAATTCTGAAATGCAGAATCTAGAAATATCTTTGGATGAATATAACGCTATTGTTGAGGATATTCATAAAATACAACTCTCGGAATTACTTAATGAAAACCGACAAAAAAATCATGAGTCACTACTGACCCTACGAGTTAGAAATATGAATCATGAAATTTCAATCAATATTGCTAATTTCAATCAAAACTCGTTAGACGAAAAATATAAATCTATTAGAAGTGCTACACAAAAAATTCTAGCTTCTATCGGATTAAGTCTCAAAGATTTGAAATAATGTTTATTATCTTACTCTATTACATACTGTTGTTTTTTCTTGTGATTCCGTTTGGGATTTTCACAACCAAAGTCACACGTATCAATAACAGTAAGCCTAGCATTATTGCTATTTTAGGATTAATTTTTCTAGCTCTATTCTTTTCGATTTGGGCATTTTTCTACAGACTCAACATCGAAACTTTTCTCGTTGTCTTTATCAGTAGTGGATGGCTGTATTGGATTTACAAAACAGAAATCAAACAGTTTTTTATCGATTTAAAAAGCCAGTGGAACAACTTTAGTAACTTCTACAAATGGCTTTTCGTATTTTTGGTAGGGCTCACTGCTCTGAAATCAGCCGGATTGCCTTTTGTGGTCGACAATGAGAGTTACTATATTCAGACTATTAAATGGCTGAACGAATATGGTTTCGTAAAAGGATTGGCGAATTTACATCTGTTTTTAGCTCAAAATTCCGGTTGGCATACGCTTCAAGCCGGACTAAACCTCAGCTTTCTAACCGACCGAATCAACGACCTCAACGGATTCCTACTGATTATCTGTTGTTTCTTTTATCTATCGGAATTTCGGCAAAAAAAAGAAAAGCATTGGATTGGGTTTATACTCTTGTTTAATGTTTTGTTGTTTCAGTTTGTGGATGCCCCTTCACCGGATTTACCTTTATTACTCATCACTCCTATTCTATTTTACTTTTTTACAGAAAAACAAACCGATTCAGACACAGCCAAAACTGCTATTTTGTTGTTTGCCTTCTTAGCTTTCATAAAAATAACGGTAGTTCCTTTCGGACTCCTTTTGTTCTTATGGGTTAAAAGGCCTAAAATTCTTGGATTTTTAATTGCAACCGGAATTGTGTTTGGAGGTGTTTGGCTCACAAAAAACTGTATTATTTCAGGTTATCCGCTGTATCCTTTTCCGTATTTGATTTGGGATACAGATTGGACGATTCCACAAGAACTTTATCACTACTCTCAACACAATGCTCACATCAAAAAATTCTCACTTTTCCAAGGAGGAGTCATCGGATTTTTTAACATTGGTACATCTCTCGTTTTTATACTAGCTTGGTGCTTTGACCCCCTTCGGAAAGAAAGAATCTATCAGGGTTTATACATCATATTGCTCATTCATTTTGTTTTGATGGTCCTCTTTGCTCCTCAATATCGATTTTTCTTGCCGGAATTTATCTTTTTGTCAGTAGTCATAGTGAATGAAATATTAAATTCAACTACTTCAATAAAAGCAACAAGGCCGGCTCTAGCAATAGGGATAATATTACCTGTTGTTTTTATGCTCCCTTTGAAATTCTCCTATTTTACAGAATCGACTCGCCAAAGTTTTCCGGAAAAGTTTGAGAAGAGTCAACTTATCATTCCTCAACCGAATTCCAGATTTCATATGATGAGGTTTGAAGAAAAAACAAAGGGAAATTTGAAGTATTACTCTCCTTCGGAAAATTTCTTCTTTTTTGGCACAGCTAACGGGGAATTACCTTGTGTGAACGAAGCCTATCTTTATTACTTTGAATATTACTATTCTATTATTCCTCAAATGAGGAGAAGTGACCTAAAAGACGGATTTTATTCGGAGAAAATAGAAGTCAAATAAAAAAGCTGCCTTTTCAGACAGCTTTTTTATTTTTATGCTAACATCGTAACCGGATTTTCGATATAATGTCTCAGCGTTTGCAGGAACTCAGCACCTGTAGCGCCGTCGACAGTTCTGTGGTCACAAGCTAAGGTAAGTTTCATCGTGTTTCCTACTACGATTTGACCATTTTTCACTACCGGTTTTTCAACAATTGCCCCTACAGACAAAATCGCTGAATTCGGTTGATTAATAATTGACGTAAAGGATTCGATTCCGTACATTCCTAAGTTGGAAATCGTGAATGTACTACCCTCCATTTCGCTTGGTTGGATTTTCTTACTTCTAGCACGAGACGCTAAGTCTTTTACATTGGCTCCAATTTGTGAAAGCGAAAGGCTATCCGCAAATTTCAATACCGGCACCACTAGGCCATCTTCAACTGCTACAGCCACTCCGATATGAACGTGGTGGTGCAAAACGGTGGACTCATCCTTCCATTGTGAATTTACTTTCGGATGTTTTTTCAGGGCCATAGCCACTGCTTTGATCACCATATCATTAAACGACACTTTGGTATCCGGCAAACTATTGATAACTCCTCTCGAAGCCATCGCATTGTCCATATCTACCTCAATAGTCAAATAGTAATGAGGAGCTGTGAATTTAGATTCTGAAAGACGTTTAGCGATAACTTTTCTCATCTGAGAATTTTTCACTTCTTCAGAAAGGGTTTCACCTATTCCGGCGACTAATTTTTGTGCTGTCTGAGGTTGACCGGCTTCGGCTGTTGGTTGTGAAGAGGTAGTCGCAGCAGCAGACGGAGTAAAATTCTCAACATCTGCTTTAGTAATTCGACCATTCTCTCCGGTACCTTTTACTTTAGTAAGGTCAATACCTTTTTCTTGAGCAATACGTTTTGCTAATGGAGAAGCAAAAATTCTATTTCCTGTATTTGTTGACGTTTGAGCAGGAGTTTGAGTAGCTTCTTGCTTCGTTGTTTCTTCTTTTTTAGGAGCAGAGTCTGTTTTTTCTTTTCCGAAATTAGCTACTACACCAGAAATATCTGTTCCTTCTTTTCCGATAATAGCCAAAATGCTATCTACGGGAGCTGATTCACCTTCTTGAACTCCAATATACAGCAAAGTTCCTGAATTGAAAGATTCGAACTCCATCGTTGCTTTATCGGTCTCGATATCAGCAAGAATATCTCCTTCGTTTACAGTATCTCCTATTTTTTTATGCCAAACAGCCACGGTTCCGTCAGTCATCGTATCACTAAGACGTGGCATCGTTACAACTTTTACTCCTTGCGGCATTGTGAAATCTGAAGAACTCGCAAGCTCTTCTGCTTTTGATTCTTCTGTTTTCTCTGGAGCTTCTTCTTGTTTTGGAGTTGTATTTCCGCTTTTGAGTAGGTCAGAAATATCTTCTCCTTTTTCTCCGATGATTGCTAAAACGCTATCCACAGGAGCTGTTTCTCCTTCTTGGACCCCGATATGTAAAAGAGTTCCTGAATGGAATGATTCGAACTCCATTGTAGCTTTATCGGTTTCGATATCTGCTAAAATATCTCCTTCGCTTACAGTATCTCCTATTTTTTTATGCCAAACAGCGACTGTACCATCTGTCATGGTATCGCTCAATCGAGGCATTGTTATAACCTTTGCCATTCTTATTATAATTTATGTGATAAAAACGGATAATCTTTTTGCTCATAAACCGCATCATACATAACCTTGATATCCGGATATGGTGATTCTTCTGCAAATCTTTCGCATTCGTCTACCAAATCTCTCACTCGGTTGTCTATGATTTGAATTTCCTCATCTGTAGCATATTCTCTTTCTTTAATAATATCCAACACTTGAGTAATCGGGTCTATTTTTTTGTATTCTTCAACCTCTTCTTTGGTTCTATAGTGCTGAGCATCGGACATAGAGTGACCTCTGTATCGATACGTTTTCATTTCTAAGAATGTTGGTCCTTCGCCTTTTCTGGCTCTTTCAATAGCTTCATACACCGCTTTAGCTACTTTCACAGGATTCATTCCATCAACAGGTCCACAAGGCATTTCATAGCCTTTTCCAAGCTTCCAAATATCTGTGTGGTTTGCTGTTCTTTCTACCGAAGTTCCCATAGCGTATCCGTTGTTTTCACAAATGAAAACCACAGGAAGCTTCCACAACATAGCCATATTGAATGTTTCGTGAAGAGAACCTTGGCGAACGGCTCCATCTCCCATAAACGTGAGGGTTACACCATCTCTTCCGAAGTATTTATCCGCAAAAGCCAAACCGGCCCCTAGCGGAATTTGCCCCCCCACGATTCCATGACCTCCATAAAATCCATGTTCTTTAGAGAAGATGTGCATTGAACCTCCTAGACCTTGCGAAGTTCCGGTTGCTTTTCCAAGAAGCTCAGCCATGACCTTACGTGGATCAACTCCCATTCCGATTGGCTGAACGTGGTTTCTGTAGGCCGTAATCATTTTATCTTTTGACAGGTCCATAGCATGGAGCGATCCTGCCAAAACGGCCTCCTGACCGTTATAAAGATGTAAGAAACCTCTTACTTTTTGTTGTATGTATAGCGCAGCTAATTTATCTTCAAACTTTCTCCAAAACAGCATATCCTCATACCATTTCAGATAAACTTCTTTTGTGACTTCTTTCATACGTGTTATTATGTTTGTTTTTGAATCCTTTATTTGGTTAGAAACCAACGTAACTGCAAAAATACGTTTTCTTATAGAGAAGAAAAAATTATAATCTCGTTTTTTGTAAAAACATCTCCTTCAACCTTATTATTCATGGAAACAGACTAAATAACTTCCAAGATTCTCTCTAAAGCCATACCTCTGGAGCCTTTGATTAATATGGTTTTGTTGTTGATGCTTTGCGTGCCGAGGTAGTGTTTGAGCTGCTCAAATGTCTGAAAAAAATGCCTGTTTGGGCTTTCGATTCGATTTGCATAAAAGTCATTCCCTACAAAAAGCACATCGATATCAGGTTGATTCTCCAAGAGAGACACAATATGCTGGTGCTCATGTAGGCTTTCTTTTCCGAGTTCAAACATATCCCCGAGAATTATCATTTTAGCGGTGTCTCTCAAACCTAAGAAATTCTCAATAGCAACTTTCATACTACTAGGATTTGCATTATAAGCATCCAAAATGATTTTATTGGAATTTTTCTCCAGAATTTGGGATCGATTGTTGGTCGGAATATAATTCTCTATGGCTTTTTTTATTTTCAGCGTATCTACTTTGAAGTATTTTCCTACCGCAATGGCAGCTGCGATATTCATAGCATTATATTTCCCGATAAGATTCGATTGAATTTCGACATCTTCAAACTCTACTTTCACCAACGGATTTACTTCAACGGATTTTATAAAAACATCGGCTGTTTCATTTTGGAAAGAAAAGGTAAAACGATTTAAACCTTCTGTTTTTTCAACCTGAATAGCATCATCCAGATTTACAAAAACTTTCTTTTTTCGTTCTTCTCCTTCTTCCTCCTCAAACTCTTCTTTCCTGAAATATTCATAGAGTTCGCTTTTACCTTTAATTACTCCTTCATAACCTCCGAATCCATCTAAGTGAGCTTTCCCGAAATTGGTAATATAACCCAAGTTAGGTTCAGCTATTCCACACAAAAAATCAATTTCTTTTTGGTGGTTGGCTCCCATTTCTACGATTCCGATTTCGGTTCTATAGTTGAACGAAAGCAAAGTCAGCGGAACTCCGATGTGATTATTCAAGTTTCCCACTGTAGCCTTCACTTTGTATTTCTCGGCCAACACAGCATTAATAAGTTCTTTGGTAGTGGTTTTCCCGTTACTTCCGGTCAGCGCAATAATTGGGAGGTTGAGTTCTTTTCTATGATAGTTAGCTAATTGTTGTAAAGTCTCGAGAGTATTTTCTACCACTATCGTTCGGGCGTCAACATAATAGTCTTTATTGTCAATCAAAACAAAAGAAGCCCCCTTTTCAAGCACTTGAGCCGCGAAGGTATTGGCGTCAAAATTATCACCTTTAAGAGCTACGAAAAAATCATTGGGTTGTACCTTCCGAGAATCCGTGACTATTCCGTTTGATTTAAGGAACTTGCTGTAAATATCTTTTAAAACCATAAAATATTTGCTTTTTCATACAACAAAAGCCCTTTTTTAAAAAGGGCTTTGTAATTTATGCTTTCCAATAATAATTAATTCATTAATTATCCTCTTGGTTTTTTCTTAGAAACTTTTGGTCCTGCTTTAGACATTGCACATCTGAATCCGATATCATCTGTAGCCATGTATTGAGGGAAGTATCTTCTTTGAGCAGGGTCTAACCAATAAGCTCTATCTCTCCAAGAACCTCCTTTATACACTCTAGACTCGTCGTTTACAAGAGTAGTTCTTTTTGAAGATTTATCCCAATTGCGTTGTAATCTTCCTAAGCTATCTGCTGTAACTCTGTGTTGAGGAGAGTTGTACATAGGTTTTAAGCCTTCTTGTCCATCTTCAGATGATCCGAAATCAAAATAACGAGTTGATCTCATGTCACCGTCGTTGAAGTTTCTGTTATCACTTTTATCGAAGTTATATCTCAAATAAGTTTCTTCTTCTCCGATTGGCACTTTAGAGATTTGTCCAGGAAGTGCTCTTGCAATAAGTTTTCCGTCAGGTAGTGTGTCGTATTTGATTGTTTCTACAGTAACAAAAACAGGAGTTCCGGCTACTGAATCTATTTCGTTCTTCATATAAACGTTACCTCTGTAGTAGTTGAAGTCGTTCATTTCAGAATCTATAATAGGTCTGTATACGTCAAGTACCCATTCGTTTACGTTTCCTGCCATGTCATAAAGACCGAAAGCATTTGGAGGATAGCTTTTTACAGGAACAGTGATATCACCACCGTCGCTAGACCATCCGGCAGGTCCTCCATAATTACCTTTTCCTTGTTGATAGTTTGCTAATTGATCTCCTCTTAGCTTTCTACTTGAGTTACGAGTATATGAACCACTCCAAGGATATTTCTTTTTACCTCTATATAGGTTGTATTCTCTAATATCTCCTAACCCTAAAGCCGCATATTCCCACTCTGCTTCAGTTGGCAAACGGAATTCAGGGCTAAGCACACCTGTTTCCATGTTTGCGTATACGTTTCTGTCTTGAGAATCCGGATCTTTTCGAGAAGCTCTACTTTGTGGTTTTTTCAACACAATGCTCTCATCACCTCCGAAAGAGGTACTTGGAGACATTAAATATCCTTCTGTACTAAAATATGTCTCTGCACTAAGTTCTGTAAGTTTTGCTCCTTTTTTAAGATATCTTTCTCTCTCTAACAAGCTCATGTTATAGAAATCTGTTCTCCATTTGCAGAACTCAGAAGCTTGAATCCAGTTTACGCCCACTACAGGATAATTTCCATAAGCCGGGTGTCTTAGGTACTGAGTTACCATTTGTTCGTTATATCCCAAACGGTCTCTCCAAACCAGTGTATCAGGCAGAGCTCCTTTGTAAATGTTTTTGTAGTTTTCTTCATCAGGAGAAAACACCTTTTTGATGTAATACAAGTACTCTGTATACATCATATTAGTAACTTCTGCCTCATCCATAAAGAATGATTGCACGTGTTGTTGATTCGGAGTATTGTTCCAATCATGCATAGGGTCATCTTGCACTTTTCCCATGGTGAAAGTTCCTCCCTCAACAGCTACCATTCCTATAGGAGTTTCTTGCTGTTTGAATTTGGAGTTATACTTAAATGC
>CAYZBA010000068.1:0-9057 GCA_964476555.1 uncultured Flavobacterium sp.
CTGTTAGGTAATTTTTGTTTTTCCATAGTAATATAGTGAGTTAAGTTAATAATTAATCATTTTGTAGGCATATGAAACCACCATAACCACAGCCGTAATAATCCCCAAAGCAATAATGATCTTGTGATAAGAACGTGATTTGTCTATAAAATGCAAACCTATAAAAACAAAAAAAAGAATCAGCGGATAAATGGCCGGATAAATATAAAAAGCCTCAACAAACTCTCCTCTAAGGAGTAAAGCTATCGAACGCTGAATCCCACAACCCATACAATCTATACCGAACAGTTTCTTGTTCATACAAGGCAGCATATACTCTTCCATACCTTTCTGTTTTTACTCTGAAGTAGCTAAGTCAATATCTTTCATACTAAGCAAAAATACAAATTAAACTCTTTTATAAAGATATTTTTCGCAAACTTTCCTACTTTTGACCTTTGAAACACTTATACTATGAAAAAAGCAGCTTTAATTATAGCGGTAGTCGCCGGAATCTACGGGTTTTATGAGCAATCAAAAGCCCATCCCAACGTGTGGATTTCCGTTATATGCTTTGTGAGTCTAATGCTCGGCTTATTCTTTTTAAACAAAAAAACCCCTAGCAACTTCGACAATAACAATCAAGATGATGATAACCAAAGGCGATAAAGTAGCGGTTTTAGATGACGACATCAGCGGAGTGGTTCTGGATGTCAAAGGAAATACGGTTCGTATCGAAACTCCCGATGGCTTTGAGTTGGAATACCAAATGCAAGAACTTGTCAAAATGGGTAATGAACTCCGCAAGTCCGGTATGCAAAACATGGCTCAAGTAATCCGAGAAAAACAAGAACCCGAAAAAAGAAGCTTCATAAAACAGAAAAAATCAGATGCGGCAGAAATCGCTTTTGATTTACATATCGAAAAACTGGTGCGCTCTACCAAGGGAATGCAACCTTATGACATCCTAGAACTTCAACTCGACACAGCCAAACGACACATCGAATTTGCCATAGCCAAACGAATCCCTAAAATTGTCCTGATTCACGGTGTGGGCGACGGAAAGCTCAGAGCCGAAATCGAGTTTATGCTCAAGCGATATGACAACATTTGGTTCCAAGAAGCCAGCTTCCAACGCTACGGACAAGGAGCTATCGAAGTCAATTTCAAACAAAATGCCTAAGGACTTCTCATTCGTAATTCGTAATTTTCAATTCATAATTCCCAATGCATTCCACCAAAGACAACCTACAGGTTCTATATGAAGACAATCACATCATTGTGGTGAACAAACGTGTGGGGGATATCGTTCAGGCCGACAAAACCGGAGACAAACCGCTCTCAGAAGTAGTCAAAGAATACCTGAAAGAAAAATACAACAAACCCGGACAAGTCTTCCTAGGTGTGGTGCATCGCTTGGATAGACCTACGACAGGAATTGTGCTTTTTGCTAAAACTTCAAAAGCACTCTCCCGATTAAACGAACTTTTCAAACAGAGAGAAACCCAAAAAATCTATTGGGCTTTGGTGAAAAACAAACCCGAAACACCTCAGGCAACACTCACCCATTTCCTGAAACGAAACCCAAAAAACAACACTTCCAAAGCCCATATCAAAGAAGTTCCCGACAGCAAAAAAGCCGTGCTAGACTACAAACTCATCAAGTCTTTAAACAATTTCCACTTGTTGGAAATCCAACTCCACACAGGCAGACATCACCAAATTCGCTGCCAACTCTCGGCTATCGGTAGCCCCATAAAAGGCGACTTGAAATACGGATTCGACCGAAGTAACCCCCACGGTGGCATACACCTCCATGCCCGTAAACTGAGTTTCATCCATCCCGTTTCCAAACAAAAAATCGAAATCACCGCTCCTCTACCCAACGAAAAATTATGGAAATCCGTTGAAGAATAAGCTGTTAAACTAAAGCAAAGCTCTGTTTATATTTTTGATATTCAACCGAAAAAGAAGTACCTTTGCAGCCTTATTTTTTGAAAGTTAGGTATGAGAACCAAATCCTTAAAGAAAAACAGCATCAACGTAATTACCCTGGGGTGTTCCAAAAACGTCTATGACAGTGAAGTGCTTATGGGCCAACTTCGTGCCAACGGTAAAGAAGTAACTCACGAAGCTCCCGCTCACAAAGAGGGAAACATTATCGTCATCAACACTTGCGGATTCATCGACAATGCTAAAGAAGAATCCATCAACACTATTCTGAATTACGTCGATAAAAAAGAACAAGGATTGGTCGACAAAGTGTTCGTAACCGGATGTTTGTCAGAAAGATACAAACCGGACTTGATGAAAGAAATTCCGGACGTAGACCAATATTTCGGGACCACAGAACTTCCCCTTTTGCTAAAAGCTCTTGGGGCAGACTACAAACACGAACTAGTTGGCGAACGCCTTACTACTACGCCAAAAAACTATGCCTACCTCAAAATTTCCGAAGGTTGTGACAGGCCTTGCAGCTTCTGTGCTATCCCTCTAATGAGAGGAAAACACATTTCTCAACCTATCGAAAAATTAGTGAAAGAAGCCGAATCCCTAGCTAAAAACGGGGTGAAAGAACTTATCCTCATCGCTCAAGACCTAACTTATTATGGACTGGACCTCTACAAAAAAAGAAACCTCGCAGAACTTTTGGAAAACCTTGTAAAAGTAGACGGAATCGAATGGATTCGTCTGCACTATGCCTTCCCAACCGGTTTCCCTATGGATGTTTTGGAACTCATGAAAAGAGAACCAAAAATCTGCAACTACCTCGATATTCCACTGCAGCATATTTCTGATAAGATTCTTAAATCAATGCGAAGAGGAACTACCTTCGAAAAAACGACAAACCTTCTGAAAGAATTCCGAACAAGAGTTCCGGAAATGGCTATCAGAACCACTTTGATTGTGGGATATCCCGGTGAAACCGAAGAAGACTTCCAAATCCTGAAAGATTGGGTCCAAGAAATGCGATTCGAAAGATTAGGATGCTTCACCTACTCCCACGAAGAAAACACTCACGCCTACAACTTGGTCGATGATGTCCCTCTAGAAGTTAAACAACAAAGAGCCAACGAAATCATGGAAATTCAGTCTCAAATTTCTTGGGAACTGAATCAAGAGAAAATCGGAAAAACCTTCAAATGCGTTATCGACCGCAAAGAAGGACCTTACTTTGTCGGAAGAACCGAATTCGATAGCCCGGATGTCGACAACGAAGTCCTAGTCGATGCTTCTAAATTCTACCTCAAAACAGGTGAATTCGTAAACATCAAAATCACAGATGCGGCTGAGTTCGACTTATATGGAGAACCTGTAGTGTAGTTTTCTAGTCTCAGTGGACAGGCAGTACGTTTAAGAATTAAAATCTTAGATAATTATGGATTTTAAAAGTTTATGGGCCTATCAAAAAGCATTTTCTTTGTCAATGGAAATATTTGATCTAACCAAATCTTTTCCAAAAGAAAAAAATATTCTTTAACTGACCAAATAAGACGTTGTTCACAAAGTGTTTGTGCCAATATGCAATTATATTCCTGAAGAAGTGTATAACAGCTTTGTCGAAAAAAATCTCGAAGTCGGAAAGCTGATAAACTATATGATTAATAACCCTCAAAAATTTGGAGCCTCTCAATTTGACTGAAACCGAATACTAAAAAATGCAAAACATCATACTTCTTTTCCTATGCTTGATCGTAGGAATACTGTTGCAAAGAGTAAAAGCTTTTCCTAAAAACACACATACGGTGCTGAACCAATATGTATTGTGGGTAGCCCTCCCGGCTATGGCCTTGCATTACCTCCCAAAAATCAGTCTGGGGTTCGATTTGCTCTTTCCGGCCTCTGTAGCTTGGATTGCCTTCGGAGCCTCATTCCTGTTCTTTAGTATTTTAGGAAAACAACTCGGCTGGAGCAAAAAACTCATCGGCTGCCTTATCATCACAGGAGGTCTAGGAAATACTTCTTTCGTCGGAATCCCGGTAATTGAAGCGCTCTACGGAAAAGAAGGACTCAAAACACTCATTATCGTCGACCTTCCCGGAACGTTTATCGTGCTTTCTACTTTAGGAATACTAGTAGCCGGAATGTATTCCAACAAAAAGCAATCCGAATCGTTACTAAAGAAAATCGTGCTTTTCCCCCCTTTTGTCGCTTTTATTCTAGGTGTATGCCTAGCCGCTTTCAAAATTGATTTTCCTAGTGTGCTGTCAGAATCTTTTAAAACCCTCGCAGCTACTATCTCTCCTATTGCTTTAGTTTCTGTCGGTTTCCAACTCAAAGTGCAGAAAAAAAGCAAACACTTTAAATACTTGGCCTTGGGCCTCCTGTTCCAATTGCTGATTATCCCCGCTATCATTATGGGAATTTTCTGGGGTGTTTTCGGAAAAACCGATATGGCTACCAAAATCTGTATTATCGAAGCAGCTATGCCGCCAATGGTAACAGGGGCTATTCTTGCCAATTCCTACGGCCTAAAACCGCAATTGAGCAACATGATGGTAGGCTTCGGAATCCCTATCTCTTTCCTCACCCTAGGACTTTGGTACTATTTTGTGGAAATGTTTATCAGATAAGACAAGCGCCAAATCCCCCTCATCACAGTAAACCGAGACTGCCTCTGTCATTTAACTCCGTTCAGTCGGGCATTGCCCCCGTGCCGACCGGAGCGAAACGTACCAGAGAAATCTCCCCATAACTCAATACTCAATACTCAAAACCTGAAAACAATTAGAACGGATAGTTGATACCGATGTTCAACACAGACTCTTTAAATGTATATCCCTTAAACCAACGGTTGTCTTCTTCTCTAGCCGGATTGTAAGTCTTAAACCCTAAGTCCAAACGAACAATCACAAAGCCTAAGTTGTATCGAAAGCCAATTCCCGAACCCACAGCAATGTTTTTCAGGGAATTCAGATCTTTAAAAATGTAGTCTTCGTCCTCAACGTTATCGAAAACGTTCCAAATATTTCCGGCATCCACAAAAAAGGCTCCTCCGAGTTTACCTAAAAGCTTAAAGCGGTATTCGGCGCTGGCAGCAATCTTCATGTTGGCCTCGTTAAAGTCGTTGATGCCTCCACTACGGCCGGGACCCAAAGTATAGGCCTGCCAACCCCTATTGTCGTTAGAACCTCCGGCAAAATAACTTCGCGAAAACGGAATGTTATCAGAATTCCCATACGGTATCGCTATACCCCCAAACACTCGTGTGGCAAACACCTGATTGTCTCCCAAATCCCAATGCTTAATGTATTCCGCTTCGGTCTTGATGTACTGCGAATAATCCACATTCAGCACATCATAACGCCCGTTTTCGTTTTTCTCTCGGTTCCCTAAACTCGACAATAGCGACAGTAAACCTCCGGCCGATTCCACTTTCATTCTAAAGCTGTGAAAACTGTTATCGTATATCCCTGTTCTTGTACTTCTGAAATACGTAATATTCGAAGCCAAAATCAGGTTGTTTTCTGTTAGCCTCTTGCGCCTTTCTTCAATGCTGTGAACAGTTCTGTAATCATGAGAGTTCGTCGGTATAGAGGTCTGACCACTCAACACATCGCTGATAAATCCTGCCGTCCCTTCAATAGCCGTAAGATTCCCGTCTTCATTCAAGTATTCCGGATTCGCTCCATATTGATGGGCCAAATTGTTCAAACGATTGTATGAAGATTGATAAACATTAAAATAATTAGACGCATTGATGTTCCGGATGTATTGAATATTAATCAAATCCAACCGCATGTTTACCCTACGCCCCGGATTCCACTTATAGTTGATTACTCCCGTAAAGTTCTCCTTATCCAAACCTATGTTTTCTTGTTTGAAAAATCCAAGGCTCACATCGGTAGACGGAATCATCGATTTTGAAATTATTCTTTCTGTTTTTAGCGGAAACAAAATTCTCGGAACGATGAGTTTCAAATCGGCTCCGTATTCCGATATGTTGAAAAACACATCATTCGGATTGGCTAAATCCTGAGAAGAACCTATGTTACCGCGCAACCCGAGTTGCAAAATCTCGGCCCCTCTAAACACATTTCTAATGGAATACGAAACATTCCCCTCTATACCAAAATCCTGAATGTTGGAGTGCGTAACGTCTATCGTCGAAGCAAAATGGAATTTAGAAACCGAACTCAACGTAATATTAGCAATCAAAGAATTCCCCGTAGAATCCGTTTTATCCTCTACATACTGAATCGTCGGATAGTTGAAAATCCCCAAATTGTTGAGCGAACGCCTGGTGAGCATGTCGCGAATGTCGCTATATCGCTCATTTTTCCTAAGGAAAACCGCATCCGTCAAAGCCTTCGGCCTATACCGAAGCTTCCCTAAGCTGTAAATATTAAACCCTTGATACGACGTACTGTCGATCTTCAACCCCTCTTCCCGGTCGTATTGGTTGTTCGTAAAAATATTGATCTCGCTAATCTTATAGAGGTTAAAAGGCTTCGTATAAATTTCATCCCCTTCCCTCACCTGTTGGTTAGCGATAACAATCTCTACATTAGCCTTGTGATTCGTACCTATCGTATCTATTTTATAATTGATGTAATTTTGCTGAAAGTGATACGCCCCTCTGTTTCTGAAGTATGACGTAATGCGGTCTCTCTCCGCATCAAAATCGGCTTTGTTATACTGTTTCCCTGTTTTTATCAGAGAATTCTCTTTCGTAAGTTGATACAACGAATCCAAGGCCGGAGTCGAAATTTTCGTTTTTATCGAATCGATAACATAGGGCTTCTCACGCTCTACTTTATAAGTAACCGCAGCTTTTTTGCCGGCCAAAGTATCGATTTCATAAGTTACCTTCGTGTTGAAATATCCCTGATTGAAGTAATAGTTCTTGAGCCTGTCGGCAGATTTTCTCGTCTGCTCTTCCTTAACAATAACCGGTGCTTCGCCCACATTTTTCAAAAAACGACTAAACCCCGAAACCACAAACGATTGCCCCAAGCGCTCTACTTGCTTCTCCGAAAGCAGTGCCGAAAGATTCTTGTATCGGTTGGGCTTCCTGTAAAGCCAATCATTATAAAGCGAATCTGCATTCTCCTTGGCCATGTTATACAGGTGCAACCGAAGCTTTATTCCTAACAACGACTTGTTGGGCTCCTGATAGAGCTGAGAAACCGCTCCTTCCTCTTTTACAAGAACTTCATCCACCAGAATAGTGTTTTTATCCAGAAGATGTTCGCTCTCCGGAACTTTTTTTACAGCATCACATGAGCTGATAAAAGTTCCTAATCCAATTATAAATGCTATTTTTGTAAAATATTGTTTCAACTGCGCAGCGAAATAAAGCCAAAATTACACTATTTATATGGTTAGTAAAAACCAAATCAAAAGAATAATCTCTTTACAACAAAAAAAGTACCGAAAAGAATTGGGTTTGTTTTTTGTCGAAGGAAAAAAAGTCATTCAAGAATTACTCGATTCAAATTTTGTACTAGAAGAGCTGTTCGTGACCGAACACCTGTTTGACCATATCCCTCAGCAAACACTGATTGCTACAACAGACCTAAAAAAGATTTCAGCCCTATCAAACCCAAACAACGCTTTGGCCGTCTTTCGTATGCCCGAACCTAAAAAAATCAAAGAGCAAGGCGTTATTTTGGCGTTAGATAAAATCCGTGACCCGGGAAATTTAGGAACCATTATCCGACTATGCGACTGGTTCGGAATCACCGATTTGGTCTGCTCAGAAGATACGGTCGATTGTTATAACCCTAAAGTCCTACAAGCCACTATGGGCTCTATCTCTCGTGTGAATGTGTCTTACCTAGACCTAAACAAATTCCTCTCTCAAACCAAGCTACCCGTTTTCGGAACCTTTATGAAAGGAAACAACATCTACAAAACCCAACTCCCAAATCAAGGCATCATCGTGATGGGCAACGAAGCCAACGGAATCTCCCCAGAAATAGAACAACTCATTACCGATAAAATTACCATTCCTCGCTTCGGCAACCCAACCGAAAGTTTGAATGTTGCTACTGCCACGGCCATCATCCTGAGCGAATTCCGAAGAGAGGCTAAGAAGTAGTCAACTCACAATTAAAAAATATTGTTACGCTTTGAATTGCGAAATCATGATTAGCACTACGGCCAAAAGAGCCATCGCAATTCCCAAATAGTTCAACTTATTGAGCTTTTCCTTGAAGAACAATACTCCAATGAAACTCCCTAGGATAATGACCCCCAAGTTCATCGTTGCAAATACGGTTGAAGGATTCTCCGAAAGTTCCTGATGAGCTTTTAAGTAGAAATAAATATTCCCAAAATTCAACAATCCCAAAGCGGTTCCCCAGCCTATGTTGTTGATTTGAAAGGCCTCTTTCTTTCGCAGTATCCGATACAGATTCAATCCCCACGCAACTATCAAAGCACCCGAAAAGACTACGGCTAGCAAAGTCGTATAAGGAACAGCCGTAAAAGCAGCTACTTTTTTAAACAACACATCAATAACGCCAAACCCCAACAAAACCAATAGCGGATAATGCCATTTAGATTGCTCACCGGCAGCAGAGTGCTCAGCCCTGTTCAAAGTAAAAAATATGGCTACAAAAGCCACGAGTAGCCCTGCTATTTTGTAATGAGAAAAAGTTTCTCCAAATACGAAATAAGAAGCCAAAATCGGGATAAATAGCGATAATCGTTGGGCTATGTCGGTTTTTACGATGCCGACGTGTTTCAGTGAAAGCGCTTGAAATAAAAAAACTATCGGGAGCAAAAACCATAGGCTCGAAAGCACCATGACAGGCATATCACTCACCGATACACTTTGCCACTGCGGTGAAAAAACCAATTGCGTAAAGAGCAACGCAATCACATAATTCCACCCGATGATTTGCATCAAAACCACCCTATAATGCTTAGCGATTTTCAGCAAGACACCTACACTAACACTACAAATAAGGCTAAAGATAATAGACAACATATAATCTTACATTAAAAAATAGCTGTAGAAAAACCCCTACAGCCAATAGATAGACTATCAGTCAATTCTACCTTCTTTGATAATATCGATACATTCAGGATTTAATAAGGTTGTCGTATCCCCGAAGTTCGAGAAGTCGC
>CAYZBA010000069.1:0-7632 GCA_964476555.1 uncultured Flavobacterium sp.
CTTTATGAATTAAAAGTACAAACCCGTTCAGGATTTTTAGCAGAGTCTTTAGCTGACGGAAAAAAATTAAACGTTGGCCTACAAAGCAATGTGAGTTTGTTGTCTGAGATTTCTGTTTACACCTATGACGGTGAAAAACCTCTAGCGGAAATTCTTAAAGCCATTGCAACCAAAGAAGACAACAAAGAAGCTATTTCACATAAAGAGGATAAAGAGAAACTAGAAGCTTATTTTGCTGAAGTAGTTCCGAATTATGATGTAGACAGAGTCTATGCCTCAGATATCAAAAAAATCATCAGTTGGTATAACATGCTTATCTCAAAAGGTTTGATTTCTAAAGACATGGAAATCAGACAACGAGGACAACAACCAGAAGAAACTCAAGAATAATAACCAATAAGCCGAAACCTCACTTTCGGCTTTTTTATTGTAATTTAGCCTAAAAACAAACCGATGAATACCAAAGAACAAAAACTCCAAGCCTTTTCTCGTTTATTGGACATCATGGATGATTTGCGTGAAAAATGTCCGTGGGACAAAAAGCAAACCTTCGAATCCCTTCGTTATTTGACTATCGAAGAAACCTACGAACTCGGTGATGCCATCCTCGAAAAAGATATGCAGGAAATCAAAAAAGAACTCGGAGATATCTTGTTACACATTGTCTTTTATTCTAAAATCGGCTCTGAAACGGGTGATTTTGACATTGCAGACGTGACCAACGGAATCTGCGAAAAACTCATTCACCGCCATCCGCATATATACGGAGATGTAAAAGTAGAAAACGAAGAAGAAGTAAAACGAAATTGGGAAAAACTCAAACTCAAAGAAGGTCGTAAATCGGTTTTGGAAGGTGTTCCAAACAGCTTGCCGGCTATGGTAAAGGCTAATCGCATTCAAGAAAAAGTAAAAGCCGTAGGCTTTGATTGGGAAGAACCACAACAAGTTTGGGAAAAAGTTCAAGAAGAATTAGGCGAATTACAAAACGAAGTAAAAAACGGAAATCAAGAAAAAATCAATCAAGAATTTGGCGATGTATTGTTCTCGATGATTAATTATGCTCGTTTCTTGAACGTAAATCCTGAAGATGCCTTAGAACAAACCAACAAGAAATTCATCAAAAGATTCAAATATCTGGAAGAAAAGTCCAACGAAATCGGAAAACCACTTTCTGAAATGACCCTAGCCGAAATGGACGTGTATTGGAATGAGGCGAAAAAGTTATAAGTGATGAGTTATGAGTTTTAGTTTTTAAATAACTCAAAACTAAACACTAAAAACTTAAAACTACTTAAAGCAAATCGGAATAATTTCTCCTGGAGCCAATCGATATTTCTCGACTAATTCAGGAGTTATTTTTTTGGTGTAATCTTCTTCGACAACCCTAAAACCGATACTTCTGAGCTTATCGAAATAATCTCTTCCGTAAATCCTCACGTGGTCGTATTGCCCAAAGATTTTGGCTCTTTCTTTTCGATCTATAATGGAATTGTCTTCGAAGGTTTTTTCTCGACTTAAGTCTTGCGGAATCTGAAAAATGCCCATCCCTCCTTTTTTGAGTATGCGATAAAGCTCCTGCATCGCCTTCGTATCATCGGGAATGTGTTCCAGAACGTGATTGCAAAAAATCACATCGAATTCTTCGTCTTTAAAAGGAAGGTTACAAATATCTGCTTTGACATCTGCCAAAGGTGAATTCAAGTCGGTTGTGGTGTAATCGAGATTTTTTTGATTACGAAATCGCTTATAAAAAGCTTGCTCCGGAGCAAAGTGCAATACTTTTTTGGGAGCCGAGAAAAAATCGGTTTCGTTTTTTAGGTATAGCCAAAGCAAGCGATGTCTTTCGAGCGAAAGCGTGCTGGGCGAAAGCACATTATCTCTTTGGTTTTCATACCCATAAGGCAAGAATTTTCTGAAACTCTTACCGTCTATTGGGTCTGTATATTTATTTCCTTTAAGCCATAAAACCAAAACAGGACGAATTAAATAACTCATCCTGATTAGTATTGGTCTAGGAACCAAGTTTAAGATAAACTTGAAAAGTTTTTTCATTAATATACTTCGCTTTCTTTGAGCTTTTCTGTGTTGGCTACCAACTGAAGCTCATCGATAATTTTTTGGATGTTTCCATTCATCACTCCATCCAAATCATAAAGCGTAAGCCCGATTCTGTGGTCAGTAACCCTTCCTTGTGGGTAATTATACGTACGTATTTTAGCCGAACGGTCTCCGCTACTCACCTGAGAATTTCTCTTTTTGGCATCCTCTTCTTGTTTTTTGGCCAATTCCATTTCATACAAGCGAGAACGCAATACTGCTAAAGCTTTTTCTTTGTTTTTATGTTGCGATTTTTCGTCTTGACATTGAGCTACCAATCCGGTCGGGATGTGTGTCATCCTTACAGCTGATTTGGTGGTGTTTACCGACTGCCCTCCAGGACCTGAAGAACAAAACAAATCAATACGAACGTCATTCATATCTATATGTACGTCAAACTCTTCGGCTTCCGGAAGCACCATAACGGTTGCTGCAGAAGTGTGAACACGACCTTGTGTTTCGGTTTGAGGCACACGTTGAACGCGGTGTACGCCAGCTTCGTATTTCAACGTTCCATAAACATCTTCCCCGGTTACTTCAAAAATAATCTCTTTAAACCCTCCGGAAGTTCCTTCGTTCAAATCTACAATCGAAGTTCTCCATCCTTTGCTTTCGCAATACTTGGTGTACATACGATATAAATCTCCTGCAAAAATGCTGGCTTCGTCACCTCCGGTTCCGGCTCTGATTTCCATCATAACGTTTTTAGCATCTTCAGGGTCTTTTGGAATCAACATAAACTTGATTTCCTCTTCGAGTTTAGGCAAACGTTCTTTAGCCTCTTCAAGCTGAAGTTGGGCCATTTCGACCATTTCTTTATCACTACCGTCTTGGATAATCTCTTGCGCTTCTTGTATGTTGGCTTGCAAACGAATGTATTCATCACGCTTTTCAACCAAAGCCTTAAGGTCTTTATATTCTTTGTTTAGCTGAACGTATCGCTTTTGGTCTGCAATAACATCGGGCTGGATGATCAAGTCAGAAACCTCATCAAAACGTTGCTTTACGTACTGTAATCTCTCAATCATTGCTAAAATTAATTTTTAGGAGTGCAAAGTTACGAAAATTTCAGTCATTACTATAGATTACACAAGCGGGAATCTAACAAATATTTTTTTAACGTATATCTTGGCTTTTCAACTTTTTTCACATTTAATCAAAGAAAAAGACTTATAATTGTAAGGTAAAAATATAAATTTAAATTCTCTTTAATTCTTTAGAACTATGAACAAAACTAACCCTTTACGAATTATTTTTTATATTCTCCTTTGGTTTTTAATGCTCGGAGCACTTCTCATGATTGTCATTATACCGATAATATTACTGAGTGGTAGTTCTGTACTTCCGATGGAATTAGATGTAAACACTACGTGTGGCAAAATTGTTCTTCTCTTTTCAGAAATTGCTTATTTACTTTTCTTCTATGCCATTTTATGTCTGAAAAAGAGTGTTTTGTTTATCGTAAATCAACAATTCTCTAATGTTCTTTTACATAAAAAATTAAACCAAAGCGGTTGGTTATTTTTCGTATCAGCCTTACTGATGGAGATTCCTCCCTACTTAGCCGGAATGATTACAGAACGTAAAATAGAATTCAGCTTCGGGACGGCCAATTCTTCTTTTCTATTCTGTCTGGTTGTCGGGTTATTTCTTGTGTTATTGAGCAAAAGCTTGAAAAACAGCTACCAATATGTTTCTAACTAATAGACAAGCAAATACATTTTATGACCAAAATTCTTAATTATGAAAAAAGCAGCACTTTTACTTAGCACTTTGTCTCTTTTCTTGTAAAAAAGAAGATTCAAAATCCTACACTGAGCTTGAAAAAGCTCGATGGTTTATTGGTGAGTGGGAAAACATTTCTCCGGAAGGTCGATTGTCTGAAACGTGGATTGTGAAAAACGATAGCACTTATGCCGGAGAAGCTTATTTCATAAAGGCAGAGTCAAACGACACACTATTTTCTGAAATTGTAGACCTAATACAAAAAAGCAATGATTATATTATATCCCAAAATTTATCAACGGAAAGACAAAAGAGATTGAATTTAGAAAGACTTCATCAGACGATGGTTTACTTGTCTTCGAAAATTCAAATAACGATTTTCCTAAAAAATTACTTATAAACAAATACATCAAGATTCTATCATTGCTGAAATTAGCGGAGGTGACCAACCTCAAACCTTTGCTTTTAAAAGAATAAAGAAATAACTATTCTAAATTAAACTACAAACACCTGAAAACAAATTAATTAACAACAAAAGTCAAACTATTTCAACTCTTCATTCCTTAAACTTATCTTAAAACTGTTCAGAGTCGTGTAACAATTGTTGGGTTTCGTTGTCTAGTGTAGTAAACAATAAATCCAACATTTTTTTATACACAAACCAAATGAAACAACTATTCTTAATTCTGCTATTAGCCTTTAGTTTTAGTGCCGTAGCACAAAACAATGGTAGCATTTCCGGAAACGTTTTTGATAAAAAACTTAACGAAAGTGTACCGTATGTTACTATTACGATTAAAGAAAACGAACAAATCATTACCGGTGTACTAACGGATGACTCGGGGAATTTCACCGTAAAGAGTTTAGCACCTAAAAATTATACGGTTGAAGTTTCTTTTATCGGGTATAAAACCTATACGACTACAGCCGATTTGACTCAGCAAAAAGACCTTGATTTAGGTCGTATCTTTTTAGAAGACGAATCAGTGCTTCTGGAAGGCGTTGAAGTGGTTAGAGAAGTTTCTACCATCGAGCAAAAAATCGACAGAAAAGTGATTAACGTGGGTAGAGATTTGCTTACGGCAGGAGCTACTGCTTCTGAGATTATGAACAACATCCCGACAGTGAATGTTGACCAAGACGGAAACATTTCACTTCGAGGAAATCAAAACGTAAGAGTTTTGGTAGACGGCAGACCTACTAACATTGAGCCTGCACAACTCCTGAAGCAAATCCCTTCTTCTTCTATTAAAAGTATTGAGCTCATTACTAACCCAAGTGCTAAATACAATCCAGAGGGTATGTCGGGTATCATCAACATTATCCTACATAAGAACTCAAATGATGGATTCAACGGAAGCGCCAATGCGGGAGTTACTTTTGGTGAAGTACCTAAATACAACGGTTCTGTGAACATGAACTACAGAACAGGAAAAGTAAACTTTTTTGGAACCCTTGGTGGTAACTTAGGTAAATACTATAACGACGGAAACATCTATAGGGCAGATCAAAACTCGACGAACCTGATAGACATTTCAAACGACAACAAATCAATGCTCTACAAAGTTGGGTTGGATTATTACATTGATGACAAAAACACGGTTTCGGTCTTTATGAACCAAAACATTTGGGAAGGTGAAGGTATCATAAAAACCCTTACGTTGTATCCTGACAACAACTTTGACGATATTTCGCAGTATTCTAAATACCTTACAGACAACAAAACAACTACTTATAACGCTGCTTATAAGCATTTGTTTAACGAAACCGGACATACGCTTGACGTAGAGGTAAACTTCAACACCTATAAGCAACCTCAAGATGCTAGCTTTAATACAGCTGTTGAAAATGCTGGAGAAAGTGTATATCAAGATGCTATCGAAGACAAAAGAGACTTGCTGACTATCAATGTAGATTATGTATACCCGCTTAACGAAAAGTCAAAACTTGAATTAGGAGCTGAAGCGAGAACGACTCGTTCTGAAAACCTATACGAAACCAATAATCCAATGAGTACTAACCCGTCTTCCAGATACAACTATGACGTGGATATCTATTCGGCTTATGCTACTTTCGGTCAAAACTTCGAGAAGTTTGGTTATCAGTTGGGAGCACGTTTTGAGAGTTACGCAGTAAGCGCTAAATTGGCAGGTCAAGAAATCTATAGCGATGATTACTTCACTTTGTACCCGTCTGCTTTTATGACGTATGCTTTGAACAAAAACAACTCATTCCAGATGAGTTATTCAAGACGTGTTGACAGACCAAACCTTCAACAAACCAAACCGGTGAGAGAGTTTGCTACTCCAACTGTAACGGGTATGGGTAACCCTGAGCTAGACCCTCAATTTACGAATTCTGTGGAGTTGAATTATACTCGTGTACTTCCGAAAGGAACAATTACGGCAGGGATATTCTATAGAAATATTCAAGACGAAATCAACAGGACGTTCTACTCTGACGAGCAAACGCCAAATCCGAATGACTTTATCATGAGTTATGCGAATTTTGATGACAATTCTGCTTATGGATTCGAGGTTTCGGCAAACTATAGATTTACTAAATGGTGGGACTTTCAGCCGGCAATCGACTTTTCAAGCATTTCTCAAAAAGGTTTGATTCAGATGACAGACCCTATAACCGGAAATACTAGTTTCCAAACCAACGAAGTAGAAACCAATGCTTTCAACGCTAGAGTAAACAACAACTTTAAGGTTAACAAACACCTTACTCTTACTCTTTTCGGATTCTACAGAGGCCCGTTTGACGGTGTTCAGAACAGCATGAAAGAGATGTATAAAATAGATTCAGGAGCTCGATACAGCATGTTAGAGAACAGACTTTCGTTCAGCTTGAGATTCAACGATATGTTCAACACCATGAGAGCAGCTTTTGAATCTACTAATCCTTTCCCTGCTAACGGAAAATTCACTTGGGAAAGTAGAACTGTTTATGTTGGTGTAAACTATATGTTTGGTGGAGGTAAGAACCGTGCTTTACAAAGAAAGTACAGAGAAGATAACACCAAACAAGACGGCGGAGGTTTCTTTTAATCTGCTACTTCCATAAAAACAAAAATCCGTTTAATCACAAGGTTAAACGGATTTTTTATTTGGTAAACCTAAAAGATTATTTTTTCTGCATATTATTGAATACCGATAGCACTACATACAACAAAATCACCAATGGTAATCCTAAAATTTGAAAAGCTAACAGCAGCACAACAGCCAAGATTAAAAACACAATTTGTAGTTTATATTTGGCAAAGCTGAAGTTCTTAATCTTTAGTGAGAATAGTGGTAGCTCTGCATTCAAAATAAAAGCACTCAGAACCGAAATTCCCATCAGCACCCATACACTCGACAACAAATCTACTACAAACGTTTGACTAATTAGCGGAAGACTCAAAATAAAAAGAGCGTTTGCCGGAGTTGGCAAGCCAATAAAAGAATCCGTCTGACGAGTATCAATGTTGAATTTTGCCAAGCGATAACATGAACCCAATGTGATGATAAAACCAAAATAAGGTAAAAAAGTATCCGAAGAAAGCTCAGAAAGCATTTTGAACATCACAAACCCCGGAACTACTCCACTGGTTACCATATCTGCCAGAGAGTCGAGTTGTACACCTAGCGGGCTTTGTACTTTTAGAATTCTTGCAAAAAAGCCGTCGAAAAAATCGAAGAAAATCCCAAGACAGACAAAATAAAAAGCAAACCAAAAATTATCTTGAGAAACAAAAACAAGAGCGATACAACCGCTCAAAAGATTGAGTAAAGTAATCAGGTTAGGAATCTGTTTTTTCATCGT
>CAYZBA010000069.1:7732-9031 GCA_964476555.1 uncultured Flavobacterium sp.
CGTAAAAGAGCTACCCGAATCGGACTTTTTTTAGCTATGTTTATGCGAATTGCCATGTTATTCGGAATTACGCTACTCATTGCCATGAAAGAACCTTGGTTTAGTGTCAACTGGAGTTGGTTTACTGCTCACTTCAACGGTCAGGCTTTAATCTTATTAGTAGGAGGTATTTTCTTGATTTGGAAGAGTACGAAAGAAATTCACGAAAAGATAAATCATATCGAACATCATACACAGCCTACTGTTGGAGGTCAGGCAGCCAAATCGTTTGCTTCAATTTTAGTTCAAATCCTGATGATTGACCTTATTTTCTCCTTAGATAGTATTCTAACCGCTGTGGGAATGACCAACGGACTAGAAGGAGCCCTATATATTATGATTGCAGCAGTAATTATTTCTGTGGGTGTAATGATGCTTTTTGCCATCCCTATCGGAAATTTCGTCAACCGAAATCCATCGATTCAAATATTGGCTCTTTCGTTCTTAATCCTTATCGGATTTATGCTAACCACAGAGAGCATGCACCTTTCTGAGGCAATACTTCTTGGACAAGAAATCGGAGCCGTGCCAAAAGGATATCTCTACTTTGCGATTCTATTCTCTCTCGGAGTGGAATTCTTGAATATGAAAATGAGGAAAGCTTCGAAGTAAAACAAAAAAGAAGTGAAGATTATTTCTTCACTTCCTCTGATGCTTTCAGTACGATATCTCTAAGGGTTTCTTTATAGAAAACGATTCTGTCTTGTATCGTTTTATCATGGCTTCCGAGAATCTGAGCCGCTAAGATTCCGGCATTTTTGGCTCCGTTAAGAGCTACGGTCGCTACCGGAACGCCAGCGGGCATTTGCAGAATAGACAGCACAGAATCCCATCCGTCGATTGAATTGCTGGATTTTACCGGAACTCCAATCACAGGCAGCGGACTCATCGAAGCAACCATCCCCGGAAGGTGAGCTGCCCCTCCTGCTCCGGCTATGATAACACTGATACCTCTTTTGTGAGCATTCATAGAAAAATCAAACAATTTTTCCGGCGTTCTGTGAGCCGAAACAATGTCAACCTCCACCTCGATTTGAAAATCCGTTAATATGTCAATAGCGTCTTGCATGATTGGCAAATCGCTTTTACTTCCCATTATTACTGCTACTTTCATGGTTTTTTGTTTAAAGTTAATTACTGATAACTCGAATACTATTTTTTACTTTTTCAGCTATTTGTCTTGCCTTTTGAATATCGTGGTTGGTGATAGTCACGTGCCCCATCTTGCGGAAAGGTCGAGTTTGTTTTTTTCCGTAAATA
>CAYZBA010000070.1:0-8932 GCA_964476555.1 uncultured Flavobacterium sp.
CGGTTGCTAATTTGCCGTTCGTATAAGCATAAGCCTGCATGTGGCAAATTCCTCTACGGATAGGCGTTAGCAACTCTAATTTGAATATTAGAGTGTCTCCAGGCAAAACTTGCTGTTTGAATTTTACGTTATCTATTTTCATGAAATAGGTTAAGTAATTTTCCGGATCTGGAACAGTACTTAACGCTAAAATTCCTCCTGCTTGTGCCATGGCTTCGATTTGAAGAACTCCGGGCATCACAGGTGCTCCAGGGAAGTGTCCTACGAAAAACGGTTCGTTCATCGTTACGTTTTTCAATCCCACTACGTGAGTGTCAGAAAGTTCTAATATTTTGTCTACTAACAAGAACGGAGGTCTATGAGGCAAGATATTCATGATTTGAGTTACATCCATAAGTGGAGGTTGGGTCAAATCATAGCTTGGTACTTGGTTGCGCTCTTCGATTTTGATAATTTTAGACAGTTTTTTGGCAAACTGCGTATTCACAAAATGTCCCGGCTTGTTAGCAATTACTTTTCCTTTAATACGTGTCCCTACCAAAGCCAAGTCTCCAATAACATCAAGTAATTTATGTCTTGCTGCTTCGTTAGGGTAGTGTAGCGTAAGATTATCCAAAATTCCGTTTGGTTTCACCGAAATATCGTCTTTTCCGAATGCTACTTTAAGGTGCTCCATAGTTTCAGGAGAAATTTCTTTGTCTACATAAACTATGGCATTGTTCAAATCACCTCCTTTGATAAGACCATGTTGCAAAAGGGTCTCTAGTTCATGAAGAAAACTAAAGGTTCTAGCGTTTGCAATTTCAGTTTTGAATTCTGATATGGATTTGATAGAAGCATTTTGAGTTCCTAGTACTTTAGTGCCGAAGTCCACCATGGTAGTTACTTGATATTCATCAGCCGGCATTACTAGGATTTCGCTTCCGGTCTCTTCGTCTGTATATGAAATGACTTCTTTTACGGTATAAACTTTTTGTTCGGCATCTTGCTCAACAATTCCTGCTTTTTCGATAGCCTCGACAAAATATTTAGAAGAGCCATCCATAATCGGAGGCTCAGAAGCATTCAATTCAATTATAATGTTATCTAAATCACAACCCACACAAGCCGCCAAAACGTGCTCAGAAGTCTGGATTTTTACACCTCTTTTTTCTAAGTTGGTTCCTCTTTGAGTGTTTACTACGTAGTTGGCATCTGCTTCAATCACAGGGCTACCTTCTAAGTCAACTCTTACGAAAGTAAATCCGTTATTAATTGGAGCAGGTTTTAGGGTCATAGTAACTTCTTTACCTGTATGAAGGCCCACTCCTCTTAATGTAACTTCTTCTTTTATGGTTTTTTGTTTAGCCATGATTTTGTTCTTAAGCGTTACGATAATTTCTTTTTTATGTCTTCTAAATCAGAAACGATTTTCGGGAAGTTTTTGAAGTGAACAAAAGACTTTGCGAAGTCTCCGTATCCAAAGGCAGGACTTCCTTGAACGACGTCTCCGTCTGCCAAACTTTTACCAATTCCAGACTGAGCCTGAATTTTCACTCCGTTTCCGATAGTGATGTGCCCAACGATTCCTACTTGTCCTCCGATAATACAGTTTTTGCCAATTTTAGTAGAACCTGCTACACCGGTTTGTGAAGCGATTACTGTATTTTCTCCTACTTCAACGTTGTGGGCAATCTGAATCTGATTGTCTAATTTTACTCCTTTGCGAATGATGGTGCTTCCTAAAGTAGCTCTATCAATTGTAGTGGCAGCGCCAATCTCTACGTTGTCTTCGATAACTACATTTCCGATTTGAGGCACTTTGTTATAGGTTCCGTCAGCATTTGGAGCAAAACCGAATCCGTCTGAACCAATAATCACTCCTGAGTGGAATGTGCAGTTATTCCCGATTACCGATTCCGAATAAATTCGTACTCCGGCAAATAAAATTGTATTGTCCCCGATAGTTACATTGTCGCCAACAAAACAGTTGGGATATATTTTTACATTTTCGCCTATTTTTACGTTTTTACCGATGTATGAGAAGGCTCCTAAATATAGATTATCTCCATATTTCACATTTTCAGAAATAAACGAAGGTTGTTCAATTCCGGATTTCATCAGTTTTACCTGATTGTAGTATTCCAATAGTTTCGAAAATGATTTATAAGCGTCTTCAACTTTGATAAGTGTAGTAGTAAGGCTACCTTCGGGAACAAAAGTTTTGTTTACGATAGTAGCAGTTGCTTTAGTAGTATAAATATGGTGTTCGTATTTCGGGTTTGCCAAGAAAGTTAGGGCTCCTTCTGAGCCTTCTTCGATCTTAGATAGTTGAAATACTTCGGCTTGAGCGTTCCCCTGAACCTCTCCCTCAAGAATGTCTGCTATTTGTTGTACGGTAAATTTCATCTTGGCAAAAATATAAAATTTTAAAGAACCATATTAACTTTTTATTTATTAAGGTGAAATCAGCTTTCTCTCATTGCTTTTGGATAACATATATAGTATTTTGACACCTCTTCTGTAAGCGATTTTAAGTAGGATTTATCGGAAGCAGAAATCAAATCTGTCGTACTGCCGTTTTTGTCTAAAATTAATATCGGTTCTGATTTTTTGTCGTATGCCTTATTGCTTATTTTGCCTTTGAAAACAAAGTACTTACTTTCTTTATTGGTAATGTTTTCTTTTTGAGCATACAAATTTTGAAGCTCTGTGATGCGATCTTTAGAGATCTTCTCTGTGCTGATTTCGATTTTCAGTAAATCTCGATTGAGAATCATTTGGCTTAAACGGCTTAAGACATAATCATCTGAATTTTGCCATTCTTTTAGAGCAGAGACTAAATCGTAGTCGTCAAGTTTTGAGAATTTCTCTAGAACATTATCGTTAAAGTTAGTTTGGTCGATTTTGTTTTCCAAGAAAAAAGAAAAGGCAGAACCACATGGGAGAGTCATTCCGGTTTCGGTAAGTTCTTTAGCTCTTTGAAGGGCTTTCATGAGCATTTGCTCGGCTACGATACTGGTTTTATGAAGGTAGGCTTGCCAATACATGAGTCGTCTGGCCACGAGGAATTTTTCTACGGAATAAATCCCTTTTTCGTCAATCACCAGGTTGTCGTCTACCACATTGAGCATCTGAATCAGTCTTTCGGAATTGATGTTTCCTTCTGCGACACCCGAATAGAAACTGTCTCTTTTTAGGTAGTCCATTCTATCCATGTCGAGCTGTCCCGAAATGAGTTGATGCAAGAAGTTTCTGTGATAATTTCCTTTGAATATTTCGATGGCCAATGACAATTGTCCGTTAAACTCTTGATTGAGTTTGTTCATAAACAAAATCGAAATATCTTCGTGGTGAATGTTTACGATGCTATGTTCCATAGCGTGAGAGAAGGGGCCGTGACCTATGTCATGCAATAAAATGGCTACATACAAAGCTTGTTCTTCGTCTGTAGAAATTTTTATGCCTTTTTGTCGTAGTGTTTCGACAGCTTTTTGCATTAAATGCATACAGCCTAGGGCATGATGGAATCTTGTGTGATGGGCTCCGGGATAAACCAAATAAGATAATCCCATCTGAGAAATACGTCGTAATCTTTGAAAGTATCGGTGTTGAACTAAATCGTAAATTAGTTCACTCGGAATCGAAATAAACCCATAAATAGGGTCGTTAAAGATTTTGAGTTTGTTGGTCTTACTCACTTGCATTCTGTTTGTTCAAAGGGCAAAGATACTGTTTTTGACCTGATTAGTGTCGTAAAACCTGACAAAGTTACATTCGGAACGGTTTTTGCCAAATTCTAAGAAAAATTATATATTTACCAACATAAAAAATATCCTTATGGACGATAATTTTTCACCTCGTGTAAAAGATGTTATTGGTTACAGTAAAGAAGAGGCTCTGCGATTAGGCCACGACTTTATTGGAACAGAGCATCTCATTCTCGGGATTCTTCGAGATGGAAACGGAACAGCTTATACTGTTTTGCAGAGTTTTGCTGTCGATATGGATTATCTTCGTAAAAAAATAGAAGACCTTACACCATATAATGAAAATGCTTTAATGAACAATGATAAGAAAAACCTACACCTGACTCGTCAGGCAGATAGAGTTTTGAGAATGTCGTTTTTGGAAGCCAAAAAACTGCGTAGCTCTTCTATCAATACGGGGCATATTTTACTCTGTATCCTTAGAAATGACGAAGACCCGACAACCAAAATTCTAAATAAATTCAAGATAGATTACAATACTGTAAACGAACATTTTTTGAACTTTATCTCTGAATCTACTCAAGACAACCTAACCTCTGAAAATCTTCCGAAAACAGAATCAGCTTACGGTGATGAATCTTCGTCAGAAGAACCATTCAGAGAAGGTAGTTTTTCAAATTCAGGTAGTAAACCGGTAAAAAAATCAAAAACTCCTGTTTTGGATAACTTTGGTCGTGATCTTACGGTTTTGGCAGAAGAAGGAAAACTGGATCCTGTGGTGGGTAGAGAGAAAGAAATTGAAAGAGTTTCTCAGATTCTGAGTCGTAGGAAAAAGAACAATCCGCTCTTGATTGGAGAGCCCGGAGTGGGTAAATCTGCCATTGCGGAAGGTTTGGCCCTGAGAATCGTTCAACGTAAGGTTTCGAGGATTCTTTACGGAAAAAGAGTAGTTACTCTTGACTTGGCTAGCTTAGTAGCCGGTACAAAATACAGAGGTCAGTTTGAAGAGCGAATGAAAGCCGTGATGAACGAACTTGAGAAAAACGACGACATCATTCTCTTTATCGATGAGATTCACACCATTGTAGGAGCAGGTGGGGCTGCCGGTTCGCTGGATGCATCCAATATGTTTAAACCTGCTTTAGCAAGAGGAGAAATTCAATGTATTGGAGCGACAACTTTAGATGAATACAGACAATATATTGAGAAAGACGGTGCTCTAGAAAGACGTTTTCAAAAGGTAATTGTAGAGCCTACTTCTGTAGAAGAAACCATTGCAATTTTGAATAATATCAAAGAAAAATACGAAGACCATCACAACGTAACATATACTCCTGAAGCTATCGAGGCTTGTGTGAAGTTGACGAATCGTTATATGTTTGAGCGTTTCCTTCCGGACAAAGCTATTGATGCTCTCGATGAAGTAGGTTCAAGAGTACATATCACCAACATTAAGGTTCCTAAAAAGATTTTAGATTTAGAGAAACAATTGGAAGAAGTACGTGAGTTGAAAAATACGGTTGTGAAACGTCAGAAATACGAAGAAGCTGCCAAACTTAGAGATGATGAAAAACGAATCGAAAAAGAATTGGCTGCTGCTCAAGAACAATGGGAAACCGAGAACAGAAATAACCGAATTACAGTAACGGAGAGCGATGTTGCTGATGTCGTTTCTATGATGACCGGTATTCCTGTCAACCGTATCGCTCAGACAGAAAGCAATAAATTGGCTGAACTGCCTGATCTTCTTCGAAACAAAGTAATTGGTCAAGAAGAAGCGGTCATGAAAGTCGCTAAATCCATTCAACGAAATAGAGCAGGACTTAAGGACCCAAACAGGCCAATTGGTTCGTTCATCTTCTTAGGTCAAACGGGGGTTGGAAAAACACAACTGGCTAAGGTGTTGGCTAAAGAGCTTTTCGATTCAGAAGATGCTTTAGTGAGAATCGACATGAGTGAGTATATGGAGAAATTCTCTATCTCTAGACTTGTGGGAGCTCCTCCGGGATATGTGGGCTACGAAGAAGGGGGTCAACTTACGGAAAAAGTAAGAAGAAAACCATATTGTGTGGTACTTTTGGATGAGATCGAAAAAGCTCATCCGGATGTATTCAACATGATGCTTCAAGTGCTTGATGACGGATTCTTGACAGACAGTTTAGGCAGGAAAATTGATTTCAGAAATACGATTATCATTATGACATCCAATATCGGAGCTAGACAACTAAAAGACTTTGGTCAAGGAGTTGGTTTCGGAACAGCTGCCAAGTTAGCCCAAGCCGAAGAGCATTCGAAAAGCATCATTGAAAACGCTTTGAAAAAAGCATTTGCTCCGGAATTCTTGAACCGTATTGATGATGTAATTGTCTTTAAAGCTCTTGAAAAAGAGCATATTGACCAAATTATCAATATCGAGTTAGAAAAACTATATGCTCGAATCAAGGATTTGGGTTACAACCTCAAGCTTTCAGAAAAAGCGATTGGTTTTATAGCCGAAAAAGGCTTTGACAAACAATTTGGAGCTCGACCATTGAGAAGAGCTATCCAAAAGTATGTAGAAGATGCTTTGGCTGAAAAAATCATTACTTCTCAAATTGCTGAAGGTGACGAAATCTTTATGGAGTTTGAAGAAGGAGCCGAGGAGCTAACTGTTTCAATCAATAAAGAAGTAAATCCTGCGAATTAATTAGTATATAAATCTGCTAAAAAAACCTTTTAATGGATATCCATTAAAAGGTTTTTTTGTTGCCTAAACTGTTAGTATTTGCTGTTTTGCGCTTGCAAATTTATTTTGCAGCAACTTTGCTAGCTATTAAAATTACTGAGGTTTGAAGTGAGCTTGACGCTGTTTTTGTACTATTTTGCTTTTTTGATTTCGATGTATTGTGTCGAAGCGATTTCGACTTTAGCTTGACTAAATACGTTTTGAATGTTTTTGATAAGATCAGATTTAATAAAGTACATATTCTCCGGTACAAACGTAAAGGCATTGAGTTCATAGACCACATTGATTTCTTCTAATGATAATTGAAAAACATACGGATGCGGTGTTTCACTAATATCTTTGGTTTTGAGAGCCGCTTCAATCAAGAGTTCTTCCACTAAATTGTGAGGGTAGTCATAGCGAACTTTGATTTTTGAAGTAAGCACTAAACCTTCAGTCTTTCCGATAGAAGAATAGTTGATAGTGTGGCCGTTCAAGACGGCAGAATTCGGAACACTTACATCTTCGTTGTTGATGGTTCTCAGTCGAGTTACTAAGGCATTCTTTTCGATAACAATTCCTGTAACATCTCCGGTTTTAATCCAATCATTAACTTGGAAAGGTCTCATATATGTAATCACCAATCCCGCTACGGCATTGGCTACAGCCGAAGACGAACCAATCGAAATCAAGATTCCCAAAAACACCGAAACTCCTTTAAAAGCTTCTGAACCCGAACCCGGAAGATACGGGAAGATGATAATCACAACCAAAATCAAAAACACAAACCGAACGATAGAATATGTAGGTTGTGCCCATTCTTTATGGAAATTTTTGATGACTAAATTTCCTCTTTCGACTTCTAAAGCGAAAAATCTAAAAAGCCTCAAAACGTATCGGGCAATGAAGACAATAATAATAATTGTGACAAGTTTCGGTAGGTATTGTTCGATTGAAAATCCGACTTTTTTGACTGGTTCCCAAACCCATTTGCTGATTTCTTCTGCCCAATTTTCAGTAAAAGGGAATAAGCTAAATATGAGCGGAATAGCGCTAAAGATTAATATTACTATCAGAGCTAATCGCAAAACCGATAAAAATCGCTCTATTATTTTTTGTAGTTGTTTTTTCCGGATGAACTCATAGTTTCGGATTTTGATACCTTTTACAAAGAAGCGCTCTTGAGCGGTAATTTTGTTTTTCAGGTATCGGAAAATTCTATTGATTCCCCATACGATAAGAGTTACCAAAGCAATGATGAGCATCAATTCGCCGATTCTGAGTAAATTATTTCTAAAGCTCTGGGCTTCACGTTGTTTGGTGATGGCTTTTTTGATGGCTATAGCCTGAAGTTGAGCCAGGCTGTCTACACTTATACCGGCCCATAAAGCATCTGACGGAGAAACTCCGTTGATGATTTCGTTTTGGTAAGCAATGTTTACGAATCCGTTAGAGTTTTTGATAACGACAGAATCTTGGAAAAAGAAAGGCTTCTTGTAGATTTTTAGAAGTTTTTCTTCGATGTTTTGTTTTCGTTCTTCAGGGAGATAAGGCCCTAAAGAGGTATAAATAGAAAAAAGGGTGTCGTTATAAAAAACAACCGGAATACCGCTGTTTTGCCCCCTGAGTAATTCGATTTCTTTAACTTGTGCTTGATAGACGGAGTCTTCTTTCAGAGCTGCTTCTGGATTGGTGGAGCGAAGTGATAAAAGTATTTTCAGTTCATTGGTGAGTAAGTCGATTTTAAGTGAATCTCTTTCGCGGAGTTTTTTAATCTGTTCTAACTCTTGGTGAAGTTGGGTTACTGAGAGATTGTCTTGTGCCCACCCTCGAAACGAAAGAAAGACAAGAAAAAAGCAGAAAATAACATTGAGGAGTGCTTTCATAGATAAATTATGATTCTCAAAGGTAAATAATTTATAAATGAAAAAAAATAATAACTTTGTAACAACCGATACGTATTAAACTTTGCCTATGAATACTCCTTTACAGCACGAATTATACGAAAATGCCCGAAATCGAATCAAACAAAAGCGCAGACTGTTTATGCATTTTGTTTTGTTTTTTGTCGGTAGTATATTCCTTGTGGTTCTCGATAAATTGTTTGATGTCTATGCTGCTCATCCGGGTTGGTCATTATATGTCATCTTGGCTTGGGCTTTTCTGTTTATATTGCATTTTATCAATGTCTTTATTACCAAAAGGTTTATGAATAAACAATGGGAGAGAGAAGAAATTGATAAGCTCGTAGCCAAACAGCAGCGAAAAATAGAAGAGTTACAACGAAAAGTAGAGGCAGATTTCCAGAAAAAGACTGCTTCTGAAGAAAATCCAACCGAATGATAACGATTGTTGCGGCAGCAGCTCAAAATAACGCATTAGGCAAAGATAATCAGTTGATATGGCATTTGTCGGATGATTTGAAACGCTTTAAAAGTTTGACTCTTGATGGATACATCATTATGGGGCGTAAAACTTTTGAAAGCCTTCCGGGAATGTTACCCAGACGACAACATATCGTAATTACCCGAAATCCTGA
>CAYZBA010000071.1:0-8930 GCA_964476555.1 uncultured Flavobacterium sp.
CACGTTCATTAAAAATCATGAATTCCTATTTCCGATTGAAAAAATGTGTAAGGTTTTAGAGGTTGGTTCTAGTGGCTATTATAAATGGAAAAACAAACCTATTTCAAATTTTATTTGGTTAATTCATCACAAACCTAAATGATTTCGAGAGGTATCCTATTACATAAGGCGTAACAAAAACGTAACAATTTTAATTTATTGATAATTAGTTATTTATATTTGTTTTTGTAGGTTGATTCTCAATCTTTGGGCTGTTTTTAGAGGGTGTTTCTAATCCTGAATAGGTATATAAATGAGGGAAATAGAGTCAAAAAGACTACAAGAAGCAATAATTGAAGTATATGTTTTCGAAGAATTAAAAATTAAAATCCCTCCTACAGTAATGTCGTAAGAGGGATTAATGTATGATGTAAAATGTTAGTCTAAGCTACATTTTGTTTTTTGGTTCTCATGATTAAATAGATTCCAACAATGATAAACGGAATACTCAGCCATTGTCCTGTCGAAAGCAATGGGTTTTCGCCTTCAAAGCCGCCTTGGCTTTCTTTGATGAATTCCACAATGAATCGTACAGACCATAAAAGCACTAAAAACACTCCGAAAATATACCCGGCTTTTTCTCGTGCATTGGTTTTCCAATACAAATAATACAAGATGAAAAACACAATCACATAACCTGCAGCTTCATAGAGTTGAGCGGGGTGTTTAGGCACAACTTGCCCTATATAAGAAGCAAATTCAGGATTATTTTGCAACATTTTATAACCTTCTCTGTAATTCGATGCTCCTGTAATGTTCATTACGTCTTTAGGAGTATAGGCATCTTGAATAAATTTGATTCCCATAGCCGAATCTGTTTCTCTTCCTAGGATTTCAGAATTCATAAAGTTTCCGAAACGAATGAAAATGCCTCCCAATGTAATCGGGAGAGCGATTCGGTCTAGAACCCAAATGATAGGTTTTTTCATCACATTTCTACTGAAATAAATCATGGCTATGATAATCCCGATAGCAGCTCCATGACTGGCAAGACCTGCAAATCCGGTAAATTCAAACTCAGGCTTGGTTCTGATAGGCAGAAAAACACTCAAGAAATCTTCACGGAAAAGCTCCGATTGATAAAACAATACGTGACCTAATCGAGCTCCCAACATGGTTGCAATTATGGTGTAAAAGAAAAGAGAATCGAGTTTCTCTAGAGGTTCTCCTTCGCGAATGAAGATTTTTTTAGTAACCCAAAACCCTATAGCAAAAGCCACAACCCACATAAGACTGTAAAAACGAATGACAAAAAATCCTAAATCAATTCCTTCGGCAGGGTTCCAAACCATATTGAGCGAGTGTATCATAATCTTTTATTTTGCAGCGATAAAGGTAGAGATTTTTAAAACTTCCTCCGAATTCACTCTGATATTTTTTTCAGATACTATAATTTTGTACTTTAGTAACCTTAATATAAAACCTGCAACTATGGCTTCAATAACCTTAAAAGGCAACCCGGTTTCAACAAGTGGTAATTTACCAAAAGTTGGAGATGTTGCTAAAGACTTTCAATTAGTAAAGACTGATTTGTCAACCGTTTCTCTGTCTGATTTTAAAGGAAAACGATTGATTCTAAATATCTTCCCGAGTATAGATACAGCGACTTGTGCTACTTCGGTTCGTACGTTCAATAAAAGGGCAAGCGAGCTAAACAATACATTAGTTTTGTGTATTTCGAGAGATTTGCCTTTTGCTCAAGCTCGTTTTTGTGGAGCCGAAGGTCTTGATAATGTTGTGACTTTATCAGACTTTAGAGATGGAAAATTCGGTAAAGATTATGGGTTAGAAATTACCGATAGTCCACTTAAAGGCTTACACTCAAGAGCCGTTGTTGTAATTGACGAAAACGGAAAAGTTATCTATACAGAACAAGTAGGTGAAATTACCGAAGAGCCTAATTACGAAAATGCTTTGTCAAGTTTGAGTTAGTCGTTAGAGTTTTATGGCACAATTTTTTTCCGGTAGAATCAAGAGTATAAAATACGCTGTCTTAGGTGCATTCAAACTCATCACAACTGAACACAGTATTATGGCTCAGCTTGGGTTTGGTATTTTGGCAACCATATTGGGCTTCGTTTTTGATATTACTAAAATCGAATGGTTGTTTCAGATTTTTGCCATTGGTTTGGTGCTCAGTGTCGAAGGAATGAACACGGCAGTTGAAAAAATAGCAGACTTTATCCATCCGGAGTACAATAAAAAGATCGGATTTATCAAAGATATAGCAGCGGGGGCTGTATTTTTTGCAGCTTGTACGGCTATTGTGATCGCTCTAATTATTTATATTCCTTATATTTTCAATAGTTGATTACGGAAATCGCAAACAACGAGTCTCTAATCCTAAAAATAAATACTATTTTTGCCTCAAATAATTCCTCTAGATGAGCAAGACCCATAAAAAGCAAGCTGATAAACCCGAAAAAAACAAGGAAAAAAAGCCTTTTTTTAGTAAAAGGTTTAAACTCTTTTTTGGAGTATTTTTGGTGTTGTTTTCTGTTGCCATGTTGTTGAGTTTTGTGTCTCATTTTATCCATGGGAGTTATGACCAAAGCATTCTTTCTGATTTTACGGATAGAGAACAAAAAGCTCAGAATTGGCTCGGAAAGTTTGGTGCTTTTCTAGCAGATGCTTTCTTGTATAAAGGTTTTGGAGCAGCTTCATTTTTGTTTGTGAGGCTCTTCTTCCTTACGGGGATGTATTTAGCTCTATTTCTGTCTCTTTCCAAGCTGAAAAAAACGTGGTTTTGGGATTTATTTGCTATTGTTATTCTTTCCGTTTTGTTGGGCTTTTTCAACGAAGCTCTCCCGGAACTCGGAGGTGTTTTCGGGTATGAAATGAATGTTTTTTTGCAGGATTACTTAGGAACTGCAGGAACACTTTTAGTTTTATTGCTAGGAGTAGTAGTGTATTTGATTTTTAAAATCAAAGTATCTCCCGAAAAAGTCAAAGCTTTCTTTGAAAGCCGCAAAAAAGAACTTAATCAAGAGTTTGAATCAGCAAAACCAAAGCATGTTATTACGGATTTGACTCACGAGGAGCCAAAAGAAGAGCTCCAACCAAAAGTAGAAGACGAAGAAGACTTAGGAGAAATTACTCTGAAACGAATTCCAGAAGATGATTTGTCCGACTTTCAGAAAAATATTGAAGACGAAACCCCAACGATTTCGAACTTTTCAGACATCTCTTTAGATAAAAAAGCCGAAGAACAACCGCTTGAAGTTCCTGTTCTAAAAGTAAACGATAGGAACTCACAAGAATTTATAGTAGAAAAACTCGAAGAGGAATTACCTGTAGAAGAAAATTTGGCTACTAAGTTGGTAGAAGATTTCGGAGAGTTTGACCCGACTTTAGAACTTTCGAATTATCAATTCCCTACCATTGATTTACTTAAAGATTATGGCTCTGGCGGAATTACTATCAATCAAGAAGAGCTTGAGGAGAATAAAAATAAAATCGTTCGAACACTTCGCGATTATAAAATCGAGATTGCTCAAATCAAAGCTACGATTGGGCCAACAGTTACGTTATACGAAATTGTCCCAGAGGCAGGAATTAGAATTTCTAAGATTAAAAGTCTTGAAGACGATATTGCTCTTTCTCTTTCTGCCTTAGGAATTCGTATTATTGCTCCGATCCCGGGTAAAGGAACTATTGGTATCGAGGTTCCGAACCAAAAACCGTCTATTGTTCCGATGAAATCGGTAATTAGCTCACCAAGATTCCAAAATGCCGAAATGGAACTTCCTATCGCTTTAGGAAAGACTATTTCTAACGAAACTTTTGTGGTAGATTTGGCCAAAATGCCTCACTTGCTTATGGCAGGAGCAACCGGACAAGGAAAATCTGTTGGGTTGAATGCGGTGCTTACGTCGTTGTTGTATAAAAAGCATCCGGCCGAAGTAAAATTCGTTTTGGTCGACCCGAAAAAAGTAGAACTTACGCTTTTCAATAAAATTGAAAGACATTATCTGGCAAAACTTCCGGATACTGAAGATGCTATCATTACTGATAATACAAAGGTTATTCATACACTAAATTCTCTTTGTATCGAAATGGACAATCGTTACGGATTGCTCAAAGATGCAGCTGTGCGTAATATTAAAGAATACAACGAGAAATTCAAAAAAAGAAAACTTAATCCGGAGAACGGACACAGATTTTTACCATATATTGTCTTAGTGGTCGATGAATTTGCTGACCTTATTATGACAGCAGGCAAAGAGGTAGAGACTCCAATTGCTCGATTGGCACAACTTGCTCGAGCTATCGGAATTCACTTGATTATTGCAACACAAAGACCTTCGGTAAACGTAATTACAGGTATTATCAAAGCGAACTTTCCGGCTCGAATTGCCTTTAGAGTAACTTCAAAAATCGATTCCAGAACTATTTTGGATAGCCAAGGAGCAGATCAACTAATCGGTAAAGGAGATATGCTCTATACTCAAGGTAATGACTTAACCCGTGTACAGTGCGCTTTTGTAGATACACCGGAAGTAGAAAGAATTTGTGAGTTTATCGGTTCACAAAAGGCTTATCCGAATGCTTATTTGTTACCAGAGTACGTAGGGGAGGAAAGTGGCACAAGTCTTGATATAGATATTGCCGACAGAGATTCGCTCTTTAGGGAAGCAGCCGAAATTGTGGTAACTGCACAACAAGGGTCTACTTCTTTGATTCAGAGAAAACTAAAATTAGGATATAACAGAGCGGGCCGTTTGATGGATCAGCTGGAAGCAGCGGGAATCGTGGGGCCATTCGAAGGAAGTAAAGCGAGAAGCGTTCTAATACCTGACCTAGTGGCTCTAGAGCAGTTTTTTAATAATGAACAGCGATGAGATATTTAACCCTTATAATAGTAATTTTCACTACTTTTTTTACGCAAGCACAAGATGCTCAAAAGGCTAAAAAACTCTTAGACGAGGTGTCTGCCAAAATAAAAAGCTACGACAATATTTCGTTGGAATTCCGCTATTCCGTGACAAATCTGCAAGAGCAATTTTCTCAAGACAGTAGAGGGGATTTAACCGTTCAAGGCGAAAAGTATGTTTTTAACTTTATGGGAACCACCGAAATTTTTGATGGAAAGAAGAAGTATACCATTATTCCTGAGGATGAAGAAATAACCGTAGAGAACTTTGACCCCAAAAAAGACAAGCATTTCACACCTTCGAAAATGCTTACATTTTTCAACTCAGGATACAGTTATACTTGGGATAAATTGTTACTTCTTTCCGGTAAAAAGGTACAATTTATTAAATTGAAACCCCTAGACCCTAAAGATGAACGAAAAGAAATCTTTCTTGGTATAGATAATGTAACCAAAAACATTTATCAGCTTATCGAACTTCGTAAAGATGGTACCCGAACTGAACTTACGGTAACTTCTTTAAAAACAAATCAACCCATTTCAAAAAATCATTTTACCTTTGCAGAGAGCAAATATCCGAATTACTATATCAACAAATTGGATTAATGCTTGACCTAATTTAATTCCTGATTTTTTGAAAATCATAGACAGATACATACTCAAAAGTTTCTTGGTTACATTTACTTCGGTATTTGTAATCTTGTTCTTTATATTCATTTTGTATGCACTCTGGCAATTTATTCCCGATTTGGCAGGAAAAGATTTAAGCGTCTGGATGGTGCTGAAGTTTCTTTCGTTTGTAATGCCAACCTTGGTCCCCCTTATTTTACCACTTACGATTCTTTTGGCTTCTATTATGACTTTTGGAGCTTTTGCTGAAAACTATGAGTTTGCGGCCATGAAGTCTTCAGGATTGTCACTAGGGCGGATTTCTGCCAGCTTAGTGATATTCATGACCGTTTTAGCCTCGGTTACTTTTTATTTTGCTAATGATGTGATCCCGTATTCGAAGTATAAAATGAATACGTTCAGACGAAATCTCGCTCAAGTAAAACCGGCTGCAGCTATTATGGAAGGTCAGTTTAGCGAAATTGGAAACTTTAATATCAAAGTTGATAAAAAATCAGGTAAAGACGACCGTTTTTTAGAAGGCGTGATTATTCACAAACGTTCAAAACAAGGAAAGAATACCACAGTTACTAAATCTAAAAGCGGAGAGCTTATCAGTAGTGAAGATTCCAACGTACTTCGTTTGGTTTTGTATGACGGACATCATTATGAAGAGATAATTCCGAAAGATTTTAAAGAGCGAAGACGAGTGCCCTTTACTAAAAGTGATTTTGAAAAATACACGATAAATATTGACCTTTCCGGGCTTGAAAAGGCAGATTTGGAAGCCGATACAGGAGAAGATGCTAATGTGATGCTCAATGTCTCGGAACTTAAGTATGTGGTTGATTCCTTAAAGACTGATTACAAAAAAGCTGAAAATTCATATGTGGATAACATTCATCATAAAAATACCTATAGTACTTTCTTAAAAACAGAATCTCAAGTTACGGAACATAAAAAGGTAGATAACATTATGGACATTGTTCCTATCGGTTATCACACTCGGGTATATGATATTGCCCGCAATAATATGGTGGGCTCCAAGTATAACATCAGAGAGACTTTTAATACCCTTGATTACAAATACAAAGAAATCAAATCCTATCAATATGCCATTCACGAAAAATTTGTGTTGGCCTATGCTTGTATGTTAATGTTTTTTATTGGAGCGCCCCTTGGTGCTATCATCAGAAAAGGAGGCTTTGGATTGCCTATTGTCTTTGCTATTATTATCTTTGTATCATATCATTTTATGAATACTTTCGGTAGAAAAGTAGCTCAAGACGGAAGCTTGGATGCTTTTACCGGAGCATGGGGATCTTCAATTATACTAACACCTCTGGCTCTTATTCTCACTTACAGAGCCACCAACGATAAAGGAATGAGTCTCGATCGATTTTTTGAACCGATTCAGAACTTCTTCATAAAGATTTTTAAACGAAAAAAAAATGTCTGAAACCAAAATTCAACTCAATACGATAGCTGAAGCTATTGAAGATATCCGTCAAGGAAAAGTAATCATCGTTGTAGATGATGAAGATCGTGAAAACGAAGGAGATTTTATCGCAGCAGCCGAGATGGTTACTCCCGAAATGATTAACTTTATGGTTACTCACGGTCGTGGTTTGGTGTGTGCGCCTATCACAGAAACTCGTGCCAAAGAGTTGGATTTGAAAATGATGGTTGAGCACAATACGGTGTTGCATCAAACAGCTTTTACGGTTTCAGTAGATTTGAAAGGACATGGTTGTACAACCGGAATTTCGGTTCACGACAGAGCTAAAACTATTAAAGCTTTGGTTGACGAAGATACTAAACCAGAAGATTTAGGTCGTCCGGGGCATATTTTCCCTTTGGTTGCTAAAAAAGGAGGAGTGTTAAGAAGAACCGGGCACACCGAAGCCGCTATTGATTTAGCTCGTTTGGCAGGACTAAAACCGGCCGGAATTTTGGTGGAAATCCTCAACGAAGATGGCTCTATGGCTCGACTTCCTCAGCTTTTGGAAGTAGCAAAAAAATTTGATTTGAAAATCATTTCTATCGAAGATTTGGTTGCTTATAGAATGCAACACGACAGCTTGATTGCTAAGAAAGAAGACTTCGATATTGTAACTCGTTTCGGTGAATTCCGTTTGAGAGCTTATCTTCAAAAAACGAATAAACAAGTACATATTGCTCTTACAAAAGGAGTTTGGAATGCTGACGAACCTGTTCTGACTCGTATAAACTCTACTTTAGTAAACAATGATATTTTAGGAACCCTTACGAACAATCCTGACGAGAAGCTTGAAAATATGTTCAGAGCTATCAATAAAGAAGGAAAAGGAGCGGTTTTGTTTATCAATCAAGAGCTTCAAACCATGAATTTGCTTGACAGACTCAACGAATTCAAAGAACTTCAAGCTCAAGGCAAAATCAAAGCTCCAAAAATCCCGATGGATGCTAAAGATTTCGGGATTGGAGCTCAAATTCTACACGATTTGAATATTTCTAAAATCAGATTACTATCTAACTCTGAGCAAACCAAAAGAGTGGGTATGGTAGGCTACGGATTAGAAATAACGGAATATGTGAGGTTTTAATCTTTTGTTTACTTTTTCTTTTCTCTGATGCCGATTAAGATTGCTCTTAACTCTTGCATTTCAGATTTCAACTCTTCTATTTCTTTCGATGAGTGAAAATGGTTAGTGTTATGCTGTCCATGTCCTTTATCTTTACAGTTGTTGAAAAATGCCTCCGAATCGAATTTTTGTATGGTTTCCAAAGAGGTTTCCAATATAGCAGCTATTTTTTGAGCCAGTTCAAAGGTTATTGGTTTTTTTCCTTTTTCTATCAGACTGTAATTGGGTTGTTCTATTCCCAGTTCGGTTGCTAGATATTCCTGTGTATATCCTTTTAATTCTCTCAGACTTCGGATATTTCGGGCTATTTTTTCGTTGATATTTTCTTTCATAATCAGTTGGTTTATAATATGAAGAAATTATATATAGATTTTTTAAATACAAAAAGTTGGAATTAATTTACTAAATAATTTATAAATTATATTTATTTGGTATAAATTATATAAAATATTGTTTTTCGTGTTAAAGTATCATTGTCTATGTTTGTAGTAATAAAAAAGTTTTGCTAGTTATGTTTGACAAACGATTAAAAAATCACGCTTATGTAAAAAAATGTGAAACGATTGTCTAAAATCAGTATGATTTTAGTATTTTTGATGGTGCTTAGTTGTGTCAGGGACGATTTTCAGGAAAATAGTTCACCACAACAATAGGATCCAGGAACTCATGTTAGAAAAGTTCCGTTTTCTGAGTTGAAAGCAAACCCAAAGGCTATGGAACAGCTCAAAGGGTTTATTTCCCGGGAGGCCACAGAGGGAGGAATTAACAGACGTACGGTTTACAGT
>CAYZBA010000072.1:0-8923 GCA_964476555.1 uncultured Flavobacterium sp.
TTGTTCCATTTGGCATTTTCGTCATGCTCATCATAAAAAGCAGAAAACACTTCCCGTTTGGAAAGTGTTGAAAGCGTAAGCGGAGTAACAAAATCTTTAGCCGCAGGCGTCATTATCACCTGCACCTGAGCTCCTTCTTTAACAAGAAGCCTCACCAGCGATGCTGTTTTATAGGCTGCAATTCCTCCCGAAATTCCAAGTAGAATTTTTTTACCCCTTAAAACAGACATGCCATTGGTGTTTAAAATTATTTAGAAGCCTCTTTGTATTGTACTCTCCCGTTCACCCACTCCTCTACTGCCAAAGCATGAGGTTTAGGCAACTTTTCATAGAATTTAGAAACTTCTATTTGCTCTTTGTTCTCAAAAACCTCATCAAGACTATCGCTGTATGTAGCAAACTCGTCTAATTTTTCAGACAATTCTTTTTTGATTTCAGAATTAATCTGACTAGCTCTTTTAGCAATAATAGTAACCGCTTTGTAAATGTTTCCTGTATCTCTTTCTAGTACATCTCTGTCATAGGTTACAGTATTTACCGGAGCTGTTGTTTTTCTTAAATCCATAAGATATAATAGTTAAATTTTTTGTAATTCGTTTTCTATTTCAGTAAGCATTTTATTGGCTTTGTCTTTGTACTTCGTATCTGCATTGAGCTTTATCAAGGCTTCATAGGCCGATTTGGCTTGATTCAAACGTTCTCTTTTCTTGTCGGGAACACTGTTTATGGCAATGTTATACATCGAATCAAATTTGTAATACAAAGCGTCTTCGGCATATATAGTTCCCGGAAACTCGACCAAAAAGTTGTCTAAAGCTACAATAGCCGCTTTATAATCGCGAGTATAACCGGCTATGGTATTATATTGCTTCGCATTCTCGAAATGCTTTTTCTCTATTTTTCTATTCAGTTCAGCTACTATAGCATTCGCCTCAGCTACATATTCTGATTCTGGATACTTATTGATGAATTGTTGTAATTTATCGATAGCTTTATACGTATCTATTTGATCCAACGAGTATCTCGGAGATAGTTCTGCATAGCTTTTACCCATCAAAAACCATGCTTCTTCGGCTTTTTGAGAGTAAGAATACTGGGCTACGAATCGCTCAAACAAATGTGATGACATCATGTATTGCTTTTGTTTATAAGTAGACATCGCATACATATAGTACATCTTTTCTGCTTGAGGTTTACCTCTATATCCCGGAGCAATTTGTTCGAAAAGGCGAATGGCTTTGCTGTATTTTTCTTGAGAATACAATGAGTCAGCTACTCTATACTTAAAGGTAACATCTTCTGAATTCAATGCTTTTTGATACTGACTACAAGAAGCCAGGCATAAAGCAAAGCTCAAAAAGAAGATTATTTTTTTTATTATCGTCGTCATGTTTTTAAAGTATAGCATAGCAAAAATGCCTGCAAAGTTAATGAATATTTTTTTATAGCCAAATTCGAGTTTTTATCTTGACGATTAACCATTTAAGATTACGGTTATAAACGCAATAACCATGATGGTAGTATTCGACTTTTATACGTTATTCTCAGGTTGAGCTCCTGTAAAATTTTTCATGTCGTTGTCGAATAGATACAACCCTCCTTTATCGTCACCGATAAGTTTGATTTTATCCAGAATAGTCCTAGCCGTTGACTCTTCTTCGATTTGTTCTGCTACATACCACTGCAAGAAGTTGTGAGTAGCATAATCTTTTTCTTGTAGCGAAATATGAACCAATTCATTGATACTCTGAGACACAAAAACTTCGTGTTCAAACAATTGCGTAAACAACGTCTTAAACGAAGTATGATCCAAATGTGGCTCTTCGACCTGAGGGATTTTTGCTTCTCCTCCTCTTTGATTGATATATTTTATCAACTTCAGCATATGAAGTCGCTCTTCGTCTGATTGGTTATACATAAAAGTAGCTATACCCTCAAAACCTTTAACTTCGGCCCATGAAGCCATAGCTAAATAAATCTGAGAAGAGTTCCCTTCTAATTTCACTTGATTGTTTAAAGCTTCTTCTAGTGTTTTTGATAGCATAATTATAAATTTTAAAGTTTAAATAATGTCGATTGGAACTATGAGTTCAGTTCAGCTATAAATTTTTTCAATCGGTCTGATAAATCTTGATTGACGTTTACTAACGGCAAACGAACGGTATTTTCTGAAAGTCCTAAGTGTTTGAAAACTTCTTTAATCCCGGCAGGATTTCCTTGTTCGAAAATCATTTCGATGCAGTCTGCCATTTTATAGTGGAGTTCAAAAGCTTCTTTAACTTTACCCTGTAAACCTAAACGAACCATTTCCGAGAATTCTTTTGGAAATCCTTCGGCAATTACAGATATCACTCCGCTTCCTCCTGCTAATACCATCGGGAGGGTAATGATATCATCTCCCGAAATCACCAAGAAATCTTTCGGCTTGTTTTGAATGAGTTTCATGGCCTGAACGATATCTCCGGCCGCTTCTTTGATCCCGATAATGTTCGAGAAGTCATTCGCTAATCGAAGCACTGTACTAGGCAACATATTGCTGGCTGTTCTTCCGGGAACGTTATACAGAATTACCGGAATCGGACTATTTTCAGCAATCATCTTAAAATGCTGATAAATTCCTTCTTGAGTAGGCTTGTTATAATAAGGAGATACTGACAAAATTGCCTTAAAGGCAGACAGGTCTCTGGTTTTTAATTCTTTTATAACCTCCAGAGTATTGTTGCCTCCTACCCCTAAAACTAAAGGCAATTTTCCGGCATTTTCTTCTACGATGGTTTGAATCACCAATTCTTTTTCTTCTTTCGAGAGCGTAGCAGACTCAGCCGTAGTTCCTAAAACCACCAAGTACTCTACTCCCCCATCTATATTATGACGTACAATTCGTTTTAGCGCTTCTACATCAACAGAAAAGTCCTTTTTAAAAGGAGTTACAAGAGCTACTCCTGTACCTATAAGTTCCTTCATTTATATTTTATTAAAGTTTTTCAAATACTTAAAAAGTTCGTCTACGAAAGTTGGATATTCAGACATATCCACATCGATCATCAAATCGTTTAATATGATTTGACCTTGCTTGAATCCGGCTCTGAATCCGGCTTTAGAAATCGAAGACAAATATAGTAATTCCGTAATACTTTCTTCATAATAATTGATCAGCAAATCATACGAATTCAAAAATTTACCTTTTAAATCGGCATTCTTGATTCTACCATCCGCATCTATGTCACTAGACAAAAAATAAGTGATTTTTTCTGTATTCTCTGCCTTTTTATCCTTGGTCAAAACAAAGGCTTTTACGTTCAAACCTTGGTTTTCAATCAGCCCAATAAACTCATGAGTAGCTTTAATACTATTTCCATCAACCAACAGAGCTACAGATTTTATTTTAATTTCCGATATTTGCCTCTGGCTTTCAGAAAAACTCTTCTTAACGATTTTTTTTAATCTAAAACGCTTATAAAACCTCAAAAACATACTACATTTACTACTTCGACAAAGATAACCAAAAAATGACATTCGAATTATGACAAAACTAAGAAAGTCCGTTTCTTGTTTAAAATATTTTATTTTAACCTTAACACTTCTTTTTGCTGCTGCATGTAGTGTAAAGCAACCTCATGTCTCAAAAATTTCAGGAAAACAAATCCCTGTTGACGAAAGAATTAGCCCTTCAGAAGCCTTAGAAAAGGTTATTGAACCTTATCGCGACTATATCAACAAAGATTTAGACAGTGTTTTGGCCTATTGCCCTGAAACTTTAGATAAAAACCAAGGGAAGTGGACAACTACCATCGGTAATCTTTTAGCCGATGTTACACTACAAAAAGCAAATATTCTCTTTCAAAAAAGATACCAACAAAACGTGGATATGTGTTTACTCAATCACGGAGGCATCAGAGCTACACTGCCAAAAGGGAATGTGACTACCCGAAGCGCATACGAAATTATGCCTTTTGAGAACAATCTCGTGGTCGCTCAGCTCAAAGGAGAACAAATCAAAGAAATGGTGAATTATTTCATCCAAGGCAAAAAGGCGCATCCTATTTCAGGGATTGAAATCATTCTGAACCCTGATGAAAAGACCTATAATTCTATCCTGATTCAAGGGCAGCCGTTAAATTTAAAGCAAACCTATTTAGTTGCTACCTCAGACTACCTTTTAACAGGTGGTGACAACATGACGTTTTTTGCTAAGGCTCTAAAAACCTATGATATGGAGTATAAACTCCGCAATCTGTTTATCGATTATTTTAAAGAAACAGATACAATCCCGGTAATAAAAGATAACAGGGTGAGGTTCTAGACGCTTATTTCCAGTTTTTATACGGATTAGAGATTAGGTTGGAGTTATAATATTGAGGTAGCCCTGTTACTTCTTCAGCTAACCATGTGGGGCGTTTGAAAGTCTCGAGTTCCGAATTGAGCTCAACTTCGGCGATAACAAGGCCTTCGTTATCGCCAAAAAATTCATCTACTTCAAAAGTTTTTCCTTCTACCTCTACTTCATAGCGGATTTTATCGATAATTCCTTTTTCGCAAATTTTGAGTAAATTTTCCACATCTTGAGGAGAAATCTCCGTTTCCCATTCGAATCTCGACAGTCCGGAAACATCGGTTTTTCCTTTTATGGTTAAATAACCTTTGTCGCCTTTAAGCCGAACTCTCACTACTCGCTCCGGGTCAGAATTCAGAAAAGCCTGAACAATTCTATATTTTTTTGAGGCTAACGTTTTATAAGCATCTGAATTCACGAGGAATTTTCGCTCTATCTCTTGCATAATGGCATTATTTTTTATGGCGTTAAAGTTAACAAAAAATAAGTGCTTAATATAAACTTATTCCTTAATTAATCATATTTTAATATTTCACATTTTTGCGCCAACTTTTAATCGAGACTTATATGAGAATAATTTCTACTCTTTTTATGGCTTTATGCCTATCTTTAGCAGGGTTTGCTCAACAATCCCGTTTCAATACTTTATCACTAGAATTGGGAGGTGGAGTACATATGCCCTTCTTGCCTTCTGACAATTTAGACCGTATGGCTTTTATCTCTCTAAATCAGTTTCAAGTAGCTGGTCGACACATGTTTAACGAAAGCTTCGGATTGAAAGTCCAATATGCTCACCATGTATTCGCAGATAGAAAAGCCACTGATGAAAGTTTGACACAACACAAAATGACTGTTGAAGCAGTATATAACATAGGGGAAGCCCTAAACTTCAACTACACTTTTTATGAAAATTTCGCTCTTTTGATGCATGCCGGAGTGGGGTTCTCTTCATTAAAGCCTAATTCTCTATCTGAATACGAATACACACCAACTATCCAAGGCGGTCTCACCCCTCTAATTCGTCTTACAGACAAAATGGCTTTATACTTAGACGGAACTGTGGTTGTAAATGTAGGTCAAAAATATGCCTATAACGGACAACCCATTTCTTCTTCCCTAGGAATATTCCCTACTGCCAACGCAGGCCTTGTTTTTTATATCGGAGACCGACGTTATCACGCTGATTGGTTCTAAAAAAATATTATATTTTATAAAACAACAGCCACAAAATAATTGTGGCTGTTGTTTTATTACCGTATCTGAACCAAGACAAAACCTTATTTTTCGTACCTTTACCGCATTCATTTTACTAGGTTTTGGAAGGAGTACTAAAAACATTAGAAGCCGTTGAGTTAAGCATTGGGTATAAGAACCTGATGATAGCTGACTCCATTTCTTTTTCTTTGGAAAAAAGTAAACTTACGGCCTTGGTTGGGGCCAACGGTATCGGTAAATCGACTCTTTTAAGAACCCTTACAGCTTCTCAGGCACCTCTTAGCGGAAATGTTTGGCTGAACGGAAAAGACATTTCAAACTACTCTCCAAAAGAATTAGCACAACGACTCAGTGTTGTATTGACCGAAAAACTCCCTCCTAGCCATTTGACCGTTTTTGAAATAGTTGCTTTAGGAAGACAGCCTTATACCAATTGGTTGGGCGACTTATCTGATATAGACAAACAAAAAACCGAAGAAGCTATCAAACGAGTTCAGATTGAACCTCTCATTCACAAAAAACACTTTGAGCTCAGCGACGGGCAACTCCAAAAAGTGATGATAGCAAGAGCTTTGGCTCAAGATACTGATTTAGTTATTCTAGACGAACCCACCACTCATCTAGATATCGTTCACAAAGTGGCCGTAATGCGCCTTTTGAAAAAACTCACTCAAGAGTTTCATAAATCTATATTATTCTCTACTCACGACATTGACCTAGCCCTCGAGTTTTGTGATGAAGTCATCGTCATGACAGCCGAAAAATTCTATAAAGACACTCCCAATAACCTTATGAACAAAGGCATTCTCAATGAGCTTTTCAAAGATGAATCTATTTATTTCGACAAAGAAAAACGCAAGTTTGTTTACTCATAATATAAAACGCTTTACAGATGTTTCAATTCAAACAATTTACGGTTCGTCAAGATAGAACTGCCATGAAAGTGGGCACAGACGGAGTCCTTCTCGGCGTGTGGACTCCCCTATCTGCTTCCACCTATTCCATTCTCGACATAGGTTCCGGAACCGGGCTTGTGGCTCTTATCTTGGCACAGCGCAGCTTGGCAGAGCAAATTGACGCTATCGAAATCGACGAAGATGCCTACGAACAATGTGTAGAGAACTTCGAAGAAAGCCCTTGGAATGACAGGCTCTTCTGCTATCATGCCGGGCTGGATGAATTCACAGACGAAATCGAAGATCGTTATGATTTGATTGTTTGTAATCCACCTTTTTTTAAACCAAATAATTTAATTGATGACCAGGCCAGAAGCAAAGCACGATTTTATGACATCTTGCCTTTTGACGAACTTGTGAAAAGCGCTTCGATATTGTTAGCCGAAGACGGCATTTTTTCGGTCATCATCCCGTTCGAAGAAGAAGAAAACTTTTTGAAATTAGCCGAAAGTGAATCGCTATTCCCTATAAAAATCACTCATGTAAAAGGCACTCCAACCACCAAAATAAAACGCAGTTTGATAGCTTTTACAAAAAACAAGAAGTCGACCTCGTTCATTACAGACATCCTAACTCTAGAAATCGAAAGACACCTGTATACACCGGAGTTTAAAGAATTAGTCAAAGATTTTTATCTAAAGCTCTAAAACATCAAAGCCATAAAGAAATTCTTTATGGCTTTGGTGTTTGTGTATAATAAAAGTTTGTTTTGCTTATAAAAAAATTATTTACCGGCTTTTCTTCTTGCCTGCTCCATTTTAAGTTCTAAATCTTTCAACTTAATTTCCTTGTTCTTTAATTTCAACTCCTGTTTTTGTTCTTCTGTTGGAGTGAATTTACCTTCGAACTTTTTCTTGTCAAATTTATTTCTCTCTTTCTCTAAAGCTATTTTGGCTTTCGAATACTTTTCGGATGCTTTGATATAGTTTTTCTCGGCCTTGAGTTGAGCTTTGGCTTCTTTTTCTGCTTTAGCAATAGCTTTGGCTTCTGCTTTAATCTTTTTCTCCTCTTGTTTAGCTATTTTCTCAGCCTGCTTTTTTCGTTCTGCTTCTAGTTTTTGCTGAGCTTTGGCTTCTTTAGCAATTCTGTCTTGCTCTTCTTTGCTCAATTCAGCTTCTTTAGCTGGTTTTATTTGTTCTATTGGAGTTGTTTCGGTATTTTTGTCCGCAGGTTCCTGAGCGGTTACGGCTAAACTACCTAATAAAAACACTCCTAAAGCCAGATATTTTGTTGTTTTCATATCCTTGAAAATATTACTGCAAAGATAACTTAAATTCAATTACCCTCCCAGGTTTTAATATATTTTTTTGACACATTTATATAAAAGTGCTCCTGATGTATAAACTCCTTAGATTTTTTGGAAATTTCAAATATCTTATTCGGATTTTCTATTAAGTACGAAAGTTTCTCGACCAAATACTCTACATCCGGCAACGCATTAATGGCAATTTCATCTTCTTGAAGTCCGAAGTACTCTCGAAACTCTTTTTCGGCTCCCGTGAAGACCACTTTTCCTTTTGCCATCGCCTCCAAAGCATTATAACCTTGGTCATAGCTATAAATTTGGTCTAGCAATATATGACATCGGTTATAGGCATTGATGTATTCTGCATAAGGCAGGTTTTCTACAACTACGACCTCAACCTTATCCGGATAACGTTGTCTGATTCGCTCTAATGCTTTTTCGAAATACGGAATTCCTTTTTTATATCGAGCATTTCGGTTAATACCTAGAAAGATTACGATTTTACCTTCTTGACTCAAAGGGACTTCCTCTAACTTATCTGTATTGATCGGGTTTGGAATTAGCCCCAAAAACTTTGGATTTCCTTGTAGAGGCAATACGTAATCGAAATCCGAGGCAATGACCCCATTGACACTTTTATAGAGAAATTCCGATATTTTTTGATACGGCTTTTTGAGATACTTCAAAGAATGTTCATAATAAGGTGCCAAGGATTTATCTTCGAAATAAGGATTCAGCAAACCATAGCGAAAACCACCTTCGACCATAAATTTAATCGAAACATAGTCTGCCCCACAAGAGAGCAAAAATGTTTTCTTGTTCTGTTGAATGAGTTTTTTAAGGATGATTTTCTCAAGCCACGCAAAAGTCTGTACGGGGGTTTCATTAATGAGTTGCACGACATCATAACCTTTCAACTTAGGCAATATCCTCCAAAAACGAATTCCTCTTTCAGGAATGGATAAATCCCACCCAAAAAGTCTTATACAAATCTTATTCGGAATCGAAAATATGGGCTTCCGGGCAATTTTTGCGTCGTAATTCAGGTCTGTAGGAAATTTCTTGAAATCATCTCCCATCCCCACCAAAAGCACTTCGTGACCAAGCTCCAGCAACCCTTCTTTTAAAGAGTTGTGCAATCGGCTATATTCACCTATGAGTGCTATTTTCATC
>CAYZBA010000073.1:0-5230 GCA_964476555.1 uncultured Flavobacterium sp.
TATAAGCGCATTTTTATATTCTGAATCCGGATAATCTTTAATTAGTTCAAGTGCTTTTTGTTGGTAGTCTTTCATCACTTGTTCTGCATACTCAAGTCCGTTTTTTTGTTTTACGAATGCAATGACTTCTTTGACTCTTTTTTTGTCTTTATTGTGGTTTTTAATAGAGTTAATAAGCCATCTTTTTTCCTTTTCGGTAGAAGTATTTAGGGCATAGATAAGGGGAAGAGTCATTTTCTGTTCTTTGATGTCGATTCCGGTTGGTTTCCCGATAGCGTCATCTGTATAATCGAACAAATCGTCTTTTATTTGGAAAGCCATTCCTATATATTCGCCGAATTTTCGCATTTGTTCTACTTTGGCGTTATCGGATTCTCCTAATATGGCTTTAGCGCCGAGAGCACAACAAGCGGCTATAAGTGTGGCCGTTTTCTGTCTGATAATTTCGTAATAGACCTCTTCTGTAATGTCTAGTCTTCGCGCTTTTTCGATTTGCAGGAGTTCTCCTTCGCTCATTTCCCGAACGGCAACAGAGATGATTTTAAGCAAATCAAAATCACCATTGTCAATTGATAGAAGCAAACCTTTCGATAACAAAAAATCACCCACCAAAACCGCAATTTTGTTTTTCCAAAGAGCGTTTAACGAAAAGAAACCTCTACGTTTGTTGCTGTCATCCACCACATCATCGTGAACGAGTGTCGCTGTATGAATAAGTTCAATAACCGAAGCTCCTCTATAAGTTCTGTCATTCACTTCGCCTCCGGATACCATTTTTGCCACCAAAAAAACGAACATAGGTCGCATTTGTTTACCTTTTCGGTTTACGATATAGTAGGTAATCCGATTCAGCAAAGCTACTCTGGAAGACATAGATAAATGGAACTTTTTCTCGAAAAGTTCCATTTCATATCGGATAGGCTGTTTTATTTGTTCGGTTATTTTCATTATAGAACGATAATTTTATATTCCTACTCTGTAGAATTATTACGTTCAGAAGTTAATAATTTTAAGAGTTCTTTCAATTCTTCTTGTACGATTCCTTCTAATATCTTATTTAGAAACTTGATTTACTACTTCGATAGAACTCGCAAAATTATTAGAGTTACTTCCTTTATTAGTTCCATTATATGAATTAATAAGAACATATTTTTCTTCAAATTCAATAATTTCATTAGGATTTATCTGAAATAAAACAGCTATTCTGTTAAGTTTTTCAAAGTCAAACTCACATTCCCCTCTTTCTAGTCTACCATATTGAGATTGAGTAATATCAAGTTCAAAAGCTACATCTTCTTGAGTTAATTTTTTCTCAATACGTAATTCTTTTATTTTTTCTAAATTAACTTTCATACATTATTATAATTTGTGTGATAAGAGTTATACAAATATAGAATTTTATTAATTGCAATCTATAAAAAATGAATTAGGTATTTTACGCATAATTTTTAGGTAAAAAAGGGTTAGGTTTTAATTTTTTGTCGTAAGAGCTTTGTTTTCAAATTAATATTAAATAGAGATTTAAAGTTATGAAACAGATTAAAATTACCATTTTCGGATTGTTGTTTCTTTTGTTTGGAGCAACATTATTTTGGGCTTGTTCTAATGAGGACGAGGGACAGTTATCATCTGCATCTGCAAAAAGAGAGATGTCAGATTGGTCAGAGTATCAGGATATATACAACAGTATAATATCTCTCGAAAACACAGATGACCAAAGGGTTGCTTTTACAGGATTAACTCCTGATGAAAGGCTGGGTGTTATGAAGCTTAAATTCATTAATTTCAAGGAAAACAACACTCTGAATGTGGAACAATCAGCTTTTATTGATGAAATTTATAAACTGTTAACAGTAGAACTTCTTACTGAAGACCACCCAGAAAGCATACATTTTATTGAAGAGAAAAGTGAGAATTATATGGAACGCTCAAAATCTCTTTTCGGCGAAGATGAAGGGTGGTATTTGCTTGCTCATGTAGAAAACATCAATCAGAGAATAGATATTCTGAAACAACAAGGAGGAGGCACAAACGAAGGGGGGCTATATATGCCTGTAACTGTGCAAAAAACTCCGAATGTAAAAGAATAACAGGTTTTTCTATTGGTCTTACAGATTTTGGACTTCAGTGGGAATACGGTAGCTGTGGAGGAACTTGTTATGTAAAAAGCTTTTGGATTTGGGAAAGCTCTAATACAGGAAGATGTAGCTATTAAAACAAAAATAGAGCGGTTTAACCTTTAAACCGCTTTGTTTTTTTGAATTTCATCATTAATATGATAATATGACAAGCAGAAAACCTTTGATTATGGCTTTTGCCTTACTGTTTCTTTTTGGCTGTAAAAAAGAACCTGTATTGAAAATATCGGATACTATCGATTTAATTGTTTCCGAAGAGGATACTGACAAAGTTTTTTATATTTTTGTAGAGAACAGTGGAAATGAGAATCTGAAAATCAGGAATATACAAACCTCCTGTAAATGTATGTCTAATGATTTTGAAGCAATGGTAATCCCTCCAAAAAACAGAGATTCCATAAAGCTAATTTATATTAACGACATGAAAGAAGATAGCAAGGAAAGGATTGTACTTTATACTAATACAAAAGAAAAACTACACTTTATAACCGTTAACAAGAAAATACAATGAACAAGCAACAACGATTCGTATTCTTTGCTTCGATTGCTCTGCTTCTTATATTTGGGCTATTAGATTATCGTTATTACTACTACGATTATACAATAGTTTTTATTATACTCGCTTATTTTGTGATGTCTTTTCTAGTGCTTAAAAGAACCAAAAGTGTTAAAACAACACTTATGATTCCTTTTGGAATACTTTTTTTTACTTTTTTATTCACTTTTATAACGTTTGCAATCAGAGGGAGCTTTAAAGGCTTTATTGTGTACGGGCTTTTATATGTGCTTGTTCTTATAATTGCCTCTGTTGTGCCGATTTTTCTTCAATATACCCGTAAAGTATGGGGCAAAGCAATTATTATGGTTTTGTTTTTGGTTATGACTTATTATTCCGTATATATTCCTGTCCTTACCCAGCAACAGGCAGCCTTTAAAAATATTGACGGTAAAATAGAACAAGGCATAAATCTTGAAGAAGTTTCCTTTATGAGAAAAGACAAGGACAGCCTGATTGAAAACATTCATTTGACTTCTGAAAAAGAGTTTTATGTATTGGATTTTTGGAATAACGGCTGTGGAATTTGCTTACAAAAGTTTCCGAAAGTCAAGAAATTTGCAGATAAGCATAAAAACTCACAAAATATAGGGTTTTATACCATAAATATTTTTAGGGACAGGAAAAAAGAGGAAGACATAAATACAGCAGAAAAATTGCTGGAAGTCTATGGAGTCGGCTTGGAAAATCTTTATCTGAACCAAGATGCTTTAAGCCCTTTTCCCGTTAAAGAATACCCTACTGTTTTAGTAATCAGAAAAGATAAAATAATCTTCAAAGGAACTATCGAAACTCTATCAATGCTGGAACATATTTATTTGAAGTAATGAGTTTATTTAACTGCTTTTAAGTTTTAACTTTCTTAAAACGACTACTTTATCAATCCAAAAATTTAGCTTTTAATTCGGGTGAGGGAACCATACATTGTTCTCTTTTCCCGAACCAGCGATACCGGTTGAAGGCCACTAAATCGTAAACTGCATTTCCGATAAACTTAGGGAAAATCTGAAATATTCCGATAAGCGAATAAACTCCTCCAAAACTTTTGATAATCCTCAGAGCTGCTTCTGATTTGTGAAAATAGGCAACTCCGGGCTCGTACAAGATAACAGATTTTATGTTTTTTGGGTTGAGTCCTAAATACTTTTGTACTTGTTGCCCGTATTCGGATTGCAGTGAAGCAAAGCGGTAAATATCTTTTTTGTCGTGTTTGATAATGGTTTGCACAAAGTTGTTGCACAAGTTGCAAACTCCGTCAAAAAGCACAATTTTTTTACCTTCCGGAAATTCCATACACCACATAAATTTTACACAAAAATACGGCTAATTTGCTTTATTTTGCTAAAATAAAAAGCTAATTTTGAGGGCTTCGAGAATGATTACTGTGCAACTATAAATAGAGATGAGAATTGTAATTCAAAGAGTATTAGAATCATCGGTGACTATACATGGAAGAATAAAATCATCGATTGGGAGAGGCTTGTTGGTTTTGTTGGGAATCGAAGATGCCGATACAGATGAAGACATCAAGTGGTTGTGTCAGAAAATTGTGAACCTACGGATTTTTCCTGACGAGAATGAAGTGATGAACAAATCGATATTGGAAAGTGATGGAGATATTTTGGTAGTGAGTCAGTTTACCTTACATGCTTCGACCAAAAAAGGCAATCGTCCGTCTTATATTAAAGCCTCAAAGCCTGAATTTGCTATCCCGATGTATGAGAAGTTCGTCAAGCAGTTAGAAACTGATTTAGGGAAAACTGTTCAAACGGGGGAATTTGGTGCTGATATGAAAGTTGCTCTGATCAATGATGGTCCTGTAACGATTATTATGGATTCGAAGAACAAGGAATAATGCTCAAATCTCTTGTTGATATACTATACCCTCCGACTTGTCTGGGGTGTGATGGTATACTCCAGCCGGGTGAAGAGGTTTTGTGTGTTAAATGCCGGCATGATTTACCTTTAACCAATCATCACAAAATAGCAGAAAATGATGCTTTCAGGAGGTTGGCCGGTAGAGTTCGGTTGGAAAAAGTGATGAGTATGCTCGTTTTTGAAAAGCAGGGGATTGTTCAGCAACTCATCCACAAGCTCAAGTATGAGGGTCATCAAGAAGTAGGGACGATGTTGGGTTTATGGTATGGTGAAGTCATCAAAGATAGCTTAAAGGACATAGATGCCATTATTCCTGTTCCGCTTCACAAAAGACGACTCCAAGAAAGAGGTTATAATCAGGTGATGACTTTTTGTGAAGCTCTTTCGGGATGCTTGGGAATTCCGGTGAACCAAGACATTTTGTTGCGAAATAAATATTCTAAAACTCAAACAAAAAAGACTTTCTTTACGCGAACTGAGGTCAATAAGGACATTTTTGATGTTCGTTTTTCCGAAAAGGATAAGGGAAAACACTATTTGTTGGTAGACGATGTTTTAACTACCGGAACCACACTAGAGCAATGTTCGAAAGCTCTGCTAAAAATCTCTGATGTCAAGATTAGCATTGTGACTATGGCTTTGACGTACTAGAATTCTG
>CAYZBA010000073.1:5330-8874 GCA_964476555.1 uncultured Flavobacterium sp.
TAGAATTCTGTGTAGTAATATTTTTTTCTGTGTATTTCATAAAAAACAGTAATTTTAAAATCTAATTCCATAAATCTTACGGCTATGCTTTTCAAACGCTTGTTTTCGCTTTTAGTTTTAGTGCTATTGGTACAGTCCTGTAAAAAATCTACAGACGAATTTGAATCTGATTTTTCGCTTTACAGAGAATACATCTCAAGTTTCACCTCAGGACTGGTTTCGAGTGAAAGCGATGTCAGAATTGTGTTTAATTTCGATAAATCGGAATGGATAGCAGGGCAGGAAATAAGCGAAGACTTGTTTAATATATCACCATCCGTAAAGGGAAAAGTAGTGGCTTTGTCAACAAACACACTCTCTTTTGTGCCTGAAAAAAAATGGAATCAGGATACGGAATACCGCATAACTTTCCATCTTAAAGAGGTAATTGAAGTTCCGAAAGACTTGGTGGAATTTCGATTTACGATTAAAACCCTGAAACAAGATTTTTCGGTTCTAACGAATGATTTACAGTCATACAGCAAAGATTATCAGTATTTGAATGCTACGCTACAATCGGCCGATGTGTTGGATTTCGAGACGGCATCCAAGCTTGTTGAGGCCAGTCAAAACGGGAAAAAGTTAAAGGTAAAATTCGACAAAGCATTTAGCACCAAGACCGATTTCCGATTTATTATTGATAGTATAGCCAGACCGGAAGAAGACGGAAAAATATTGATTTCTTGGAATGGAAAACCTTTTGATATCGATCAAAAAGGCGAATTAGAATATGACATTCCCGGGAAAAACAACTTTAAGGTTGTAGGCACCGAAGTAGGCGATCAGGACAATCAATCGCTGTTTATTAATTTCTCTGACCCTATCAAAACAGGTCAGAACCTCAATGGACTTGTTCAGGTTGAAAGTGCAGATAACCTTCGGTTTTCGATAGAGGGAAACCTTTTGAAAGTGTTTTTTACGGAACCACTCAAAGGATTGCTCGATGTAGAAGTCTTCCAAGGAATTCAGAGCGAAGACGGCTACAAGATGAAGAACAATTACATTGAGAAAGTCCTTTTTGAGCAGGCTAAACCCAACGTGAGATTCATTAAAAACGGAACGATTTTGCCGAGTTCCAACAATTTGAAAATCAATTTTGAGGCCGCTAATCTTAAAGCAGTTGATGTTCGGGTTTATAAAATTCACGCCAACAACATTTTACAATTCTTGCAAGACAACGAACTCAATGGAGGCAGAAACCTTCGAAAAGTAGCCTCTCCGATTGCGACTCAGACTATCAATTTATTAGAGAAAAAGCTTCCGAACTACAGCAAATGGAATGCTTTTGCGCTGGATTTGGCCAAAATCATTTCTGTTGAACAAGGAGCGATTTACAGAGTGGAGCTTTCGTTCAAGAAATCCTATTCGCTTTACAAATGCGATAGCAATTCCAATGATTCCAATAAAGATAATTACGAGAATGACCAAGATAATTTTGAAGTTCGTTCGGCTAACGAATATGACTATTACGATTATTATTGGTATGATGATTATGAGTGGCAAGACCGCCAAGATGCTTGTTCGGATTCTTATTTCAGGCGTGGTCCGGTAAGCACGAATGTTTTGGCAACCAACTTGGGAGTTATTGCCAAAAGAGGCGATAACGGAAGCTATTTTGTGGCTGTTTCTGATATCGTTTCCACGAATGCTGTAGCCGGAGCAACGGTAGAGTTGTATGATTATCAACAGCAAAAACTAGCTGTCGGAAAAACGGATAGTGAAGGAACTGTTCGTTTAGAAACTGCTAAATATGCCTATTTTGCTGTGGTTTCTAAAGGGAATGAAGTCGCTTATGTAAAACTCGATGAAGGAATGTCGCTTTCTGTGAGCAACTTTGATGTATCGGGTAAAAAAATGCAGGAGGGACTCAAGGGTTATCTTTATGGCGAGCGTGGCGTTTGGAGACCGGGAGATACTTTGCATTTGGCTTTTATGCTCAATGATAACGACAGCAAACTAGACAAGTCACACCCGATTAAGTTTCGGTTGAATGATCCTCAAGGCAAGTTGATGTATGAGGCGGTGAGAAAATATAACGAAGAGAATCACTATCGTTTTTCGGTTCCGACCAAAGCTGAATATCCAACCGGGAATTGGGAAGCGATTGTAAGTGTCGGCGGTGCTAGATTTTATAAGCGTATTCCGATTGAGACCATCAAGCCGAATCGCCTAAAAATTAAAAACAATTTTAGCGCTGATAAGCTTTCTGCCGACAAGTTGGTTACGGATAACATCGAAGTGACTTGGCTTCACGGAGCGATTGCCAAAGATTTGAAAGTTGAAGTGCAAGCGAAATACACCGCTCAGAAAACGACTTTTAAGGGTTACGACAAATACGTTTTTGACAATCCGGTATATAAGTTTGAAACCGAGGAATCCAATGTTTTTACAGGAAAAACAGACTCAAGCGGAAAAGTATCGTTTAGCTTGCAGCCAAAAATAACTTCACAAGCACCGGGAATGCTTCGAGCTACTTTTCTTACTAAAGCTTATGAAAACGGGGGTGATTTTTCGACAGATGTAGCTACGATAGACTATTCTCCGTATCAGACATATGTAGGGTTGAAAGCTCCGGAACCCAACAAATATGGTTTGCTGGAGACTAGGAAACCCAACAAATTCGAAGTGGTTACGCTTGACGAAAACGGAAAGCCAAAATCTGTGAGCGGGCTAAAAGCGAAAGTCTATAAAGTTTCTTGGAGATGGTGGTGGGATGCTTCTTATGACAACTTGTCGAAATATGTTTCTTCGAGTTCGACTCAGGTTTTCAAGAGTTTTACGTTGCATACGGATGCCAGTGGGAAAGCGAGCTTTCAGTTTACAGCAGATGACAATCAGTGGGGTAGGTATTTGATTTATGTAACCGATGAGAACGGAGGTCACTCAACCGGACAAACGGTGCTTATTGATTGGCCTTATTGGAGTGGGAAAACTCGAAATGGAGAAGCTTCGTATGCTACCATGCTGACATTGTCGACCGATAAAAAGAGTTATGAAGTAGGCCAAACGGCACAAATTTCTTTTCCTTCAAGTGAAGGCGGTAGAGCCCTTATCTCGGTTGAAGACGGAGCAAAAGTGGTGCAAACACTTTGGACAAATACCTCGAAAGGAGAAACCAAATTGAGTCTACCTATCACAGCCGAGATGGCTCCGAATGTGTTTTTGAATGTTACGCTTTTGCAACCTCACGCTTCGACGTTGAACGATTCTCCGATTCGCCTTTACGGAATCATTCCGATTGAGGTTTTAGATAGAAATACCAAATTGGAACCTCAAATATCGATGCCTGCTGTGTTGAAGCCTGAGGCTTCGTTTACGGTTAAAGTGAGTGAAAAATCAGGTAAAGCCATGACTTATACTTTGGCTGTGGTTGATGAAGGCTTGCTTGATTTGACCCGATTCAAAACTCCGAATGCTTGGAATGATTTTTATGCCCGTCAGGCTTTGGGCGTAAAAACTTGGGATGTTTATGACGATGTGATTGGTGCTTACGGAGGTAAAATCA
>CAYZBA010000074.1:0-8602 GCA_964476555.1 uncultured Flavobacterium sp.
GGAATAAATATAAAAAAAAATCGACAAAATCAAGTGAATTTGGATGAAGAATGAATGTTGAATTAGGGCATCTTTCCAACCAAACTGAAAACATCGACTGTCTTCTGGTTCACCAAATAAAAAGGAATCCCTATAGAGATTCCTTTATTATTCACTTTTCGTTAATCTTAATAACCTAATGACTTATTTGCATTTACTGCAAACTGCGACGGTCTATTCTTAGAACAGTCCTTCCACGGACAAATATCTCTCTCCGGTATCGTAGTTCATAGTGAGGATAGTGGCATAACTGTCTAGGGTTTGTATTTTCTGAGCGATAGCGGCTAGGGCAGCTCCGGTAGAGATTCCACCTAAAACACTTTCTTTTTTAGCCAGTTGTCTGGTGTATTCGAAAGCATCGTCTTTGCTAACGGTGATGACTTCGTCGATAACGTTAGCGTCGTATACTCCCGGAATAAATCCGGCGCCGATACCTTGTAGTGGGTGAGGGCCCGGTTCGCCACCGCTAAGTACAGGTGATAGTTCAGGTTCTACGGCAATGATTTTGGTGTTAGGGAACTTACTTTTGAGCACTCTACCGATAGCCGAGATGTGCCCGCCCGTACCAACTCCGGTAATGACGTAGTCCACTCCGTTCGGGAAGTCTTTCAAGATTTCTTGAGCGGTAGTTTCAGCATGAATTTGAGGGTTAGCCGGGTTGTTGAACTGTTGAGGCATCCAGGCTTTAGGGTTAGATTCGATGATTTCTTGTGCTTTGGCGATGGCACCTTTCATCCCTAGCTCTCTAGGTGTAAGTTCAAAAGTAGCTCCGTATACCTCCATGAGTTTACGTCGCTCTACGCTCATGGATTCCGGCATTACGAGCACTACTTGATAACCTTTAGCAGCTCCTACTAGGGCGAGCCCGATACCGGTATTTCCGGATGTTGGTTCTACGATAATGCTATCGGGTTTTAGGATGCCTTTTTTCTCGGCATCTTCGATCATGGCCAGAGCAATACGGTCTTTGATACTTCCGCCGGGGTTAAAGCGTTCCAGTTTCATGTATACGTTGGCTTTTTCGTTGTTGAACAAAGAGTTCAATTTCAATACGGGAGTATTCCCGATAGTTTCTAAGATGTTGTTTACTATCATAACTTTTGGTTTTTAAATTACATAATTTAAGGGTTCAGGAAATTCTTTGTTGTTGTTTTTGATGACGATATCACTTTTGTGAAATACGAGCGAATGAGGAGGTATGGATTGTGATATCCAAACGTTTCCGCCAATGACAGAGTTGTGGCCTATGGTAGTGTTTCCTCCTAGGATGGTAGCATTGGCATAGATGATAACGTCGTCTTGTATGGTAGGGTGACGTTTTACTTGTGCCTCTTCTTTTCGTACGTTTAGGGCTCCAAGGGTAACTCCTTGGTAGATTTTGACGTTGTTGCCGATGATGGCGGTTTCTCCGATTACGATTCCGGTTCCGTGGTCAATAAAAAACCGCTCACCGATTTGAGCTCCGGGGTGTATGTCTATACCGGTTTTGTTGTGTACGTATTCCGATAATATCCGAGGGATAACGGGTAGATTATTCTTCCAGAGTTGGTGTGAGATTCGGTAAACCGCTATGGCATAAAAGCCCGGATAGGAGAGAATGATTTCCGATTTATGCTTGGCTGCAGGGTCAAAAGAGAAGATGGCTTCAAGGTCATCGAGCAGCATAGCGTGAATACTGTCTATTTTCTCATAGAGGTCTGTGGCTATGGCTAAGGTTTTTTTGCTGTCATGGAAAGCGTTGAGCAGGATAGTTTCGAAGGTTGCTTTGGATTTTAGAAAGTTGTTTTGTAGGCTTTCTACCGATTCGTTACCGGCTCCGATACCAAATAACATCCGGTACAACTCTTCCAGCCAGCCGATGAGTTCGCCTTTGTCTATCGCTGTAAAGGTGATGTTTTGGTTCCGTTGATAAATGTTGGTTACGTTCATAGTTTTGATAATTAAGGCAAAAAAAAGAGGTCACTGACTCATCAGAAACCTCTCTATTGTGTTTTAAATTGTTTATTCTATTGCGTCGTTAGAATACACCATAGTTGTCCTGATGAAATAGTATTTCATGGCAGCAACAACAGTTATGTACTCTATTTGTTAGCATTAATTATAGGGCTATTCGTTTTTGTTTTTGTAAAATTAGTAATTGTATTGACAATTATTGTTAAAGCAGGGTTAAAAATAGTTGGTGAAGAGACAGAGGTTCTGAGGTGAGTTACTCAGGTCTTTGGCCACGTACAAGAATTTTGTATTTTCGTACTTATAAACCAACCCATAAACTATGAAAAAACTCGACCAAGCTCGTTCGGAAGAACTGCTTACTATTTTGCAGACTCGTTTTGAGAAGAATCAAAATCGCCACAAAGGTATAAAATGGGCAGAAGTTCAAAAGCGTTTAGAAGCCAATCCTGTTAAATTATGGTCACTCGACCAGATGGAAGAAACGGCAGGAGAGCCTGATGTAATAGGCTATGATCAACAAGCGGATGCATATATCTTTTGTGACTGTGCTCAGGAAAGCCCGAAGGGGAGGAGAAGCTTGTGTTATGACACAGAAGCTTTGGAATCTCGCAAGGAGCATAAGCCCAAGAACAGTGCTTTGGCTATGGCCAAAGAAATGGGCATAGAGGTGCTGACAGAAGAGGATTACTTTGAATTACAAAAAGTAGGTACTTTTGATTTAAAAACTTCCAGTTGGCTCAAAACGCCGAAAGAAGTTAGAGAGCTGGGCGGTGCTATCTTTGGTGATTGCAGGTTTGGTAGAGTTTTTATCTACCACAACGGTGCGGAATCTTATTATGCTGCTCGGGGCTTTCGGGGGAAACTTTTGGTTTAATTACGAGTTGGAAAATTTCGAATTAGGAGGGAATCTCTTTGGAGGTTCCTTTTTTATTTTGTTTAAATATTCCTATGCCTTATCGAGGTGTCGAGACCTCATATTTCTTTGCTCTTTACACACTTTTCACTACTATCGGTGTTTGGATTCGGCTCTTCAGAATCTTCACCATTAATAAAATTCAAAGTATGATAAAAGTCATATTTTGATAGTTTTTGCCGCTATACCTTTGCTCATGAAAATTAAATGGTATGAGCGTCATTTATATTCTTATCTCCATCAGTATCGTCGTTGCAGTGTTTTTTGTCATGGCTTTTTTGCGTGCAGTAAAGTCCGGGCAATATGACGATGATTACACTCCGTCTGTTCGTATGTTGTTTGACGACGAACTCAAAACATCGAAAACTAATAACAAAGTTTCTAATACACAATCAGACAAAAACAGTTAAATTATGGAAGTACAGCAGTTTTATTACGACAACAAAATTGTAAAGAAGTTTCTTTACGCATCTATTTTGTTTGGAGTTGTTGGGATGTTAGTAGGGCTCTTAGTAGCGCTCATGTATCTTTTTCCGAACATTACAGAAGGTATTCCGTGGCTCAGCTATGGTAGGATTAGACCTTTGCACACCAATGCGGTAATTTTTGCATTTGTGGGTAACGCAATTTTTGCGGGAGTTTACTACTCACTTCAACGTTTGCTAAAAACCAGGATGTATAGCGATGTGCTGAGCAATATCAACTTCTGGGGTTGGCAGTTAGTAATTGTGGCTGCTGCAATTTCACTTCCATTAGGTTATACAACGTCGAAAGAGTATGCGGAGCTCGAGTGGCCTATAGATATTGCAATTGCCATAGTATGGGTAGTATTTGGTATTAATATGATTGGTACGATTCTCAGAAGGAGAGAAAGACACCTTTATGTGGCCATTTGGTTCTATATTGCTACTTTCGTAACTGTTGCCGTACTACACATTTTCAATAGTTTAGCTATTCCTGTAAGTGCTATGAAGAGTTATTCGGTGTATGCGGGAGTACAAGACGCTTTAGTACAGTGGTGGTATGGACACAATGCGGTGGCATTCTTCCTTACTACACCATTCTTAGGGTTGATGTACTACTTTGTTCCGAAAGCGGCCAACAGACCGGTATATTCTTATAGACTATCTATTATCCACTTTTGGTCATTGATCTTCATCTATATTTGGGCGGGTCCTCACCACTTGTTGTATTCTGCTCTTCCGGATTGGGCTCAAAACTTAGGGGTAGTATTCTCTGTCATGCTTATTGCTCCGTCTTGGGGAGGTATGATCAACGGACTATTAACACTTCGTGGTGTATGGGATAAAGTAAGAGAGGAACCGGTATTGAAATTCTTTGTAGTAGCGATTACCGGTTATGGTATGGCGACTTTTGAAGGACCGATGCTTTCGCTAAAAAACGTGAATGCCGTAGCTCACTTTACGGACTGGATTGTCGCTCACGTACACGTAGGGGCATTAGCTTGGAACGGATTTTTGACCTTTGGTATGATTTACTGGTTGGTACCGAGAATGTTCAAAACACAATTGTTCTCTAAGAAATTAGCCAATTTCCATTTCTGGATTGGTACGCTAGGAATTGTGCTTTATACGGTGCCTTTATACGTGGCAGGTTTCGTTCAACACCAAATGTGGAAAGACTTTAACCCGGATGGTACGTTGAAAAATAACTTTATGCAAACTGTTGAGGCAATTATGCCGATGTATTGGACAAGAGCCATTGGTGGTACTCTTTTCGTAATCGGGTTATTAGTATTGTGTTATAACATTATCAAAACTATCAAACAAGGTCAGCCGGTTGAAGACGAGTTAGCAGAAGCACCTGCTCTAGCTAAAATTAAAAGCGGAAGACTTAAAGGAGAGAAATTCCACGGATGGTTGGAGCGTAAACCTATTCAGCTAACCATTCTAGCTACTATTGCTATCTTGATTGGAGGTATTGTTCAGATCATTCCTACTTTGGTGGTGAAGTCAAACATCCCGACTATTACAAGTGTAAAACCATATACTCCGCTTGAGCTTGAAGGTCGAGACCTTTATATCAGAGAAGGTTGTGTGTCTTGTCACTCACAGATGATTCGTCCGTTCCGTCATGAGGTAGAGCGTTACAGAAAAGACGGTGGATATTCTAAATCAGGGGAGTATGTATATGACCACCCGTTCTTATGGGGTTCTAAGCGTACGGGACCAGACTTGATGGGAGTAGGAGGTAAGTATAACGACAACTGGCATTTTAACCACATGTGGGATCCTCAATCTACATCTACTGGTTCGATTATGCCAAGCTACAAATGGTTGTTCCAAAACAAACCAATGGATTACTCACAAACCGAAGCCAAGATGAGAGCGATGCAAAAACTTGGAGTTCCTTATACAGAAGAGGATATTGCTAATGCCCAAGCCAGCATCAAAGCTCAAAGTGAGCAAATAGAGAAAAACCTACATAACGACCCTGAGTTTGTGAAAAACTATGAGGCTAGTATGAAAAGCACTCTTGCCAGAGGAGAGGAGTTTGTACCGATGAGTCAGCGTGAGATTACAGCTCTTATAGCGTACTTACAACGTCTAGGAACAGATATTAAAGTAAAAGACAGAGAGTAAGTATTGAGTATTGAGTATTAAGTATTAAGTATTAAGTATTAAGACTGTTAACTAACGACAAATCACTATGTTAAAGTTCATCAAACAAAATATGGAAACTATAGCCGGTATAGAGATTTATCCGGTGATTTCACTACTTATCTTTTTTGCCTTTTTCATTGGCTTATACTGGTGGGTTTTTACCTATAAGAAAGAGAAAATTCAAGAGTTGAGCAATCTGCCTCTAGACGAAAACGCTAACTACAAAAACTAAAATTTATGAGAAAGATAATCCCTTCATATGTTAGAATTCCGTTGCTTTTTGCATTGGTATTTATGGGTCTGGAATATTTTATAGACTCAGGAGACAAGCCTGCCTTTATGGTATATCCGGCTGTTCCGATATTTCTAGGTCTGTTTTTATTAATACTTATCGCTATCGAAATCATCAATGATGCCTTCGACAACGTTACTTATATGTTGATGAGCGAAGAGCAGAAAAGACTTATCGAAGCGCGAAACAAAATAGGTTTTAGCCTAAAAGATAGTCCGCTTTATAAAAAGCTGATGGCTTCTTTGACTAGATCAAAACCTATAGAAGAAGAGGGTGAACTATTAATGGATCACAACTATGACGGAATTCAAGAGTTGGATAACGTATTGCCTCCGTGGTGGGTATATCTATTCTACATCTGTATCTTTTTTGGTGTAGGGTATTTAGGATATTATCACTTAATGGGAGGAGAAAACCAACATCAAGAATACGAAAGAAAAAATGCAGAAGCTCTAGCTGCTATTGAGGAGTGGAAAAAAACAGCTAAGGACTTGATTGATGCCAGCAACGTAACCTTGCTTACAGAAGCTGCTGATTTGAATGCCGGTAAAGCCATCTTTATGGAAAAATGTGTGGCTTGTCACTTAGCCGATGGTGGAGGTAGTATTGGGCCGAACCTTACAGACCCTTATTGGATTTTAGGAGGAGGAATCAAAGAAGTTTTCCACACTATTTCGGAAGGAGGTCGTGAAGGAAAAGGTATGATTCCGTGGAAGACAGAGCTTAAACCATCACAGATTCAACAAGTAGCTAGTTATGTATTGAGCCTACAAGGCACAACACCGGCTGTAGCTAAAGAACCCGAAGGAGAGCTTTGGGTACCTGAAGGAGCTGCTCCTGCAGAAGCAGAACAATCAGATGAGGCTGCAGTAGAAGCTGTTCAAATTCAATAAAAAAACTAAGAAAGCTGTTTGAAATGATGAGAGAGTCTTATGGTTTCAAACAGCTTGCCCCAAAGACAATTCAGGGCTAAAAATCTGAAAAATTATGTCTGATATTCACGATGAATCGTTTAGAGATAGTATCTCTACCATCACCCGAGAAGGTAAAAGAGCTTGGGTTTATCCTAAGAAACCTAGAGGAAGGTTTTATGAAAGGAGGAAATTAGTTAGTTACGTTCTATTGCTGATGTTATTTTCGTTTCCGTTTATAAAGGTAAACGGGCATCAGTTTATTATGTTGAATTTCTTTGAACGGAAGTTCAATATTTTTGGGATACCGTTTTTTCCGCAGGACTTTTATTTGATGATGCTTTCGATGATTATCGGAGTGGTATTTGTAGCCCTGTTTACGGTAGCTTTTGGTCGTATTTTCTGTGGTTGGGTTTGCCCGCAAACCATTTTCATGGAGATGGTTTTCAGACGAATCGAATACTGGATAGAAGGTGACCGCAACGCTCAAATCAAACTGGATAAACAGGAATGGAATGCAGAGAAAATCAGAAAGAAAGCACTCAAATGGTTTATCTTTTTTGTGATTTCGTTTTTGATTGCCAACGTCTTTTTGTCTTATTTGATAGGGAGTGACAAGGTAATTGAGATGATCACGGAAGGTCCTGTAGAGAACATGAAAACTTTGATTGCCTTGTTGATATTTACAGGAGTGTTCTATTTTGTGTTTGCATGGTTCAGGGAGCAAGTTTGTGTTATTGCTTGTCCTTATGGAAGGTTACAAGGAGTGCTTTTGGACAACAAATCGGTCGTTGTAGCTTATGATTACAAAAGAGGAGAAAAAGAAGCCGGGAGAGCACGTATTAATAAGAAAATAGACAGAGAAGCGGCGGGCTACGGAGATTGTATAGACTGTAAGTTGTGTGTAGCGGTTTGCCCTACGGGGATAGATATCAGAAACGGAACTCAATTGGAGTGTGTGAACTGTACGGCCTGTATTGATGAGTGTAACGATGTGATGGAGAAAGTTGGTTTTGAGAAAGGACTCATTCGTTATGCTTCGGAAGACGAAATCAGCAAAAAAGAGAAGTTTGTCTTTACTGCCAGAATGAAGGGCTATGCGGCGGTTTTGGGGATTTTGATAGGGGTGCTTACGGGGATGTTGTTCTTGAGAAGCGATTTACAAGTAACGTTGCAACGCATTCCGGGTCAATTGTATCAGATGAAAGGAGAGAAGGTGAGCAATGTATATACGTTCCGAATTCTGAACAAAACCACGACGGATTATGAAGCTGTAAGCTTCAAATTATTGAATCCGCAAGGGGAGATTATACCTGTTGGTGCGGCTCAATTTAAGGTAAATTCTGAATCTGAAACCAAAGGTACGCTGTTTATTGAGATTGATCCGGCTTATTTGACAGAAGATAAGATGAAACTGGAAGTCGGGATATTCGAGAAAGATAAACAAATAGATAAGATAAAGACCAATTTCTTGGGTCCTAAGCGATTTGATTAACAACTGTTTCAAGTTTCAGTTCATCGAATAACTTGAAGTTTGAAACCCACAAAACCAGAAATTATGAGAATAGTAGTCATAGCATTTGCACTCTTTATGTCGTTTATTCTGTTCTTTGTTATCAAAGTACAGTCTGACAAAAAGTATGACAACGAGCTTGTGATAGAAGATTATTACAAGTATGAGAAGAGCTTAGAGGGTCAACAACAAAAAGAGCACAATGCCAATGGGTTGACTCAAAAAGTAGAAATTATTACAGAGGGTAAATCTGTAAAGGTTTCTTTTCCGGAAGAGTTTGATTACAATAGAATAAAAGGAACAATATCCCTATATAGACCATCTGACCAAAGCCTTGATTTTGAATTCCCCATTTCA
>CAYZBA010000075.1:0-8322 GCA_964476555.1 uncultured Flavobacterium sp.
TAATGGCTCGTTTGTTTTTATGCCAGTCGATTTTTGAAAAGTCAGTATCCCAAAATAAAACTTTTCTGAAGTTTTTTAGATTAGGTGAGTTTTGAGTTTGCATTACTTTTTTTACATCATAACTAGATTGTAGAAGCATAAAATAATCTTCGGGAACTTTGAAATAGTCTGCTAGTTTTACAGAAAGGGCAGGAGTAATGCTTCTTCTTTCGTTGAGAATAGCACTAATGGTTTGCTTATGCTCCTGTAGAGCTTCTGCTAGCTCAATAGCTTTGATACCCTTGTCATGCATAGCTTTTTTTAAAGCAAAGCTAGGGTGTAGCCCTTTTATTTTTGAAAAATCAGGTAACATAATGATTTATAATTTGATACAAAATTAAGTAATAAATAACAAGTAAACAAATTTGTTTACTTATTGGTGATCGAAGCATAGCGCACACTATTAATAGATTTACCCCAATGCCGGCGCGAGCCTCTTGCTCGTGCCAAAATAATAAACAAGAACTCCCAAGTTAATAGCTTGGGAGTTCTTGTTTTAAAGAGTGCTACATTTTTCTGAAAAAAGTCTTTTAAACTTTTTGTGGTAAGCCTTGTTTTGTTGGTTTATTTTAATCAAAACACATTTACTCATAATGGTTTAGCTGTGTTTGTATTTTAAAACCAATAAGTTAATCCGTATTCCCACTCGAAAAAATAATTATCTTTACGATGCTTTAGGTCAAAAGGTAAGAAAAGTGCTAACTGAGCTATACAGAATCTCCAGAAGGAGAAGTGGGGGGTGGAAGAGAATTACTATCACCCATTTGGTTTAAAACATAAAAAATATGGCTCAACGGATAAGGATTAGTCGCAGAAGTTCTTTTGAATCCGGGGCAAAAACCAGAATGGGATTTGCTTTGAGAACTGCAGCAAGATTCTTGGTCTAATGAATAAAAAAATGACTTATGAGAAAAATTATAATTTTTATACTGTTAGCCCATCTCTTACTGGCAAACAGATGTGTGACGAAAGAAATGTGTAACAACACAATACTAGTAGATAACCAATTGAATCAACAAGTTTTCTTACTACCTTATAGAATAAAATACGATTATTTTGATGTGGATTTTTCAAAACAACGTATTTTATATAATTACGATATAAGTCCCTTATCTGAGAAAAAAATGTTCATACTCCATTCTGTATGAAAGATTATTGGGAGAGGGCGGTTATTGGAGATACTTTGGAAATCCTGGTTTTCAGCAGAGATACCCTGGAGAGAGACAGGACATTAGAAGAATTAGTATCGGATGAATCGTATATAATAAAGATAAAACTAACTTATGATGAGTTAGTCAGAGACAGTTGTAAAGTTGTAATAGAATAACTAGTTTGACTATAGAAATCAACTAGATAAATCAAAGAAAGATGAAAATTGATAAAAATAAAAACGAATTTATTCTTTTTATATAAAAGTCATAAGCTCTATTTAGTTTTCCTTGCTTATTGCTTTTATAGAATGTATGAAAAAAATAGAGAATTTACATTTTATAATATTGTGTCAAGTTTAGTAATGTCTATTAGTTTATATATAATTACATATGGTCTCATTGATATGTCTCGTAACTATAACAAATTGAATAATAAACGGTAATGTATCGGATTTAGTGATGATATAAACAAAAAAGTTTCCCTGCAGGTAAGAGCAACTCGCTATTAAATAAAAACCGCGACTGCCTACTAACCCTTCTTAACCCCAAGGCCTTTAGAGATAATGTCTTTCTCCAAGTCCCAACCACGAGCAGGGGAGTATTCTCTGGCGTAATAGATGATTTGCAAGTGGAGTTTGTTCCACAACTCTTTCGGGAAGAGTCGTTTGGCATCTTTTTCGGTTTGGGCAACGCTTTTTCCGTTAGAGAATTTCCAGCGATGCATTAGTCTGTGAATATGAGTATCTACCGGAAAGGCAGGAATACCAAAGCCTTGACTCATTACCACACTAGCAGTTTTGTGACCAACAGCAGGCAAAGCTTCCAGCGCTTCAAAAGAGGCAGGAACTTGGCCATTGTGTTTTTCGATAAGGATTTGCGATAGCCCGTAAATGCCTTTTGATTTCATAGGTGTAAGCCCACATGGGCGAATGATTTCGGCAATTTTGTCAACGCCTAACTTCACCATATCATAAGGGTTGTCTGCCAATGCAAAGAGCTTCGGAGTGATTTGGTTTACTCTGGCATCCGTACATTGAGCCGAAAGCAAAACGGCAATCAGCAGCGTATAAGTGTCTTTATGGTCTAGCGGAATAGGAACTTCAGGATAAAGCTCTTCCAACTTATCGATCACAAACTGTACCTTCTCTTTTTGGGTCATTTCTAAGAAGTTCTGATGAATTCTTTAACGAGTGTTCTCAGGTGAGGTTCAGCACCTTTTACGGCTTTGAGCACCTCTTCGTGATTGATTTCGGTCATGAATTCTTCGCTGCCAATATCAGAAATTACAGAAATCCCCAAGCAGTTCATGTCCATGTGTCTGGCTACAATCACTTCCGGAACGGTTGACATCCCCACACAGTCTGCCCCCACGGCTTTAATCATTCGGTATTCCGCCAAAGTCTCAAACGTAGGACCTTGTAGGCCGTAATACACTCCGTCTTTTACTTCGATTTGGTGCTCGGCAGCAATTTGTTTGGCTTTTTTGATGTATTCTCTGTTGTAAGGTTCTCCCATATTTACAAAACGAGGCCCGAAGCGTTCGTCATTTTTGCCTCTTAACGGATGCTCCGGCATCATGTTGATATGGTCATAGATTAAAACGATATCACCTACTTTGTAATTCGGATTTACTCCTCCTGAAGCATTCGAAACTATCAGGGTTTTTACCCCCAAATACTTCATTACCCTTACCGGAAACGTAACTTCTTGCATCGAATAGCCTTCGTAGTAATGAAAGCGACCTTGCATGGCCATGACGTATTTTTCACCTATTTTTCCGAAAATAAGGTTTCCTTTATGACCCTGAACCGTCGAAACCGGAAAGTTCGGAATCTCAGAATAAGGGAGTTTGTGTAGTATTTCGATATCGTTGACAAAGCCTCCTAATCCGGAGCCCAGAATCACTCCAAATTCAGGAGTGAAGTCGATTTTCTCTTGAATATAAGCAACGGTTTGTTGTACTTTTTCCCACATGAGTAATTAATATTGAGATGTTAGATACCAGATTTTAGTTTACGACAACTTGAACAGTTTCTTTTGATATTTGTTTTAAAAGCACCTTTTCGGGCTCTATAAAAGTCAGCGATTTATCGTCAAAATGCCTGATCGTATAGAGCGAAACATTCTCGTTGCAAGTTACGACAAATTTCTCAGAAAGTTCCTCTAAAAGCTTGCTGATATTGAAAAATTTGTCCTCTACACACACCGAAAAACTAATCGCTGAATTCTGAATCAGGTGCACTTTGGCTTTATATTTATGCAGAAGCGAAAAAATAAAGCTGATACCTTCTTCCATAATAAACGAAAAGTCTTTAGACGAAACCGATATCAAGTGTTGGTTCTTCTTCACTATGTAACAAGGCAGGGTGGGGATGAGGTCGGCTCCTTTACTGATAGAAGTCCCTTTTTCAGCCGGGTTCAAGAAGGACTTCACAAAAAACGGGATCTCTTTACGTTGCAAGGGCTGTAAGGTCTTCGGGTGAATAACCGAAGCCCCGTAAAAGGCCAATTCTATAGCTTCTCGATAAGAGATTTGTTCGAGCAAGGTAGCATTTTCGAAGTATCTTGGGTCGGCATTCAACACTCCGGCCACGTCTTTCCAAATCGTCACGCTTTCTGCATTCAAACAATACGCAAAAATAGCGGCCGTGTAATCAGAACCTTCACGACCAAGAGTGGTAGTGAAGTTATTCTCATCAGAGCCTAAAAAACCTTGAGTAATATAGTTTCTGTTTTGCTGAACCTTTTCGGATATCAGTTTCCCCGACGCCTCCCAACTTACGTTTCCGTCTCGATAGTTGTTATCGGTTTTGATAAGGCTTCGTGCATCGAGCCAATCCAAATCAAAACCATGATCTTTCAGGTAATGATACAAAATCACAGACGAAATCATCTCTCCGAAGCTCACGGTTTGGTCATATACATAGTTGTAATTCGGAGACTTGTTATGCCCCAGAAACTGCTTGAGTTTAAAGAAGTAATTCTCCACTTCGCTATACACGGCATGGGTATCTGCAAACAACTTACTAATAATCTCAAAGTGGTAATCTCTCACTATTTGAATCGACTTCTCCAATTCGTCGAGGTGCTCGAAGTAATTCTTGACTACAACTTCCAGAGCATTAGTGGTTTTCCCCATAGCCGAAACCACAATTAATACAGGTGTAGGATTAGTTTGTTGTAGAACGTTGAATACGTTTTGGATTCCTTCGGCATCTTTTACCGATGCCCCTCCGAATTTAAAGATTCTCATCAGATAGATTGTTGATTGTTAATTCAGCCTACGAAAGTACAAAAATCCGAAGTCAACCTGATAACCCAATCTGTAAATTCTATAAGTATTTTAGGTTTTTCAATTATAATCTAAAAAAAATCAATTATAAAGCCTTTAGGGTTTTAAATCTGCAAAAATAATCAGATATTTGCACCACAACTACAAAATTAAACCGAAACAATGCAAGAAAGAACCAAAACTCTCGGAGAGTTTATCATCGAAAAACAAGAGGAATTCAAATATTCTTCAGGAGAATTGTCTCGTATTATCAATTCGATTCGTTTGGCTGCCAAAGTGGTAAACCACGAAGTCAACAAAGCCGGATTGGTAGACATCACAGGAGCAGTCGGGACAGAGAACATTCAAGGAGAAGCCCAGCAAAAACTCGATGTATACGCTAATGAGGTTTTTATTCAAACCATTATAAACCGTGAGATTGTTTGCGGAATCGCTTCAGAAGAGAACGATGATTTTATCGCTATCCACAACAAAAACGGAAATCTTGACAACAAATACGTGCTGTTGATGGACCCTCTAGACGGTTCGTCAAACATAGACGTAAACGTATCGGTAGGAACTATTTTCTCGGTTTACCGTAGAGTAACTCCTGTGGGAACTCCGGTGACTTTGGAAGACTTCCTCCAACCCGGAACCGCTCAAGTAGCAGCCGGATATATCATCTACGGAACTTCGACTATGCTTGTTTACACTACAGGTTACGGTGTAAACGGATTCACCCTGAACCCGCCAATCGGAACTTTCTACCTCTCTCACCCGAATATGAGATTCCCGGAAGAGGAAAAAATCTATTCGATTAACGAAGGAAACTATCTTCAGTTCCCTCAAGGCGTAAAAGATTACTTGAAATACTGCCAAGCCGAAGAAGGTAACAGACCATATACTTCTCGATACATCGGTAGCTTGGTGGCAGACTTCCACAGAAATATGCTTAAAGGAGGAATTTATATTTATCCGCCAACAGCTAAAGCCCCGAACGGAAAATTGCGCTTGCTGTATGAGTGTAACCCGCTTGCCTTTATCGCTGAACAAGCCGGAGGAAAAGCATCCGACGGATTTAAACGCATCTTAGAAATTCAACCGACATCCTTACACCAAAGAGTACCGTTCTTCTGCGGTACGGCTTCGATGGTAGAAAAAGCCGAAGAATTCATGAAAAAATACTAAGCAGTTACCAACTATTAACGAAATCCCGGTAGATAGTCTATCGGGATTTTTTATGAAAAAAATAAATCTCCACGCAACCTTTTTGACTTTTTCATACTAACCTAATAGAAACGAAGTCGAACTTAAAACTATTGAAGTATGAAAAGTAGAATAAAAGGATTGGTGATGGTTATTTTATCTTGGTTTGCTTTTTCGTGCGAATACGAACCTTATGAAAACAAAGGGCAGTTAATCTATAAAGGAACTGAACTATATGACATGCTTGATGTTGTTTTTAGGGAGCAATCTGAGGCTACTTGTGTGGAGTTTGTTTATCCTTTTGTGATAAATGTATATGACGTAAACGAAGAGCTGTTGTCTCAAAACGATGTTTTTAATGACTCGGATTTTAGCGAACTGCTAGAAACTTTGACCGAAGGGCAATCCATCAGCCTGAGTTTTCCGATTACGAAAATTTTAGAAGACGGAAGTGTGTTTTCTATCAATTCCAACGAAGAGCTGAAAGCGGCCATTGATGCTTGCTATCAGGAATGTGTGATAGGGGAGTGTGAGTATTTCTTTTGTGATCCGGAGGCAATCATTCCTTTTGTTTGGACAGTACTTTTCCAAGACAATCAAGACAATACGTATGCAAGTGGTCACTTCTTAGTGAATGCTTTAGGAGAGTTGACCTTTCATTATAACGGGACAATCACTCACGGTAATTGGGTATTTTTGTATATTGAGAGCGATTTATATGTCAATATTCACCTCGAAGGCGATTCGGAATTGGCTGAGTTTTGGAATCACAATATGGAGGTGACATCCTATACAGAACAGAATTTCGTATTTGAACATCCGGTGAGTGGTAAGAAAGTGCATTTGTTTAAATCGCTAGAGTCTCAAACAGAATACGCTATCGGAAGTACAGGCCAACAAGGAATCGTATTTTACGACAAAGGGTTCTATCACAATGGTTGGCGATATATGGAGGTTCTCCCTACTAGTTTGAATGCTTTGCAGTGGGGTTGTAGTAATACTTCAATAATTGGAGTCAGCAGTTCTGCCATCGGAAGCGGATATCATAATTCTTGTAAAATAGCTAATTTCCATGACAGTTTGGGTGGATATTATAGCAATCCGCAACAGTGTACTGAAGCTAATGACGGAACGGTAGCTGCTAAAGAAGCCTTGTTACAAAGCAACTTAGCAAGCAATTGGTTTGTACCAACAGAAGACGAACTGAGAGAAGTGTATGAAAATTTATATCTGGGAGGTTTTGGCAACATAACTCCAGCGAGATACTGGACATCGACTCAACTGAGCAATTCCGAAGCGATGACCATTGATTTTGAAACCGGAAATGCTACCCCAACTGAGAAAAGTGCTAATTATAACGTGTTGCTAGTAAGATATTTTTAAACGTAAACCTGTAAAAGTGAATCTGGAAGAGCTTATAAAAAAGTGCATCAAGCAAGACCGAAGGGCACAAGAGGAACTGTACTACAAGTACAGCAAGATGCTCTTTACCTTGAGTATGAAGTACTGCCGTAATCAAAGCGAAGCAGAAGACAACCTGCATAACACATTCATTGAGATTTTTACGAATATCAAAAAATATAAGTTCAAAGGTTCTTTTGAGGGTTGGATGAAAAGAATTGCCATCAACAAAGCCATTACACTTTATAAAGATAATCTTCATCTTTCGGTTCTAAATGAGAATATCAAAGAAGATGTCGCGGTAGATGTTGAAGATGTAGAGAGCATTCCGCTTGATTATTTGTTGAAACTCATTCAAGACCTGCCTCATCAGTATCGTCTGGTTTTTTGCATGTATCAGTTAGATGATTATTCGCATAAAGAGATTGCAGAAATGTTGCGAATTTCAGAAAGCACTTCAAAATCGAACCTTCATAGAGCTAAGGTCATTTTGAAACAAAAAATAATGAATGACAAACAAAGCTATCATATACATGAAAAATAATAAAGACATAGGAGAAGTTTTCAAAGACCAACTCCAAGGCTATGAGTTGACTCCCGGTGACCATGTGTGGAAAGGTATTCAACGTGATTTAGACCGTAAGAAAAAACGAAGATTCATTGCTTTTTGGTTGTTCGGAAGCGGTCTGCTTACGGGCTTATTCGGAGGATTTTGGGTTACTTATCTTACTAATGATTGCAATGAAGCTACTTCTGTAACAGAGGTTACCACTCAACCTATCAATAAAGTAGTTCATGATTCGTATCACAGTAACTCAAATGAATCCGATACCCCACAAATCAATACCAATTCACAATACGAAGAATCGGATATTGATATTTTGAAGGACAAAAAGGCGAATGAGAATACACTAAGTACAGCCTCAAAAACTTTTCATTCGAAGAGTCAATCGCATGCCACTACTCAAAAACCTAAAAAGAGTTTGAGTTATTATGATTTTATGAAAGAGGTTCCGTCTGATACAGAGACTTCAAACACAAAAACAACAGATTCTGAACCGTTAAATTCAGCTACTTTAGCTAATATAAGCGATTCAGAATTAGCTGAAATAGAAGAAGTGTCGGACACTTTGGTAGAAAAGAAAAAACTTCGTGAAAAGAAAGAAAAAGAAAAGACAGAGCAGGAAGAAGAAAAGAACCCGAAGAACAAAAAAATAGGTCATTGGATTTATGCTTATTATGCCCCGACAACTT
>CAYZBA010000076.1:0-8294 GCA_964476555.1 uncultured Flavobacterium sp.
TTTCTAAAGGAAAAGGTTTTCAAGGTGTTGTGAAAAGACACGGTTTTGGTGGGGTAGGTCAGTCTACACACGGTCAGCACAACCGTCTTAGAGCACCAGGGTCTGTTGGAGCATCATCATATCCTTCTAGAGTATTCAAAGGTATGCGTATGGCTGGTAGAACAGGAGGGAAAAATGTAACTGTTCAAAACCTTGTAGTTTTAAAAGTTGTTGAAGATAAGAATTTGCTTGTTGTGAAAGGAGCAGTTCCGGGACACAAAAATTCTTATGTAATCATTCAGAAGTAATGGAAGTAAAAGTTTTAAATATCAGCGGTAAAGAAACCGGAAGAACAGTAACACTGTCTGATTCGGTTTTCGGAATAGAGCCAAACAAACACGCTGTTTACTTGGATGTTAAACAATATTTGGCTAACCAAAGACAAGGTACTCATAAATCGAAAGAGAGAAATGAGGTAGCAGGAAGTACTCGTAAGATTAAAAAACAAAAGGGTACAGGTACAGCTCGTGCAGGAAGTGTAAAAAGTCCTTTGTTTAAAGGAGGGGGAACAGTGTTCGGGCCAAGACCGAGAAGTTATTCTTTCAAATTGAACAAAAACCTTAAGCGTTTGGCTCGTAAGTCAGCTTTAAGTGCTAAGGCAGCTGAAGGAAATGTAATCGTATTAGAGAACTTTGATTTTGATACTCCAAGCACTAAAAATTTCATTAACGTTTTGAAAGCTTTAGGGTTAGAGAATAAAAAATCTTTGTTTGTGTTGGGAGATTCAAATAAAAATGTATATTTGTCGTCTCGCAATTTGAAAGCTTCTAATGTTGTAACTAACTCAGAATTAAACACTTATGCTATTTTGAATGCAAATAGTTTAGTGCTTTTAGAGGGTTCTTTAGAGGGAATTGAAGAGAATTTAAGTAAATAATCGAAGTGATGAGTACTATAATTAAACCTATTCTTACAGAAAAAGTTACCCGAGAAAGCGAAACTTTGAATCGTTACGGATTTGTTGTAGATAAAAAAGCTAACAAAATCCAAATTAAAAAAGCGATTGAGCAAGCTTATGGTGTTTCTGTTGTAAGTGTGAATACGAGTATCAGTAGAGCGAACCGTTCTACTAAATATACTAAAAACGGACTTATTACCGCTAAAACAGGTGCTTATAAAAAAGCTTTTGTTCAGGTAAAAGAAGGAGAAACAATAGATTTATATACTAATATCTAATAAAACGTAAGGACTAAAATGTCAGTTAGAAAATTAAAACCTATTACCCCGGGCCAGCGTTTTAGAGTTGTGAATGGTTTTGACGCCATTACGACTGATAAGCCGGAGCGTAGCTTGCTAGCACCGAAAAAAAGTTCAGGAGGTAGAAATAGTCAAGGAAAGATGACCATGCGTTACATGGGCGGTGGTCACAAACAAAAGTATCGTATTATTGATTTCAAAAGAGCTAAAGTAGGGGTTCCTGCTACAGTTAAATCAATCGAGTACGATCCGAACAGAACAGCTTTTATTGCTTTGTTGGCGTATGCTGATGGAGCAAAATCTTATGTTGTAGCTCAAAACGGTTTAAAGGTAGGTCAAACCGTAGTGTCAGGGGAAGATGCAACTCCAGAAATCGGAAATGCAATGCCTCTTGCTAAAATTCCTTTGGGAACTGTAATTTCTTGTATCGAATTGCGTCCTGGTCAAGGGGCTATCATTGCTCGTTCTGCGGGAACATTTGCGCAATTGATTGCAAGAGATGGTAAATATGCAACCATTAAAATGCCTTCAGGTGAAGTAAGATTGATTCTGCTTACTTGTATGGCTACAATTGGAGCCGTATCTAACTCAGATCACCAGTTGATTGTTTCGGGAAAAGCAGGACGTTCAAGATGGTTGGGTAGAAGACCGAGAACAAGAGCTGTTGCAATGAACCCTGTTGATCACCCAATGGGAGGTGGTGAAGGACGTTCATCAGGAGGTCATCCTCGTTCAAGAAAAGGTATGCCGGCTAAAGGTTACAGAACCCGTGCTAAGGCTAATCCTACGAATAAGTATATTGTAGAACGTAGAAAGAAATAATAAGATATGGCACGTTCATTAAAGAAAGGACCTTTCGTTCATTATAAATTAGAAAAGAAAGTTCAGGAAAATATCGAAAAAGGCAACAAGGCTGTTGTAAAAACTTGGTCAAGAGCTTCTATGATTACTCCTGATTTTGTTGGTCAAACCATTGCGGTTCACAATGGTCGTCAGTTTGTTCCTGTTTATGTAACAGAGAATATGGTAGGACATAAATTAGGTGAGTTTTCTCCGACAAGATCTTTTAGAGGTCACGCTGGAGCTAAAAATAAAGGTAAAAAATAAAGTAAGTTATGGGAGTTCGTAAAAGAGAAGCAGCAGAAGCTAGAAAAGAAGCGAATAAGCAAATTGCTTTTGCAAAGTTGAATAACTGCCCTACTTCGCCTAGAAAAATGCGTTTGGTGGCAGACTTGGTAAGAGGTCAGAAGGTAGAGAATGCTCTTAATATATTGAGATTTAGCCAAAAAGAAGCATCTAGAAGAGTTGAGAAGTTATTACTTTCGGCTATTGCTAACTGGCAGGCTAAAAACGAAGACGCTAGCATTGAAGAAGCGGGTCTTTTCGTAAAAGAAATCAAAGTGGATGGAGGAATGATGCTAAAAAGACTTAGCCCTGCACCACAAGGTAGAGCACATAGAATCAGAAAACGTTCTAATCACGTAACAATCGTGCTTGGAGCAAGTAATAATACACAAAGCAATTAATAAACAGTATGGGACAAAAGACAAATCCAATAGGAAATAGACTTGGTATCATCAGAGGATGGGACTCAAACTGGTATGGTGGAAATGATTACGGCGATAAGATCGCTGAGGATTACAAAATCAGAAAGTATATCCATGCTCGTTTATCAAAGGCTAGTGTATCAAAAATAATCATCGAGAGAACTCTTAAACTTGTAACCGTTACTATCACCACGGCTCGTCCTGGTATCATTATTGGTAAAGGCGGTCAGGAGGTAGACAAGTTGAAAGAGGAGCTTAAGAAGATTACAGACAAAGAAGTTCAAATTAACATCTTTGAAATTAAACGTCCTGAGTTAGATGCGTTTTTAGTTGCGAACAGCATCGCTCGTCAAATCGAAAGCAGAATTTCATACAGAAGAGCTATTAAAATGGCTATTGCGGCTGCAATGCGTATGAATGCTGAAGGTATTAAAGTGATGATTTCAGGTCGTTTGAACGGTGCAGAGATGGCTCGTTCTGAGACTTTCAAAGAAGGACGTATTCCTTTGTCTACTTTCAGAGCAGATATCGATTATGCTTTGGCAGAGGCTCATACTACTTATGGTAGAATGGGTATCAAAGTATGGATCATGAAAGGTGAAGTTTATGGAAAAAGAGACCTTTCTCCGCTTGTAGGTATGGATAAAAAACAATCTAAAGCAGGAGGGGCTTCTAAAGAAAACAGACCTTCAGGAAGACCTGCTCGTAAAAGAAAGTAATAATTTTTTAATTGAAACAAGAAAATGTTACAACCAAGAAGAACGAAATACCGTAAGGTACAGAAAGGTAAAATGAAAGGGATCTCTCAAAGAGGTCATGAACTTTCAAACGGAATGTTTGGTATAAAAGCGTTAGATTCTGTATTTATTACTTCTCGTCAAATTGAGGCTGCTCGTATCGCTGCTACTCGTTATATGAAAAGAGAAGGTCAGTTGTGGATTAAAATTTTTCCAGATAAGCCAATTACTAAAAAACCTCTTGAGGTTCGTATGGGTAAAGGTAAAGGTGCTGTTGAGCACTGGGTTGCTGTGGTTAAACCGGGAAGAATTATGTTTGAAGTAGGAGGTGTGCCTCTATCTGTAGCTAAAGAAGCTCTTAGACTAGCGGCTCAAAAACTTCCTGTGAAAACTAAATTTGTTATTGCCAGAGATTACGAGGCATAAAATCAAAAGTTATGAAACAATCAGAAATTAAGAATCTGTCGGTTGCTGAATTGCAAGAACAACTTGCTCAGCTTAGAAAAACCTATGCCGAATTAAAGTCAACTCACGCCGTTTCTCCGATTCAGAATCCGTTACAAATCAGATCGGTGAGAAGAAGTATCGCTAGAGTTGCTACGGAACTTACCAAAAGAGAGTTACAATAATTGTAATTACGCTAAAAATGGAAAAAAGAAATTTAAGAAAAGAGAGAATAGGTGTGGTTACCAGCAACAAAATGGAGAGATCTATTGTTGTAGCTGAGACTAAAAAAATCAAACACCCATTATATGGTAAATTCGTGTTGAAAACAAAGAAATATGTTGCACACGATGAGAAAAATGATTGTAACATTGGGGATACTGTAAGGATTATGGAAACACGTCCTTTGAGTAAAACCAAACGTTGGAGATTAGTTGAAATCATTGAAAGAGCTAAGTAATTATGGTACAGCAAGAATCAAGATTAAAAGTAGCAGATAACACCGGAGCAAAAGAAGTTTTGACTATCCGTGTGTTGGGAGGAACAAAACGTCGTTATGCCTCTGTTGGAGATAAAATTGTAGTATCTATTAAAGATGCAACGCCAACCGGAAACGTTAAAAAAGGTGCTGTATCAACTGCAGTTGTAGTGCGTACTAAAAAAGAAGTACGTAGAGCAGATGGTTCATATATTCGTTTTGACGACAATGCTTGTGTTCTTTTGAATGCAGCGGGAGAGATGAGAGGGACACGTGTATTCGGACCTGTAGCCAGAGAACTTCGTGAAAAACAATTCATGAAAATTGTATCATTAGCACCTGAAGTGCTTTAATTTTTATAATGATGACAAAGTTAAAAGTAAAATCAGGAGATTTAGTAAAAGTTATAGCCGGAGATCATAAAGGTGCTGAAGGAAAAATCGTAAAAGTTTTTCCTGATAAAAACAAAGTGATCGTAGAAGGTGTTAACGTGGTTTCAAAACATACCAAACCGAGTGCTAGCAGCCCTCAAGGAGGTATTGTGAAAAAAGAAGCGCCTATCCATGTATCTAACGTGGCTTTGGTTGACAAAAAAACCAAACAGCCAACAAGAGTAGGATTCAAAATGGAGGGTGATAAAAAAGTAAGATTTTCAAAAAAATCTAATCAAGTATTATAGTGATGACTTATATACCAAGATTAAAACAGGAATATAAAGACAGAGTTATCTCTGCTTTAAAAGGAGAGTTCGGATATAAAAACGTAATGCAAGTTCCTAAACTTGAGAAAATCGTTTTGAGCCGTGGAGTTGGTGCTGCCACTTCAGACAAAAAACTTATCGAGTATGCTGTGGACGAGCTTACGAAAATTTCCGGACAAAAAGCCGTGCCTACTGTTTCTAAAAAAGACGTAGCGTCTTTTAAACTTAGAAAAGGTATGCCGATTGGTGCAAAAGTGACCCTAAGAGGGGATCGTATGTATGAATTCTTAGATCGTCTGATTACTGCTTCTTTGCCACGTGTTAGAGATTTCCAAGGAATTAAAGCTACTGGTTTTGATGGTAGAGGGAACTATACATTGGGTATTACAGAGCAAATCATTTTTCCTGAAATCAATATTGACAAAGTTAATAAGATTGCAGGTATGGATATTACTTTTGTAACTACTGCAAAAACAGACAAAGAAGCGAAAGCATTGTTAACAGAACTAGGTTTACCTTTTAAAAAGAATTAAGACATGGCTAAAGAATCAATGAAAGCCCGTGAGGTGAAAAGAGAAAAATTAGTTGCAAAATATGCTGCTAAAAGACAAGCATTAAAAGAAGCAGGAGACTACGAAGCTCTTCAAAAACTTCCTAAAAATGCCTCACCAGTTCGCCTTCACAATCGTTGTAAGTTAACAGGAAGACCAAGAGGATATATGCGTCAGTTTGGTATTTCTCGTGTAACATTCAGAGAGATGGCTAACCAAGGATTAATCCCTGGAGTTAAAAAAGCAAGTTGGTAAAAATTAGAGTTTAATTGGTTTCAAGTTCGGCAGGTGTGGTGCCTGCGGAATACTGTTACCGCAAATTGATAAATATGTATACAGATCCTATTGCTGATTTCTTAACAAGAATTAGAAATGCTGCAAGAGCGAACCACAAAGTGGTTGAAGTTCCAGCGTCAAAATTAAAAAAAGAAATCACTAAAATTTTATTTGAACAAGGATATATCCTAAGCTACAAGTTTGAGGATAACACTGTTCAAGGTACTATCAAGATTGCTCTTAAGTATGATAAAGATACTAAAGAGTCTGTAATCAGAGATATTCAAAGAATTAGTAAACCAGGTTTACGTAAGTATGCTAGTTCTGCCGATCTTCCAAGAATTCTTAACGGACTTGGAATAGCTATTGTTTCTACTTCTAAAGGACTTATGACCGGAAAGAAAGCAAAACAGTTGAATATAGGTGGAGAGGTAATTTGTTATGTTTACTAACCAAAAAAGACTTTAAGAAATGTCAAGAATAGGTAAAAATCCGGTAACAATTCCGTCTGGAGTAACAGTAGATATTAAAGATGGAATCATTACAGTTAAAGGGAAATTAGGAGAGTTAAAACAAGAATACTCTGACGTTACCATTAAAGTGGAAAACGATCAAGTAATTGTTGAACGTTCATCTGATAATAAAGTAGAAAGAGCTAAACATGGTTTATACCGTGCTCTTATCAACAATATGATTATCGGAGTATCAGAAGGGTTTACTAAAGAATTGGAATTGGTAGGAGTTGGTTACAGAGCTTCAAATCAAGGTCAGAAATTAGACTTGGCTTTAGGATTTTCTCACAACATCGTGTTGGAGGTTGCTCCTGAAGTAAAAGTAGAGACCATTTCTGAAAAAGGAAAAAACCCGATTATTAAACTATCTTCTTTTGATAAACAACTTCTAGGGCACATTGCTGCTAAAATTAGAAGCTTCAGAAAACCTGAGCCTTACAAAGGAAAAGGAGTTAAGTTTGTAGGAGAAGAATTAAGAAGAAAAGCAGGTAAATCAGCTTAAAAATAGAAGATTATGTCATTAACAAAAGTTGAGAGAAGACAGCGTATTAAGCTAAGAATTAAAAAAACCGTTAGAGGTACTGCATCTATGCCTAGATTGTCTGTATTCAGAAGTAATAAAGAAATCTATGCTCAAATTATAGATGATACCAAAGGTATTACGTTAGCAGCGGCTTCTTCAAGAGATAAAGAACTTGCCGGAGTAAAAGGTACTGCTGTTGAGATTGCAGCACAAGTAGGTAAAGTAATCGGAGAGAAAGCCCTTAAAGCAGGAATTGAAAAAGTGGCTTTTGATAGAGGAGGTTATCTGTATCACGGACGTGTAAAATCATTGGCAGACGGAGCTAGAACTGCCGGACTTAAATTCTAATTGTAGTATGTCTTATAAATATAAAAATATAGAATCAGTAAAACCGGGAGGTCTTGAACTTAAAGACCGTTTGGTGAGTGTAAACCGTGTTACAAAGGTTACAAAAGGAGGCAGAGCTTTTGGCTTTTCTGCTGTTGTTGTTGTAGGTGACGAAAACGGAGTGGTTGGACATGGTTTAGGAAAATCTAAAGATGTTTCTGAAGCAATTGCTAAAGCTGTTGAGGATGCTAAAAAGAACTTAGTTCGTGTACCTTTACACAACAAAACAATTCCTCATGAGCAATTAGGTAAATTTGGTGGTGCTCGTGTTTATTTGATGCCTGCATCTACAGGTACCGGAGTAATTGCTGGTGGTTCTGTACGTGCTGTATTAGAGTCAGTAGGAATTCACGATGTGTTGTCAAAATCTCAAGGTTCTTCTAATCCTCACAATGTGGTAAAAGCTACTTTTGACGCATTATTGCAAATGAGAAGTGCTGTTACTGTTGCGAAACAAAGAGGAATTTCTTTAGAGAAAGTGTTTAAAAGTTAATTCGAGAGATTATGGCAAAAATTAAAGTAACACAAGTAAGAAGCCAAATCAAATGTCCAAAAACTCAGAAATTGGTTTTGGAATCATTAGGACTTCATAGAATAGGTCAGGTAGTAGAGCACGAAGCGACTCCTACTATCCTTGGAATGGTAAAGAAAGTTAATCACTTAGTTTCTGTAGAAGAGACTAAATAATAACAAAATTAGTTATGAACTTAAGTAACTTACAGCCTGCAACAGGTTCGGTACACAACCAAAATAAAAGAGTAGGTAGAGGAGAAGGTTCTGGTAAAGGAGGAACTTCTACAAGAGGACACAAAGGAGCTAAGTCTCGTTCTGGATACTCTAAGAAAATTGGTTTTGAAGGAGGACAAATGCCACTTCAAAGACGTGTGCCTAAATTTGGTTTTA
>CAYZBA010000077.1:0-8287 GCA_964476555.1 uncultured Flavobacterium sp.
ATTATTGGTATGTTTTCGTGTTGTTTTTTGCTATGGCTTGGCTCTGGATTTACCTCTACAAAAAAGTTAGGGTAGACTACATAAGAGGTCAACATCCAATCAAATACTCTATAAGTTCTCTTTTAGGGATTATAGTCATTGGTGTTATCGGAGTAGGTGGTGCTCGAGGTGGTGATTTCAAAAAAACGACTCGACCTATCAACTTGGTAGATGCCAACAAACACGTAAAAAAAGCGGTTCATGCCGACATCGTCCTCAATACGCCTTTTTGTATTATGAGAACTATCGGAAAAACCAGCTTTAAAAAAGTGAATTTGGTATCAGAAGACGTAATTCAACAACAAGTAAAACCGATAAAACAATATACCGGAAATCCTAAATCAAGACCAAATGTAGTGGTTTTCATTATGGAAAGTTTCGGTCGTGAATACATCGGGGCTTTCAACAAAAACAGCCCAATTGAAAACTACGAGAGCTTCACTCCTTTCCTCGATTCATTAGCTCAACACAGCTATATTTTTACCAATGCTTATGCAAACGGGTATAAGTCTATTCACGGAATGTCATCAATTTTGGCTGGAATTCCCTCTTTTAAAGATGCTTTCACTTCTTCGCCTTATCCGAATCAAAATATTGAGTCCCTTGTCTCAATTTTGAAGTCAGAAGGCTATGATACTTCATTTTTCCACGGTGCTCCAAATGGTTCTATGGGCTTTTCGGGATTTGCTCAAATTCTAGGTTTCGACCATTATTACGGAAAAACCGAATACAACAACGATGCTGATTTTGACGGTACTTGGGCGATTTGGGATGAGCCTTTCTTTAAGTTCATGGGGCGTGTTTTGGATGAGAAAAAAGAACCGTTTTTTGCTGCTCACTTTACGACTTCGTCACACGAGCCATACAACATACCCAGACAATACGAAGGGAAATTCCCTAAAGGTTATGTGCCTATCCACAAATGTATAGGCTATAGCGATAACGCCTTGAGAGAATTTTTCAACCAAATCAAAAAGTCAGATTGGTATGAAAACACTATCTTTATCATCACAGCAGACCACTGTAACCAAGTTTATTATGATTATTACACCAAAATTCTGAACAAAAGAGCCGTTCCTATTTTGATTTTTTCTCCAGACGGAAAATTTATAGGCGAAAACAACGACTTTGCACAACACATTGATATCTACCCTACTATCATGGATATTATAGGATATGAAAAACCTTTCCGCAGTTGGGGACGTAGCCTTTTTAGTGAAAAAGAGGAACCTTTTTTAATAAGTTATGCAAATAATAACTACTTTTTTGGAAAAGGAAACTATATTTGTGCCTTTGATGGTAAAAATGCTGTAGGATTTTATGACAAAGACGACGTAGGCCTCGAAGTAAATCTCATTGGAAAAAGAAATCAAGAAATGAACGACTTGGAATTGGCCTGCAAAGCTTTCGTACAAGACTATTTCAACAGAATTATTGATAAACGATTAACCTCCCAAAACTAAAAAGTTATGAAAAAGATTATCATCGGATTGCTAAGTGTTATGGTGCTTTATTTTGTAGGCTCTTATGTCTATAAAATGCATTTCAACAACAACTTAGACATCATTAGCGAAGGTAAAGTATACAAAACTGCTGCTATCCCGCCCGACAAAATCGAAGATTTTTGTAATAAATACAAAATCAAAACAGTTATTGACTTGCGAATGCCGGGCACCAACGATACGATTTTGAATCCGGAAAAAGGCGAAGACATCACAGCCGAGAAATTGGCTGTAGAGAAAATCAAGGGCGTACAATATATCAATATTCCGACTCCTCAGGTTCCAAATGATGAAACGGTTGAAAAATTCCTAGAAGTAATGGACAACCCTGACAACTACCCAGTTGTGATTCACTGTACTCACGGAACCGGTAGAGCAAAGTTGTTTTCAGCTATTTATCGTATAGAATACGAAGGATTCACTAACGAAGAAGCCAGAAAACAAACCCGAGGATTAGTAAAGTTTAGCTCTTTTGACCACGGAACCCCTAAAGGAGAATACCTTAAAAATTACGTAAAAAGACGACCATAACAATGATTTCTGAGGCTGTTCTAGACGAATTACAAAAGATTGTAACCCGTCCATTTGTTTTTACAGACCAAGACACACTATTAGACTATTCTCACGACCAAACCGAAGACCTTTCGTTTCCGCCTCAGGTTGTGGTAAAGCCTCAATCTGCTCAAGAAATTTCAGAAATTCTGAAGTTGGCCAACCAGCATAAAATTCCCGTAACTCCTATCGGAGCTCGAACAGGCCTCAGTGGAGGTGCTCTTTCGGTTTTCGGAGGGATTGGCCTTTCGCTAGAGCGATTAAATCAAATCATCGAAATAGACGAAAAAAACCTTCAAGTCACCGTAGAACCCGCTGTAATTACTCAGGTTTTACAAGAAACTGTGTCAGAAAAAGGCCTCTTCTACCCTGTTGACCCAAGCAGTCGCGGAAGTTGCTTTATCGGAGGCAATGTTGCCGAAAATTCAGGTGGGGCTAGAGCCGTAAAATATGGTGTTACAAAAGATTACGTGTTAAATCTTGAAGTAGTTCTCCCAACAGGAGAAATCATCTGGACAGGAGCCAATACACTCAAAAATTCTACCGGTTACAACCTCACACAACTGCTCGTAGGAAGCGAAGGAACCCTTGGAATCATTACCAAAATCGTATTGAAACTCCTGCCGGAAAACAAGTATAACATTTTGATGTTGGTTCCGTTTTTTCAGGCAGAACAAGCTTGTGAAGCGGTTGCTGAAATCTTTAGAGCCGGAATCACCCCGAGTGCTTTGGAGTTTATGGAACGTGATGCTATCGACTGGACGATGAAATATATCGAAGCTTCGCTTGACATCAAACCCGAAGTTCAGGCACATTTGCTCATCGAAGTAGACGGAAACAACCCTGATGTCTTGTTTGAAGAGGCCGAGAAGATTGTTCAAGTTTTAGAAAAATTCAATACAGACGAAATCCTTTTTGCCGATACCGAAGAACAAAAAAACACCTTGTGGAAGCTCCGTAGAGCAGTAGGCGAAGCCGTAAAAAGCAATTCGGTTTACAAAGAAGAAGATACGGTAGTGCCGCGATATGAGCTCCCAAAATTACTTCAAGGAGTGAAAACCATCGGAAAAAAATACGGCTTTCAATCGATTTGTTATGGCCATGCCGGCGACGGTAATCTGCATATCAATATCGTAAAGGGAAATATGTCTGATGAAAATTGGAAAACCGAGGTTCCCAAAGGAATTCGAGAGATTTTCGAACTTACCGTCTCGCTAAAAGGAACCCTTTCGGGAGAGCACGGAATTGGATTTGTACAACGCAACTACATGGACATCGCCTTCAATCCTATTCAGATGAATTTGATGAAAGGAATAAAAAATCTGTTTGACCCTAATAATATTCTCAATCCTGGCAAAATTTTTCCGTAAATTTGTTGTAATTTGAATTCTCACCCCTTTACAACAGGTTATTTTGAGCAAAAAATCAAAGTCGGTAAAAGCAAAAGTCATCATCGGATACATCCTGCTATTTTTAGTGGGATCGGCTTCGATTGCTTTTCTTTATAACGAAATCCTGAAAGCCAACCAACCTAGAGAAGAGCTCAGTACGCAAAACCAACTTCTCATAGGCCTGAGCGATGCCTTGGCTACGCTTTATGAAGCCGAAACCTCCGGCAGACATTTTGACCTTCTTGCTTCAGAAAAAGGCTTTCAACACTACAATCAAATGATTGATAGTGCCATCCAAAAAATGCAACACCTCAAAGGTTTTCACAGCGAAAGTCATGACATTCGGCTGGATTCTATCGCTATGCTTTTGGCTAAGAAAAAAGAAAGTGTCGCAAAAATCAGAGTACTGAACCACCAATATAACAGTGAAATTGGCTTCGAGAATGCCAAAAAAGAAATTGCAAAAGCTCGAGATTCCCTGCGTAAGAATGCTCGAAAAATCACTAATCCGTCCGGAACAGCTTATAAGGAATTCCGTGAATTCATCTCAGAAATCATCCCGGCAAAACAGTTGGATTCTCTCAGCAGATTACAAGTTAAAGACGAAGAAATTCTTTTGTTCTCAGACAAAAAGCTCTCTGATTTAATTACTCAAGAATACAAGCTTAAACGAGAACTCCAGAAAAAGGAACGAGCGTTATATAACGAAAACTTGTTTTTGTCAAATAAGATTAGATACCTCTTGTCCTCTATCGAAAAAGAAATTTTCGAGAACACTTATGCGGAAGTTTTTCGAAGAGAACAAGATATGGAAAGAACCACTCAAGTGCTGCTTTGGTTAGGTGTAGCGGGAGTTTTCTTGCTCCTCACTTTTGGTTCTATCATCTTGAAAGATTTGACTAAACAACAAAACTACCGCGACAAACTCGAAGCGCTCAATCGAGAAAACAATGCCCTTCTGCGAAGCAAAACTATGCTCTTGGCTACGGTAACACATGACATGCAATCACCTTTGGGTTCTATTCTTGGCTTTTCGGATTTGTTGAAAAAAACTCCGCTTAACGAAACCCAAGCTCAATATGTCAGCAACATCTCTCATTCGAGTGACTATATTCTAAACTTGGTAAATGATTTAGTAGACTTCTCTAAACTCGAAAACGATAAAATCAAAATTGAGAAAGTAGGCTTCAATCCTAAAGAGTTGATTGAAAACGTTTTCAATGTCTTAAAGAAAAGTGCCTCAGACAAGGGTATTGTGCTCTTATATACTGTTGATGACAGATTGGACACAGATTTGGTTTCCGACCCTTATCGCATCAAACAGATTCTCACTAACTTAACGGCTAATGCGATTAAATTTACCCCAACAGGACACGTAAAAATCTCCGGTAAAAAAGTAAACGAAAATTTGGTAATAGAAGTCGAAGACACGGGAATCGGAATGACTCAAGAAGAACAAAATATTGTGTTTGAAGAGTTTACACAAGCTCATTCCGATATCGAAAAACAGTTTGGCGGAACAGGTCTTGGGCTTACGATTTCAAAACGCATGGCAGAACTCCTAGGCGGAAATATCGAAATCAAAAGTGAAAAAGGTAAAGGTTCGTTGTTCTCTTTAATTCTACCTTTCCAAAAAGACAATTCAAGCAAAAAACCCAAACAAGAATCCGTTCAAATCGATACCGAATTCCTAAAAGGTAAGAAAATCATTTTGGTAGATGACGACAGCATTCAACTATCGCTTATGGAAGCGCTTTTCGAAAACTACCCATTTCAACTTACTACTCTCAACGATGCTACCAAAGTGATTCCTCTACTTCTACAAGAAGATTTCGATTTGATTTTTACGGATATTCAAATGCCGAAAAAGAGCGGCTATGTATTAGTGGAAAAAATCAGAAATCATCAAAAGCCGGAAATCAAAAATATTCCGGTAGTTGCTCTTTCGGGAAAAAGAGACTCTTCACCTGAAGACTTTATCGCTAAAGGATTTACGTATTTCGTAGGCAAACCCGTACGTATGGATGAAATTCTTCAAGTGATGGAATTCATCTTTAAAGAAAAAAAAGCTCCAGAATCACTCCCAAAACCCATCGAAACTGTATCAGAAGAAAAGCTCTATGATTTGAATCCCCTCAAACAATTTGTCGGAGACGACAAAGAGGCTGTTAAAAACATCGTTGCTGTATTTTTAGAAAGCACAAAAACCAATAGCGAAGAACTCCAAAACAACATAGGAAATCTCGATAAACTTTCTGAAACCGCTCATAGAATGTTGCCTATGTTCCGTCAAATCGAAAGTACGGAATTAGCACAGCTGTTAGAGCAACTCGAATACAGAAAAATACCGAAAAAAGAAACAAAAAAATTTGTAGCAGACTTTATGGAAAAACTCCATGAACTCACTTCAGCACTCAAAAAAGAATTATGAAATTTTTTATCACAGGAATCGGAACCGACGTAGGAAAAACCATAGTTTCAGCCATTTTTACAGAAGCACTCCAAGCAGATTACTGGAAGCCTATTCAATCGGGCGATTTAGATAATTCCGATTCTGATAAAGTCAAAAAACTGATTTCAAACAGCACGAGTGTCTTTCACGAAAGTGCTTATAACCTCACCACTCCCGCCAGCCCTCACTATTCAGCGGAATTGGACGGAATCACCATTGATTTAAAGAAAATCAAAGAACCGAAAACGAAAAATCATTTGGTTATCGAAGGAGCAGGCGGACTTTACGTTCCACTCAATCAAAACAATACCATTTTAGATTTGATTCAGCCGGATTATAAAATTGTGGTAGTTTCCAGACATTATTTGGGTAGCATTAACCATACTTTACTCACGATTGAAGCTTTAAAAGCTAAAGGTTTAGACATCTTCGGGATTGTTTTTAACGGAGAAAAAAATCCGGCTACCGAAGATATTATCCTTACCAAAACCGGAATAAACCATTTAGGGAATATAGAGCCTGAACCTTATTTCGATAAAAATGTAGTTCGCTATTATGCGGATAAGTTTGAGGAAAATCTAAAAACCTCATAAACCTGAAATTAACAAAACCATGAATCTTTCAGAAAGAGACAAAAAACACAACTGGCATCCTTATACACAACACAAACTTTTTGATGACCATATCGCTATCGTGAAAGGCAAAGATGCTTTGCTTTGGGACGAAAACGGAAAAGAATATATCGATGCAATTGCTTCGTGGTGGGTGAATCCTTATGGACATAGCAACCCACAAATTGCCGATGCTATTTACAAGCAACTCACTTCACTCGAACATGTGTTGTTCGGAGGTTTTACTCATGAACCTGCCGTTTTGCTTTCTGAAAAATTGATGGAGATTTTACCCAAAAACCAAAAGAAAATCTTCTATTCTGATAACGGTTCAACCGCTGTCGAAGTGGCTTTAAAAGTAGCTTTGCAATACTTCTATAACAAAGGAGAAAAACGTACGAAAATTCTGGCTTTCGAAGATGCTTTTCACGGAGACACTTTTGGCGCTATGGCAGCAAGCGGAATTTCGTTTTTTACCGAAGCTTTCAAGGGTTCGCTTATCGAAGTCGTTCGAATTCCTGTTCCTACAAAAGGAAATGAAGAAAAATCGCTTTCGGAATTAGAAAAACATCTCAAAACACAAGAGTTTGCTGCTTTTATTTTTGAGCCTTTGGTTTTGGGAGCAGCCGGAATGGTGATGTATGAGCCCGAGGTTTTGGATAAAATAATCCGACTTTGCAAAGAAAATCATGTCTTCACCATTGCTGACGAAGTGATGACAGGCTTTGGTAAAACCGGAAAAAACTTCGCTTGTGATTATCTTGCCGAAAATCCGGATATGATGTGTTTGTCAAAAGCACTTACCGGAGGAACCGTCCCGATGGCAATTACGACTTTCACGCAAGAACTTTATGATGCTTTTTATGATGATGACATCAATAAAGCGCTTTTTCACGGACATACTTTTACCGCAAATCCTGTGGGGTGTGCAGCAGCTCTAACAAGCCTTGAAATACTTCAAACTTCTGAAATGCAACAAAATCTCAAGCGGATTCATCAGAAACATGGTGAATTTGCTAAGCACTTAGAATCACATCCAAAAGTAAAAAACATCCGAACTTTAGGAGTGATTTTAGCTTTCGAAATCAAACGAGACACTACAGAAAGCTATTACGGAGGCTTCAGACAAAAGCTCTATAACTTTTTTATCGAAAACGGAATTATCTTAAGACCTGTCGGGAATATTGTTTACATCCTACCTCCTTATGTAATTACTAATGAGCAACTTGACAGAGTATATGAAGTCGTAGAAAATGCTATTGATACTATTATATAAAAAAACTGCCTTTTTCAAGGCAGTTTAAAGATTACTTCAAATCTATAGATGTAGGCGGATAATTAACAGTAAAATAATAAACATTAAGGAAAAATGGACCTTGATATTTTGTTTCCAATAATTGTCCATTTACGGTTGCCGAAAATTGATTTTAAAATTCTAATCTTCTTCAAAACCTTCGAAGATAATTTCTCGTGTTTAAAAAAACTGACTTAAAGGTCATATGTTTTGAATCTTCACCTAAGAAATTAAACTTATCAATTCACAATAAGAAATAAAAAAACAATATTTAACCTATTGTAACGTCCTGAAAAACTGCCTTTTTCAAGGCAGTTTTTTTATAACTAATTTTTATTTTTTCTCCTCTCTCGGAGGTCTTGGCAACAAAGCTTTTCTCGATACTTTTGGCTTTTTGGTTTTAGGGTCAATCCCCAAATATTTTACTTCTAAAGCATCTCCTACAT
>CAYZBA010000078.1:0-8143 GCA_964476555.1 uncultured Flavobacterium sp.
TTATTTCTTTGCTTCTCTGTTTTTTACATATTTCTCGAGCCATTGATCTTGTTCCCAAAGCACATGAAGAATACTTTCCTTAGCTGAATATCCATGCGACTCTTTTGGCAATAATACCAAACGAGCAGGAGCTCCAAATCCTTTCAACGCATTGAAATATCTTTCACTTTGCATAGTGAACGTTCCTGAGTTGTTATCGTCATTTCCGTGGATTAATAGCAGCGGAGTTTTCATTTTATCGGCATGCATAAACGGAGACATTTGGTTATAAACTTCAGGAACTTCCCAATAATTTCTTTCTTCACTCTGGAAGCCAAACGGAGTTAATGTACGGTTATAAGCTCCACTTCTGGCAATTCCGGCAGCAAACAAATCAGAATGCGTAAGCAAGTTGGCCGTCATAAAAGCCCCATACGAGTGACCTCCAACAGCTACTCGATTTCTGTCAATATAACCTAACTTATCTACCGCATCAATAGCTGCTTTAGCGTTGGACACTAATTGCTCAATAAACGTATCGTTTGGCTCTTCATCTCCTTCACCCACAATCGGAAAAGCGGCATCGTCCAATACCACATAACCACGAGTTACCCAATAAATTGGAGAACCATAATGCGGAAAAGTAAATTCGTTCGGGTTAGCTGTTGTTTGTCCGGCACTACTTTTATCTTTATACTCAGCAGGATAAGCCCACATAATCATCGGAAGTTTCTCTTTCTTCTTCATATCATATCCTACAGGCAAATAAAGAGTCCCCGAAAGCTCCAAGCCGTCTTCTCTTTTATATTTGATAACTTCTTTATGAATGTTCGCAATCTTCTTAAACGGATTTTCAAAATCTGTAATCTGAACCGGTGCTTTTCTGTTTTTGATGTTTCTCACATAATAGTTCGGATACTCATTTTTTGACTGAAGACTTACCAAAACCTCCCCTTTTTTGATGTCTAAAATAGAGTTGATATCTTCTTTTTTATCCGTAAGATTTGATTGATATAGGCGTTTTGTTTTTAGCGTTTTTAAATTAAACTCATCGATAAAAGGGAATTGCCCTTTTTCTGTATATCCGTCTCCGATAAGATAAATATTGTCGTTTTGAATGTCTAACACATAACGACCGTATTCATTTTTTTTGGTTTCAGGACTTCCCGGATCAGTATAATTGTCTTGATAGTTTCTATCCCAAATAATCTGAGGTTTTTGCGAAAAGTCCGAAGGGTTTAAGATATACGTCTTTGTGTTTCTCGAATTCCACCAATAGTCATAAAGCAATGCATATTTCTCATTACCCCAAGTGATTCCCGAATATCTTCCGATAGTTTTAGCGATAGATTGTGGCTTTCCGGTAAACGGAGCCTCAATCTGGAATACTTCATCCCTAAATTCAACTTCTTTAGCAGGGTCTCCACCATCCAAAGCCTCCACATAAACTAACGTAGCCGGTTTATCTGCTCTCCAACTAATAGAACGCTTACCGGTTTCTACAGCCATAAACCCTTTTGGCAAATCTTCAATAAGTGGTTTTTTATTGAATTCAGTCACCAATTTTCCGTCTTTATCATAAATCGTAGTCGTTTGAGGGAAGCGATTCAACGGAACAATATAAGAATAAGGTCTTTCAATAGTAGTAATCATCACATAATTTCCGTCCGGCGAAAAACTCTCGCTTCTGTAAATCGCTTTCCCTTTCCATAGCTGAGCATTTCCGTTAAGGTCAACTATATACAATTCTGAAGTGGTCAGAATATCAAAGTTTTCCTCATCGGTTTTGTTTTTCAACAAGTCTTGGTAAGTTCTGTTTTGAGCCAAAGTTCCGTCACTTACCATAACAATAGGCCCTGTCGGTAAAGTGGCTTTCGTGTCAATCAACTGGGGTTTGTCTTTCGGAAGCATTCTCACCAAAAGAGACTTTCCGTCTTTGAACCACGTAATTGGATTTCCAAGGTTGGCATTAGCTCTAGCCTCTGTCAATCTTTTAGCAGTTAGGGTTTTAAAGTCCACTACCCATACCTCAACCCCTGTTGGTGTAGTATGTGTAAAAGCCATTTTAGTCTCATCCGGGCTCCAAGCAAAATTCGTCAGCCTTGGATTCTCAGGTAAACCTTTGATTTGAATCAGATTTTTATCGTGGAATTTTCTGTACTTAATGTTGTTTACATAAGTCGTCGTACTCGAAATGTTGGTTTTCGGGTTAATACGAAGCCCGGCCAAACGCATTTCTTCTTCCGAGATTTCGGCTAACGTTTTATATGTATTTCGATACATAAAAACGATTTGCTCTTTTTTGCTGTCCATCGAAATAGATGGAGCTCTTTGGTAATCGACCAAATCAAGAATTTCTTGAGGCGGTTTTTGATAAGTGATGTCTTCTTGAGCAAATCCAAAAGTGGCTACTACTAGAAATAGCAAACAAGTAAGTTTTCTCATGGTAAAAATATTGAAGTTGATACGTAAAGATAGCGAAAATAGAAGTAATGAATATCAACGAGTTGTTAAAACCGCTTATGAATACAGAAAAAATTACTTTCTTATCAAAGAATATTCATTTTTATGATTCAATTCGATTTTATCTTCTTCCAAAAGCCGCTGTAGGGTTTGCAGAATTTGAGACTCTGAAAGTTGAAGCTGAATTTCTATTTCTCTTGACGTACGAGGTTTTTCAATTAAAAAATCAAGTATCTTCTGAGCTGTTTCCTGTGCCTCAAAAGGCTTTTCAGTTTTAACCATACAAGTCGAGCAAATTCCACACTCCAAGGAATTCTCTTCTCCAAAATATCGCATCAAAAGCTGATTTTTACATATATCTCTGTCTGCCACATAATCCATTACAGATTTAAGTTGCTCAACTTTCAACTTGTTTTGAGCTTCCAAGTGCTTGGCAATGCGATTAATAGTTCGATCATCTTCACGAATTTCATTAAAAACTATCGAAGCATCGTTGTTTTGAGCTTTATAAGCTATGATTTCCTGCTTATGTAATTTCTCTAAAAGAGACAAAATATACGCCTCTGGCTTTCCGGATTTTTTTGCCACAAAAGCCGTATTTATCGGAAGCTCCATATCAAAAATCCCCGGATAACTTCTCAGAATAGTGCTGATAATCTCTTCATCATTCGGATTCAGGCTAATGTATCGTATCACCTCTTTACTCGGAATGATAAACTGCATACTCACCTTTTTAGAAAACTCTTGCGAAAGCGAAATAATACTTTCTCTGTCCAAAAAAGTAAGAGCATTATAGGTCTTAAGACTGGGCAAATTATACTTTAAACAAAAATCGTTGAAGCTAAACGAAAATCGCTCTTCCGGCAATTCGCCATAAGCTATTTGAAAGTAATTAAAGAGTTTAATATAAACGTCTGTGAGAAATTGCTTATCTGGCAACACCGACAAAAACTGACTTTCGGCTACTTGAATATCGTGTTTGTTAACCAATAAAATCGCCTGCGCATATTCTCTGTTCCGACCTGCACGCCCCGCTTCTTGATAATAATTCTCGAGGTTTTCCGGAAGTTGCGTATGAATAACCGTCTTCACATTGGGCTTGTCAATTCCCATTCCAAAGGCATTCGTAGCTACAATTACTTGGACTTTCTCCTCCAACCAAAGATTCATATTCTTCTCTTTATCCGCAAACGAAAGTCCCCCGTGAAAATAAGTTGCCCTAATCCCTACCTGCTCCAAATTTCGAGCAATGTCAATAGAGGCTTTCCGGTTTCTTACGTAAATAATGGCTGGTTGCGGATTTTGCCTTAGAATCTGCTCGATTTTGTATGCCTTATCCTGAACTTCCAGCACTTGATAAGACAAATTCTCTCGTTGGAAAGAGTCCTGAAAAACTTTCGGGGTTTTCATCTCCAACTGCTGCAACAAATCTTCCTGAACTCTTTTGGTGGCCGAAGCAGTGAGAGCCAAAAACGGAATGTTAGGTAAATACTGCCTAAGCTCCTTAATATGAAGATAAGCCGGACGAAAATCATGCCCCCATTGCGACACACAATGCGCCTCATCTATAGCTACAAGACTGATATTTAAAGCTGTAACTCGTTGCAGAATCCATTCTTGTAACAAACGTTCAGGAGCGAGATATAGAAATTTATAATTTCCGTAAAGCGCATTATCCAGCAAATCTGAAATCTCATTTTGACTTAGACTACCCATAATAGCCATCGCCTTGATATCTTTCTTTCTGAGGCTTTCAACTTGGTCTTTCATCAAAGCTATCAAAGGCGAAATCACCAAACAAATACCTTCTTTTGCTAAAGCAGGAACCTGAAAACAAATCGACTTCCCTCCCCCGGTTGGCATAAGAGCCAACGTGTCATTCCCTTGCAGAACAGACTCTATAATAGGCTGCTGCAGACCTCGAAAACTATCGAATTTAAAATATTTTTTAAGAATTTCGAGAGGTTGTTCCATCAGGATTTTATTACAGTATATAAAAAATCAACCCCAGATTGAGCGAAGTCATATCAATCCGTTGACCATCAATATAAGCATCCTCAAAAATCGGATTCAGCATATAACAGGCATAAAAGTTTAACGTTCCATGACCAACTGAAAGGTGCAAACCGTAGCGAAGATTTGTCAAATCCGGATTGTTCTTAACCTCTTCTGACGGAAAATCTCCGTTAATCTTAGAGCGACTATACACCAACCAACTGAGCTTAAACCCCGTATAAATACGCCAAAACTGTGTGTTTTTAGGAGTAGAGGTACGCCAACGAATCTCTAGCGGAACGTCGATATAATGCAAATTCAAACGGTTTCTCTCAAAGTTTCGAGCAATCTGATACTTCACAGGATCTGTGTCAGTTATATGTAAATTGCTTCTGAAGTTGTTTATAGAATAGCCAAACCCTAATGCAACAGCTACATCCCGCTTTTTATTAAGAGGCATGTCTCTCAAAAAACCTACGTGAAAACCAGACGAAAATGTGTTTTGAGAAATATCTCCGGTTCGCTTCTGAAGCAAGTTATATGTTACAGCGGCATAAAATTGGTCTTCTCTATAATACAAATCATTGCTTTTTATGAGTGTATCTTTGCTTTTGCTTTCTAAAGAATAAGTACGCATGTTGATACTATCCAAAGCCTGTTGGTCAGGATAAGACATCAATTCATACTCATCAGGAACTTGAGACCAAACCCAACCTGAAAAGAAAATCAAAAAGCTGAGAAATATTAATCGCATAGTAATGAGCTGTCAGCAGATAACAGGTTTACAAAGTTACAACCTTTTTACAAACCATTAACCTCTCTAATCAGCAATTTTGGCACATTTATTATACTATATATTATCATTATAGCGTTTTAAAAAAAATATTTTAGGATTAAGATAGTTTTATATTTGTTAATAGCTTTTGCCTTCTTAGCTGAGAAAGACAACATACAGAATTTCTGAGTTCCAAAGCAACAGAAAAGCACAAATCAAAACCGAATCAGTATGAGTCTATTTAAAACACATTTATATACAAAACCTATAAACAGCTATGTAACAACATCTTATAACACAAACACACGAAACCATTAAGTTCTGAACTATTAATCTTTCTGCATTTTTCTTACGCCTATTATATATTTAGGTAATTATTTTTTCTATCTTTATTGTCTCTTTATTACCTTCGAAGAAAACTAATAAACGTAAAAACAAAAATGAAAGTATTTAAAAAAAGATATATCATCACTTCTCTAGTCGTTGTTTTTTTGTTTATAGCGACCAGCTTCAGAAATGACTTTTTTGAAATCGCTAAACAAATAGAAATATTCACCACCCTTTTCAAAACGGTGAATATGAACTACGTAGACAAAACAAACCCCGGAGAATTGATGGATAAAGCCATCAAAAACATGCTGGCCGAACTCGATCCTTATACGGTTTACTTCAACGAACAAGATGTGGTGAAATTCCGGATCAACAACATGGGTGAATATACCGGAATTGGAGCCCTAACTAATCGCAAAGACGGAAAAATCATCCTAAAAGAAGTTTATAAAGACTACGCTGCCGATAAAGCAGGGCTTAAAGCTGGAGATGAAATCACACATATAGGCGATGTAGATTTGTCTGAATTTAAAGAAGACGCTTCCGGATTGCTCTCAGGAGCAAAAAACACTAGAATTCCGATTAAATATATTCGTCAAGGGAAATCCTATAGTGCAGAAATTGTTCTAGATGCCGTAGATATCAAAGCAGTACCATACTTCGCCAAAATAAATGACAATACGGGATATATTGTTCTAACACAATTTAATGCCAAAGCAAGTCGTGAAACTCAATTTGCGCTGGAAGAACTCAAAAAACAAGGAGTAACTCAGATTATCTTAGACCTCAGAGGTAACCCCGGCGGACTTTTAGGCGAAGCCGTAAACATCTGTAACTTATTTGTTCCGAAAGGAGAAGTAATTACTACCACCAAATCCAGAATCGACAAACACAACAATATTTATACAACTCAAAGAGAGCCTGTCGATACAGAAATCCCACTGGCTATCTTAATCGACGGTCGAAGTGCCTCAGCTTCTGAAATCGTAGCAGGAGCACTACAAGATTTGGATAGGGCAGTAATTATCGGAAGCAGAAGTTTCGGAAAAGGATTGGTTCAAAGAGCCATCGATATGACCTACGGAACTCAAGTAAAAGTGACAATCTCTCGTTACTACACCCCTTCCGGAAGATGTATTCAAGCTCTCGATTATTCTCACAGAGATGCCGAAGGCAACGCTATTCGACATGACGAAAAAAGCTACAACGCCTTTAAAACCCGTAAAGGAAGAACGGTATATGACGGAGGAGGAATTCTTCCGGATATAGAACTTGAAGAAACCCAAAAAAGCCCTATTACCCATGCCCTTATCGAAAACGATGCCATTTTCGGCTTTGCTACTCAATACTACTACAAAAACCCTTCGTTGGGAAATAAAATTCCGAATATTACAGATAGTGATTTCAACGAACTAAAAGCTTGGCTGAGAAAAGAGAATTTTTCTTATAATACAGAAACTCAAAAAGCACTAGAAAAAGCGCTAGAAGTCGCAAAAAAAGAAAAACTCGACAAAAATATCATTTCACAATACGAAACTTTGTTGCAAAACTTGAAAAAAAGCAACGAAACCGAATTGGATAAATACAAAAACGAAATCAAAAGACTGTTGACCGATGAGCTAATCATTCGTTTTCAATACAGAGAAGGATTGTATAACTATTACATCAAAAACAATTCAGAAATTCAGAAAGCGGTACAGATTTTGAATGATAAAGCTAAGTATAACAGCATTTTGAGAAAATAGTAAACTTGTTCTGTTATTCTAAACCGAACATAAATTCTGAACTCATGGATCACCTGAAATACATACTCCTTCTTTTGTTCTTTTCTCTAAACGTTTTCGCTCAAGAAGAAATCGTCCATTCAGTTTATTTTGAATTTGATAAATACAACCTGAAAGAAGACCAAAAAAAATCTGCTGTCGAATTTGCAAAGTCTCTGGATTCAACGATTGTGGAGTCTATTAGTATTTATGGATACTGCGATGACAGAGGAAAAGACGATTATAACTTCGTACTCTCAACCAACAGAGCCAACACTATAAGAGATGAACTCGTAAAAAACGGTATTACCAGCAAAATTATAGTCTCTATCGAAGGAAAAGGACGCATTCTGATTGACGACGATTTGGTAGAAAACCTGCCTGAGGTCCGTTCAAAAAACCGAAGAGTAGATATAGTGGCTAACCTCAAAGAAATTAAAGTCGAAGAAGAAGCTCCCGTGGAAATCCCGGGGTTATACGAAAATATCGAAAGTAACCACGTGGTGGGCGACCGTATTTACTTAAAAGCACTTCTGTTTGAAAGAGGAAGCAGTAAACTTACTCCTGCTTCTAAAAAAGAACTCGACAGAATTGCTAAACTACTACTCAAATACAAAAACTATCATTTCGAAATTCAAGGCCACGTATGCTGTACTCCGCCTTATCATAAAGAGGCCGTTGACAGAGATACTAAACGCAGAGAACTTTCCCGAAACAGAGCCGAGGCAGTATACAAATATCTTTTGGCAAAAAAGATACCAAAATATAGAATGTCTTATAAAGGTTACGGAACTTCACAACCTTTAGGCAAAGACCCTCGACTAGACAGACGAGTAGA
>CAYZBA010000079.1:0-8081 GCA_964476555.1 uncultured Flavobacterium sp.
TATCGAAAGAATTACAGGTTCAAAACTGCGTTTGGCCTGATAGTGAGAAGCTTTTCGAGTTCCGTAATAATCTACAGAACTCCAAGAGGTTACAGGCCAACAATCGTTGAGTTGCCAATAGAGCGATCCCATACAATAAGGCATCGCTCTTCTGTGAGCTTCGATGGCAATTTGCATACCATGTGCTTGTAAAAGTTGAGAAACATAAATATAATCTTCAAAATCAGTCGGAACCGGAAAATCTCTTTCCATATATTCCCGGATGGTTTCATAACCCACCGGATGCTTTTGATGATTTTTAATCGAAACGGAATTCAGATGAAGGTCATTTTCGGGAGCAATTTTTCTGAAAGTTTCGATGCTTGGCATGCTTTGAAATCCATATTCGCTCATAAATCGTCCGACTTTTTCTTTGTAGATTTCAAAAGGTTGTTTGCCCCACCAAACTCCCCAATAATGAGAATCTCCTTGTAATAGACTCTCTTTTCGCCCCCAACCCATCGAAGGTGAAGATTCCCAATAAATGTTTTTATCTTTGGATAGGAGAGAATCCAGTGTTTTCGGAATCAATTCTTTGAAGATGGCTTTGTAATCTTTCCAGATTTTTGTAGAATCTCGCTCAGAATAGCCAAATTGTTTTTGCCAACCCCAATTGTGCCAAGCTTCGTCGACTTCGTTGTTGCCACACCATAAAGCAATACTTGGGTGATTTTGCAAGCGATTTACGTTGTGTATAATTTCTTGTTTTACGGATTTCAGAAAATCTTCATCACCCGGATACATAGCACAAGCAAACATAAAATCTTGCCAAACCAAGATTCCGTTTCTGTCACATTCTTCGTAAAAAACATCATTTTCGTAGATGCCGCCACCCCAAACACGGAGCATATTCATATTGGCATCTACTGCTGTTTGTATGAGTTGCCTATAAATGCTGTCGGTTACTCGAGGCAAAAAACTCTCTGATGGGATGTAGTTTGCTCCTTTCATAAAAACAGGAACTCCGTTGAGTTTAAAGTAAAATGATTTTCCGAACTCATCAGGTTCTTGAACTAGTTCTAGAGTTCGAAGCCCAATTGTAATGGTTTTCTGGTCTAGGATTTCTTGCTTTTTAGAAGGGTGTAATTCGATGTTTAAATTGTATAGATTTTGCTCTCCAAGTCCGTTGGTCCACCAAAGTTTAGGGTTTTGAATTTCGTAAGGAACTTTGATGGTCTGCAAACCTTTTTTTAGTTTTATCGGGTAGATTGTTTCGTTAATCAGTAAATTGTAATGATGGTCTTTTTCTGCTACTAAATCCACAGTGAATTCTAAATCGGCTTGTGTTTTCCCTAAAGAAATTGTACTGTATTTTACATTTTCGATTCGGGCATTGTTCCAAAATCGGAGTTTAATATCTTTCCAAATACCACAAGTGACGAATCGTGGTCCCCAATCCCAACCGAATTGATATTGTGCTTTTCTTACAAAAACTCTTTCGCCTTCAGGGAGTTGGTAAGAAATTTCCTTTGCTCTTTCTTTTGCTTTTTTTACAGCCGATTCAAACCGAACAACCAAAGTGTTTTGCCCAAGGTTTAAAATCTTTTTGACATCGACTTGATGCCCCACAAACATGTTGTCGGATTTCAAAATTGGTTTTCCGTTCAAGAAGGCCTCCGCAAAAGTGTCGAGCCCGTCAAACACGAGTTCGATATTTTGACTATCTAATTCTTCTTTTGAAACCGTAAAAGTGGTGGAATATATCCAATCTTTTTCTTCAATCCATTGAAGATGTTTTTCGTTATCGGAATAAAAAGGATCCGGAATGAGTTTATTTTCGTATAAATCTAAATGTACTACAGACGGAATTTTTGCCGAATACCATTGGTTTTGCCCACTTTGAGAAAACTCCCATTTTTCTTCCGACAAACTTCTGATTTGAGTTTGAGAAAAAACAACATGACTCAGCAAAACCAATAAAAGAGAAAGGTAGTTTTTCATAGATGATTTTTTATGGCTTTTATTTCTGATGGGTTTATCTCAAAGGAATCGTCTGTAATACAGGCTGAGTGGAACCAAGAAGCATTGGTTTCTTGGTTTAAGAATTCAATATTGGATGACCTGACCCCACCTCCCACAATGATTGAAATTCGGTTTTGAGCTTTTTCGACTAATTGTTTTAAGACTCCAATACCCTTTGTGGCTTTTCCGATATTACCCGAAGTTAAGATAAATTGAAATCCGCATTCTATGACGTTTTCTAAAGCTGCTAACGGATTTTTACAAGAGTCAAAAGCTCGATGAAAAGTGCAGGGGATTGGATAAGCGAGTTTGACCAATTCTTTGTTTTGTATTCTATTGATTTGGTTTTTCTTGTCTAAAATACCGAAAACAAATCCGTCTACATCAAGTAGTTTGAGTCGGGTAATATTGCTTTTCATTTGATTTAACTCAGCTTCGGAATAAACAAAGTTGCCACCTCTGGGGCGAATCATCACAAATACAGGAATTTGTAGCTTTTCTTTTAAGAATCGGACGTCTTCAAAATTGGGAGTGATGCCACCCAGAGTGTAGTCTTTGCAGAATTCAATTCGGTCTGCTCCTGCTTGTTCAGCCATAAGAGCACAAGGGGTTGTAAAACAAGCGATTTCTAATTTTTTCACACACTCTAATTTAACCTAAATCAAAGGTATTAAACTTTTTAAAAATAAAATGACACATTCATTTCAAAAAACAAACAGAAAACCGTACTTTTGCCTAGCTTTAATCAAAATTATCATACAATGAGTGTTTTAGTAAACAAAAATTCGAAAATAATCGTTCAGGGATTTACGGGAAGTGAAGGGACTTTTCACGCTTCTCAGATGATAGAGTATGGAACTAATGTGGTTGGTGGTGTGACTCCTGGAAAAGGAGGGACTATTCACCTAGACCGTCCAGTTTTTAATACAGTAAAAGATGCTGTCGATCAAGTAGGAGCAGATACAAGTATCATTTTTGTCCCACCTGCGTTTGCTGCTGATGCTATTATGGAAGCTGCTGATGCTGGGATTAAAGTGATTATTACTATCACAGAAGGTATTCCCGTAGCCGATATGATTAAGGCTTATGATTATGTAAAGAAAAGAGACTGTCGTTTGATAGGGCCAAACTGTCCGGGAGTAATCACTGCAGAAGAAGCGAAGGTAGGAATTATGCCAGGTTTCGTTTTCAAAAAAGGACCTGTTGGAATCGTATCTAAATCGGGAACTTTGACATATGAGGCGGCAGATCAAGTGGTAAAACAAGGTTTAGGAATTACAACTGCTATCGGAATTGGTGGAGACCCAATTATCGGAACAACCACTAAAGAGGCTGTTGAGTTGTTGATGAACGACCCAGAGACTAAATGTATTGTAATGATTGGAGAGATTGGAGGTCAGCTTGAAGCAGATGCGGCTCGTTGGATTAAAGAAGACGGAAACCGTAAGCCGGTTGTTGGATTTATCGCAGGAGAGACTGCTCCGAAAGGGCGTACAATGGGGCATGCAGGTGCTATCGTAGGAGGTGCGGACGATACTGCAGAAGCTAAAAAGAGAATCATGAGAGAGTGTGGAATTTATGTGGTAGATTCTCCGGCTGAAATTGGTAAAAAAGTAAAAGAAGTTTTGGGATAATTTCTCTAAAATTAATTCATAAAAAGAGCCCGAAGATTTCTTCGGGCTCTTTTATTTTCTGAATACTCAGAATTATTATTCTACGATAATTTTTCTGGTTTCTTTGGTGTTTCCGTCTTCTACATTTACAATATAGATTCCTGCTTCAGCATTACCTAAGTTGATATTTTGGCTAAATGTTCCGGTGTTTTGATACTGTTCGGATAGAATTTGCCTTCCTCTTATGTCAAACACTGAAATTTTGATATCGTTTGAACTTTGTGAATCAAAAGCCACTGTAAAGTTTCCTTTGTTTGGGTTTGGATATACGGTAAAGTTAGATAGCTCGAAGTCTTCTGTACCCACAGTTCCAGTTATCGAAATAGGGGCAGCATTAATAGCAAAATAAATATTGTTAACTGCTTCAACCATAACTCTAGCAGAGTTGGTGTTTACTCCGGGAACAGTAATTTGTTCTGAACCGTCATTTGGAGTGTTTTCTGCTAGAAGGATAGGGTATGTCATACCACCATCTATTGAAAGTCTAATATTAACGTGAGAAGTATTTACAGGAGCATTGGTTGTTCCGGCCACATCCCAAGTGATGGTTTGTGTAGTATAAGTTGTCCAAGCAGTACTAGTATTTTGTGATGTTACCGAAAAAGGTCCTATAGTTCCTGATGTAGTAACGGTCATATTGGCTCTAGCAGTTTGTCCTCCGAAAGGACCGTCATTATCTCTCACGGTTAGAGCGAAATTCATCGAACGTCCTACAAAAGGGACCACTTCCCATGTAGGAGTAAGATTTCCTGCCAAAATGTTTTGTATTCTTGGCATATATCGATTAGGAGAATCAGAAGGAGGGTATGAACGGAAGTTAGGCCCTGTAGTGTTTGTAGACAGCGGAGGCTGTGTTGAAACCTGAGGGTTGGTTTGTTCCCAGCAATAAGTAAGAGTACTGCTATCTATGTCTGTAGCGTTACCCCTTAGTACAAATGCAGTTCCATAAGGGATGGTATAGTTTGGAATAGAAGTGATAACAGGCGCCATGTTGTTGGTGCTTGTATTTACGGAACAACTTCCTTGTCCGTTTACAAAATTGTCCATTTCTGCTAAACTTACGGCATGGAAGTGAGCATCAGAATTACCTTGAACATTTGGTGGGCAAATTCCGGCATACCCCATAATGGTTGATCCACTGCCCGGTTCTACTGCCGTAGAGTTATTTCTGTTTCCGCTACAAAAATTGTTGAAAGTGTGATTAGCTCCCCATTGATGTCCCATTTCGTGAGCTACATAATCAACGTCAAAAGGATCTCCGACAGGTTGATTTGTTCCGGTAACTCCTCTAGCTTTATTAGGAGAGCAAGGAGAGTACATTTGAGCCAGACCTCCCCCTCCGGTACTTACGGTGTGACCTATATCATAGTTAGCAGAGCCAATAAAACCATCTATTACAGTTTGGCTCTGAATAATAAGTTGTTCTGCATTATTGTTGCTAAAATTGTCAGAAGTGATAAAAATAACATTGTCATTGTTTGGTACTAGCTGCATGGTCAAGGCCATGTCTCTTTCATAAATTCCGTTTACACGAGTCATTGTTACATTCATAGCGGCTAAAACAGCGGCTTTTTTCTGAGATTCTGTACCACCGTTTAGTCCTGCTGCATTTACGTGGAAAGCAGCATATTCTGTAGTACACGCCATAGCTAAGCGATAGGTTCTGAAGATTCCGTTATTAGCTAAGGCTTGTGTATTGTTTCTAGGAGAGAAAAACACTTCTTGCTGAGGTTCAGGGCTGCTTTCAACTAAACATTCGAAAGTATTAGTTGTCATGGTGTTTTTCTTAGCGTATACGATGTAATAATTCAGATCTGTTGTATAAGGATCAATGTAGCTTGTTCCTAATTTTCCCGAAAAAGTCATTCCATGGAAACCAAAAATAGTAGTGCTAAAACGAATCATAGCTGTTTTGTCGTCTAAGCCGATTCCTATATAGGATTTAATATCGGGATATCTGTCGGCTAACTCTTTGTGCATGATTGAGGCCTCATACACTCTAAAATACTCTAATTCTCCATTAGGGTTCGGAAAAGCCAAAATCAAATCAGAAGGTAGTCCTGATTCTCTACTCACTGCTGTACTCAAAGCATTTTTGATGCCTGCAAAATCTAAGGCAAATACATGATATTCCAGAACAATTGACCCTCTTTCTTTTTTATCTAATGAAGCTACTTCTTCGTCAGAGCTTAATTGCCAAAAGTTTCTTTGAGAATAACCATTTGATAAAATTAATACAGCAAAGACTGCAAATAAAATTCTTCTCATAATGTTATTGGATTGGATTAATAATTCTCAAATGTACATTTTTTATTAACAAAAATCAACTTTGAGAGCTTATAAAATAATATATTTAAAATTTTATATCATAATTGGCGGGTATTCAAATAAAAAAGCTATGTTTGCTTGTCATATCCTTTGTTTTTAGTTGAATTTATTGTAGATTTGTTATAAAGATTTAAGGGGGCAGAATTTATTAAAGATATAGGTCATAAGTTTTTTTATAAATGACTGATATATAGTGCTTTATTTTTTTAATTTTTTTAATTTTTTTCTACAGACTCTGGAAATTACTATAGCTTCTCTAATAGATTCGTTGCCTAGATTAAATGTACAAGGAATAAGTGTTTTTTTGGGTATAAAGTTTTAATGTATTGTTTATGTATAGTAAAAATTTAAAGCAAGGTTTTGGTTTTTATACTGTAGAAGAATTTGTTAGGATTAATAAGAGAGAAGAAATAGACACGGCAAATTATTTTTTTATTGTTTGCGTTTTAGGTAGCTCTTTTCAGTATATATATGGGGATAAAAAGCGTACTCTATTGCATAATCATGCTTTATATATAGCTCCTAATAAAATTTTTAGGTTTGTAAATACTACAGATCGAGAAAATATAGTAATTGTATTTTCTTCTGAGTTTTATGAGCGTTCGTTATTGGATGCACAGATGCTCAATTCTGAATTGTTTTTTAGAAGCGAGCCTTTTGAGGCATTAGTTCCTATTCCGATAAAGGAGATGCGTGACGATGTTTCAGAAAAATTAAGCTTTCATATACAGAATAAGACAGGATTAGAAGGCGTTGTCATTCACAACGTAGTAGAAATGTTAATCACAGATGGTTTGAGTGCCTTAAAAACAACTCCTTTTACGGAAGTTGAAGACCCGGCCTCTATAAGCATTATGAATAAGTATAGAGTACTGCTTCAAAAGCATTATAAAACAGAAAAGCAGATTAACTTTTATGCTGACCAGCTTCGTATTACCCCAAAACAGCTCTCTAGGATTACAGAGAAAATGACCGGTAAAACGGCAAAACAGCTCATTATAGATAAAACCATACAAGAAAGCATCCGACTTTTAAGTCACTCTATGCTAACTATTACAGAAATTTCTCGGGAATTGGGATTTGAGAACGAAAGTAATTTTAGCTTGTTTTTCAAAAAGCATTATGGGATACCGCCATCGCAATTCAGACAAAATATATTTAAGAGTGATGGAGGTACTGAAGAGCCGGTCAAAATAGATTAAAATGTATAGATAGTATCCGGAGTAATGCAGAAATCTAAAGGGATATCTTCTTCGTAAACGTCTTCGATTTTATTTTCAGGCTCGAAGAATGATAATCCGATTTTAAGAATATCTTTTCTGCATTCTGAGAGGAATCGGTCATAGAAGCCTTTGCCGTATCCTACTCGGTTTCCGTGAATGTCATAAGCCAGCAGAGGAATAAAAACGACGTCTATTTTATCAGAAGGGATTTCTTCTCCGCTTATGGGTTCCGGAATATTATAGTTGTTTTTCTTGATTTTCGTTTCTTCTGTAAGTAGGAAATGTGTCATTCGGTGATTTGCGAAATCCGTTTTTGAAAGCACAATCTCTTTGTCTTTACCCATTAATAGGTTCAGGATGTATTCTGTATTTATCTCGTTTTGCTCAGCAATAGTCAAGAAAAGATGATAATAGGTTTTATCCCAAATATTCGCTTGCAACAACTTATTGGCTATAGCTAAGCTTTTTTCTTCTTTCTCTTGTTCAGAAAGAGTTGCACGCAATTTTTTATAATAAGTACGGAGTTGGTTTTTAGTCATCTTGCTTGGAGATTTTTTCCTACTTTTGCAAAGTTAACAAAGTTTGGGCATAGCATTTTAGCTCACTTTCAAATTCAGACAATCATAATGACTTTAAAAAAAGCCTACATTCTCATATTTTTGGTTCTTCTTGTAGACCAAATCACCAAAATTTACATCAAAACACATTTTAAGTTAGAGGATTCTATTCAAGTTTTTGAATGGTTTGAAATTCGTTTTGTGGAAAATGACGGAATGGCTTGGGGAATGACTCTGCCCACCGAGTATGGGAAGCTTATACTTACGTTATTCCGAATCGGGGCGGTTGTCGGAATTGG
>CAYZBA010000080.1:0-8019 GCA_964476555.1 uncultured Flavobacterium sp.
TGTAAACGACCCTGTAAAATCGTATGCAAAAGGAACTCCCGAAAGAGAAGCTGTACTAAAAGCTTACAAAGAAATGTGGAATTCTCAAGTAGACGTTCCACTATATATAGGAGGAAAAGAAATCAGAACCGGAAACACTAAAAATCTGTCTGCTCCGCACGATCACCAGCACATTGTTGGGAAATACCACCTGGCAGAAAGACATCATATCGAAGAAGCTATCTCTACGGCTTTAGAAGCTCGCAAAAAATGGGCTAACACTTCGTGGGAACACAGAGCATCTATATTCTTGAAAGCAGCCGAACTCATCTCAGGACCATACCGAGCAAAAATCAATGCCGCTACGATGATCGCTCAGTCTAAAACAGTTCACCAAGCAGAAATAGACTCAGCTTGTGAGTTAATTGACTTCTTGCGCTTCAACGTAGAATACATGACTCAAATCTATAAAGACCAACCTATCTCTGATTCTTCTACTTGGAACAGAGTAGAGTATCGCCCACTAGAAGGTTTTGTGTATGCTATCACTCCGTTCAACTTTACGGCTATTTCAGGAAACCTTCCATCATCAGCAGCCCTTATGGGCAACGTGGTGGTTTGGAAGCCGGCTGCAACGCAAATCTATTCTGCTAACGTAATTGTTGAAATCTTCAAAAAAGCAGGCTTACCCGACGGTGTTATCAACGTAGTTTACGGCAACTCATCTATGATTAGCGATGTGATTTTAAATCACAGAGAACTAGCCGGAGTTCACTTTACGGGATCTACAGAAGTATTTAACAATATCTGGAAAACTATCGGAAACAACATTGCCAACTATAAGTCATACCCTAGAATCGTCGGAGAAACCGGAGGTAAAGACTTCGTAATTGCTCACTCAAGTGCTGATGTAAAAGCTTTAGTAGCAGGATTAGTAAGAGGAGCTTTTGAATTCCAAGGACAAAAATGCTCTGCCGCTTCAAGAGCCTACATCCCTCAAAGCTTATGGAACCAAACCAAAGAATTGATGTTGGCCGAACTAGCAACCATCAAAATGGGCTCTCCTGAGAATTTAGAAAACTTCGTAACTGCTGTAATCTCCGAAGAATCCTTCGATAAATTAGCAGGATATATCGAAAGAGCAAAACAAGATGCAGACGCAGAAATTATTGCCGGAGGCAAATACGATAAATCTGTAGGTTACTTTATCGAACCAACTATTATTTTGACATCAAATCCAAAATATGTAACGATGGAGACTGAACTTTTCGGTCCTATACTTACTATTTATGTATACGACGACAACAAATGGGAAGAAACTCTGGAACTAGTTGATTCTACTTCAGAGTACGCTCTTACAGGAGCAGTTTTCGCACAAGATCGTTATGCCATCGAAGTGGCAACACACAAACTTCAAAATTCTGCCGGAAATTTCTATATCAACGACAAACCAACCGGAGCTGTGGTAGGAAATCAGCCTTTCGGAGGAGCTAGAGGTTCCGGAACAAACGACAAAGCTGGTTCTGCCTTAAACCTACTTCGTTGGGTTTCTGTAAGAACCATCAAAGAAACCTTGGTGCCACCAACAGATTATAGATATCCGTTTTTAGGTTAACATCTTAATTAGGCTTTCATTTTTGAAAGCCTTTTTTATTTAACGACTAAAGTTCATTTTTTTTTATACTTTTGATACTTTAATTTTTTTCAACATTATGGAAAATATCAAAAATTATGTCAATACTCACAAAGACCGATTCATATCGGAACTTGTGGAACTCTTAAAAATTCCCTCGGTAAGTGCAGACTCCGCCTACTCGCAAGATGTGATTAACACAGCCGAAGCTGTTAAAGCAAGTCTCGAAAAAGCAGGTTGTGATTTCGTTGAATTATGCGAAACTCCGGGATATCCAATTGTTTACGGAGAAAAAATCATCGATAAAAACCTCCCAACTGTTTTAGTCTACGGACATTACGATGTACAACCACCAGACCCAATCGATTTGTGGGACTCTCCTCCTTTCGAACCTGTAATTAAACCTACTCCTATACATCCAGACGGAGCCATCTTTGCCCGTGGAGCTTGTGACGACAAAGGGCAAATGTATATGCATGTAAAGGCTTTTGAATATATGATTCAAAACAACTGCCTGCCTTGCAACGTAAAATTCATGATCGAAGGCGAAGAAGAAGTAGGCTCTTCAAGCTTGTCGTGGTTCGTAAAAAGAAATCAAGAAAAACTGAAAAACGATGTAATTTTGATTTCGGATACCGGAATGATTTCAAACTCTCAGCCTTCTATCACTACCGGCCTTAGAGGCCTTAGCTACGTAGAAGTAGAAGTTACCGGACCAAACCGTGATTTACACTCTGGCCTATATGGAGGAGCTGTTGCCAACCCGATTAATATCTTGGCACAAATGATTGCCTCTCTTCATGACGAGAACAACCGAATCACAATTCCGGGATTCTATGACAAAGTAGAAGAACTGTCGCTCGAAGAAAGAGCCGAAATGGCCAAAGCTCCTTTTTCGCTTGAAGCCTATAAAAAAGCTTTGGATATCGAAGATGTTCACGGGGAAGCAGGCTATGTAACCAACGAAAGAAACTCAATCCGACCAACCTTAGATGTAAATGGAATTTGGGGCGGATATACCGGAGAAGGCGCTAAAACCGTAATTGCAAGCAAAGCATACGCAAAAATCTCTATGAGACTAGTGCCTAACCAAGATTGGCAAGAAATCACCGAATTGTTTAAAAAACATTTCGAAAGCATTGCTCCAAAATCCGTAAAAGTAAAAGTAACTCCTCACCACGGAGGACAAGGATATGTCACCCCAATAAACAGCGTGGGATATCAAGCTGCACATAAAGCTTACTTAGACACCTTCGGCGTACCTCCTATCCCGGTTCGCTCAGGAGGTAGTATTCCGATTGTAGCATTGTTTGAGCAAGAGCTAAAATCAAAAACCATTTTGATGGGATTCGGGCTCGACAGCGATGCCATTCACTCTCCTAACGAACACTTTGGTGTATTCAACTACTTAAAAGGAATCGAAACCATTCCGCTGTTTTATAAATATTTTGTAGAACTATCAAAGCAAGTCTAAGAAACACTATTAACAACCCTTTGATTCTAACTCATTTAGAATACAAAAAAAAATACAATAGTTGCGAAGTAAATAAAATTTTGTATCTTTGCACCATAATTTATCGAAAGTTAAATGAAGAGGCACGACTATCGTGCCTCTTTTCATAGTAAAAATAGCAAAATGTTCAAGCAGAAAGTATCCGAATTAGTAGAGAAAGCTCTAGAAGAAAAACCTTCTCTCTTTCTTATTGATTTAAGCATAAGCGAAGGAAATAAAATTAACATTACTCTTGACGGAGACACAGGAGTTACCCTTCAGGATTGCATCGATATCAGCCGAGCTGTCGAACATAATCTGGATAGAGAAGAAGAGGATTTCTCCCTAGAAGTAGCTTCTGCCGGAGCCACTTCACCTCTAGTTCAGAAAAGACAATACAAAAAAAACATAGGGAGAATCCTTAATGTAAAGAAAATCGATAATACCAATATCGAAGCAGAACTAACAGATGCTACCGACGATTTTATCGTATTGGAATGGGAGTCCAGAGAACCAAAAAAAATCGGAAAAGGAAAAGAAACCCTACATCACCGAGTGGAAGTTCCTTATCAAGAGATTAAAGAAGCAAAGGTTGTAATAGTATTTTAAAAACAGAAACATAAAAGTCGTATGGAAAATATTGCATTAATCGAGTCGTTCTCAGAGTTTAAAGACGACAAACTCATAGACAGAGTAACGCTTATGGCAATTTTGGAAGAGGTATTCAGAGCTGCATTGAAGAAAAAATACGGTTCAGACGACAACTTCGATATCATTATAAATCCGGATAAAGGAGATATGGAAATCTGGAGACGTAGAGAGATTGTAGAAGATGGTGCTGTAGAAGACGAAAACCAACAAATCGCTCTTTCTGAAGCCCGTAAAATTGAGCCTGACTTTGAAGTAGGCGAAGAGGTTTCTGAAGAAGTAAAATTGGTTGACTTAGGTAGAAGAGCAATTTTAGCTTTACGTCAAAACTTGATTGCTAAAATCCACGAACATGACAACACCAACCTTTATAAACAATTTAAAGACTTAATTGGTGATATTTATTCTGCAGAAGTACATCACGTTCGCCATAAAGCTGTAATTTTGCTTGATGACGAAGGAAACGAAATTGTGCTTCCGAAAGAAAAACAAATTCCTTCAGACTTTTTCCGTAAAGGTGATACAGTTAAAGGAATTATCGAAGACGTTGAACTAAAAGGAAACAAACCTCAAATCATCATGTCTAGAACTTCAGAAAAGTTCTTAGAAAAATTATTTGAGCAAGAAATCCCTGAAGTTTTCGACGGATTGATAACTATCAAAAAAGTAGTTCGTATCCCGGGTGAAAAAGCAAAAGTAGCAGTAGATTCTTATGACGACAGAATTGACCCTGTTGGAGCTTGTGTCGGAATAAAAGGTTCTCGTATACACGGAATCGTTCGTGAACTAGGAAACGAAAACATCGACGTTATCAACTATACGACAAATATGCCTCTGTATATTACCAGAGCTTTGAGCCCGGCAAAGGTGTCTTCGGTGAAAATTGACGAAGAAAACAAAAGAGCCGAAGTATATTTGAAAGTTGAAGAAGTTTCAAAAGCTATCGGAAAATCAGGCCACAACATTCGTTTGGCCGGAATGCTAACCGGTTATGAATTAGATGTAATTCGCGAAGGTCTAGCTCCGGATGAAGAAGATGACGTAGAATTGACCGAGTTTTCTGACGAAATCGACGGCTGGATTATTGACGAATTTGCAAAAATTGGTCTTGACACAGCTCGAAGCGTTTTGAAACACGACATCGCAGATCTCGTAAGAAGAACTGACCTAGAAGAAGAAACTATTAGAGAAGTAGTAAAAATCCTTAAAGAAGAATTTGAGGATTAGTATATTTATAATTTAAAAAAAACTAAACAGTCGAAATAACCCTATAACATACCGTTGCTAAGGTTAAATTAGAAAATAAGGATTATATGTCTGAAAGAAAGCCAACAAGATTAAATATGGTTCTAAAGGAATTCAATATTTCTTTAGAGCGAGCTGTTGATTACTTAAAAGGAAAAGGTATCACAATCGAGCAAAACCCGAACACTAAAGTTCCTGGTGATGTATATGATTTGCTTTTCGACGAATTTGCCACGGATAAAAACCGTAAAGATGTTTCCATTAAAGTAGGAGAAGAAAAAAGAAAAGAAAAAGAAGCCCTTCGTCTCGAAAGAGAACGAGAAGAGCAACGCAGGTTAGAAGAAGAGGCAAAAAAAGCAGAAGTAATCAGAGCTAGAGCTGTTCTTTCAGGACCAAAACAAGTTGGTACTATAGACCTTAATCCGAAAAAATCAGAGGAGAAACCAAAAGAAGAAGCCCCTAAAAAAGAAGAAAAAGCTCCTGAGGTTCCTGCTGCAAAACAAGAAGTTGCTCCTGTAAAAACAGAAGAGCCATCAAAAGAAGAAACCCCTAAAGAAGAAAAAAAAGCTGCTGAAGAAGTTACAAAAGCAACTCCTGCAGCCAAAGAAACACCTTCTAGCTTAGAGGTTATTCCGGGAGAAGAAAAAATCGAAACCAAATATCATAAACTCTCCGGTGCAACTTTCACAGGACAAAAAATTGACCTAAAACAGTTCGAAAGACCTGCAAAGAAAAAAGAAGAGAAAAAAGACGATAAAAAGTCCGGAGCGGTTAAACCTCAAGGTCAAAATGCTTCAGGAACTCAATCTAACGACCCTAATAAGCAACGCTCAAAACGCAAGAGAATCAAACCGGGTACTCAACCTATTCAACCCGGAGGTGTAGGAGCCGGAAAAGGAAAACCCGACTTTAAAGGCAAAAAAGCGCCTATCATAAAAGTTGAACCAACCGAAGAAGAAGTTAAAAAACAAATTCAAGAAACTCTTGAAAAACTTCAAGGTAAAGGCTCTAAATCAAAAGCGGCAAAATATCGTAGAGAAAAAAGAGAGTTCCACAAACAAAGAGCTATCGACGAACAACAGCTGCAAAGTCAAGAGGAAAAAATCCTTAAAGTTACAGAATTCGTAACCGTAGGTGAAATAGCTACCATGATGGATGTGCCAATCAATCAAGTTATTGCAACTTGTATGTCTTTGGGAATCATGGTAACCATGAACCAACGTTTGGATGCCGAAACTCTTACTATCGTAGCAGATGAGTTCGGATATGAAGTGGAATTCATCACTACCGATATCGAAGAAGCAATTGTTGAAGTAGAAGACAGACCGGAAGACCTCAAACACAGAGCTCCAATTGTTACCGTAATGGGGCACGTTGACCACGGTAAAACTTCCCTTTTGGATTATATCAGAAAAACAAACGTTATCGCTGGTGAGTCCGGAGGTATTACCCAACACATAGGTGCTTATAGCGTAACACTCGAAAACGGACAAAAAATTACTTTCTTAGATACTCCGGGGCACGAAGCCTTTACGGCTATGCGCGCCAGAGGTACACAACTTACGGATATTGCAATTATCGTAATTGCGGCCGATGACGACATCATGCCACAAACCAAAGAGGCTATCTCTCACGCTCAAGCAGCTGGAGTCCCTATCATCTTTGCAATTAACAAAATCGATAAACCAACCGCAAATCCTGATAAAATCAAAGAACGTTTGGCCGGAATGAACCTCTTGGTCGAAGAATGGGGTGGTAAAATCCAGTCTCAAGATATCTCTGCCAAAAAAGGAATCGGAGTACAAGAACTTCTTGAAAAAGTATTGCTCGAAGCAGAACTTCTCGAACTAAAAGCTAACCCTAACAAACCTGCTGTAGGAACTGTTGTAGAGGCTTTCCTTGACAAAGGTAGAGGTTACGTTTCTACCGTTTTAGTCCAAGCAGGAACACTTAGAATTGGAGATTACGTTCTTGCCGGTAAACACCACGGAAAAGTTCGTGCTATGAACGACGAACGTGGAAAAACTATTAAAGAAGCAGGCCCTTCAACTCCAATTTCTATCTTAGGACTAGATGGGGCACCAACAGCCGGAGATAAATTCAGCGTATTTGAAGACGAAAGAGAGGCTAAACAAATTGCTGCCAAAAGAGCTCAGCTCCTTAGAGAACAATCCGTAAGAGCTCAGAAACACGTTACTTTGGCCGAAATCGGAAGACGTATCGCTCTCGGACAATTCAAAGAGCTTAACATTATCCTGAAAGGAGACGTAGATGGTTCTGTAGAAGCACTTTCAGACTCTTTCTCAAAACTATCTACAGAAGAAGTACAAATCAATATCATCCACAAAGGAGTTGGAGCAATTACCGAATCAGACGTACTTTTGGCTTCGGCTTCCGATGCGATTATCATAGGATTCAACGTACGACCTATGGCCAACGCTAAGACTCTAGCTGATAAAGAAGAAATCGATATCAGAACTTACTCTATCATTTATGACGCTATCGATGACTTGAAAGATGCCATGGAAGGTATGCTTTCTCCTGAAATGAAAGAAGAAATTACCGGTACGGCTGAAATCCGAGAAATCTTCAAAATCTCTAAAGTCGGAACCGTAGCAGGATGTATGGTTACAGACGGAAAAATCTTCCGTAACTCCAAAATCCGCTTAATCCGTGAAGGTGTGGTTATCTATACCGGAGAATTAGCCACCTTGAAACGTTTCAAAGATGATGTAAAAGAAGTATCTAAAGGATATGACTGTGGTATGCAGATTAAAAACTACAACGACTTGAAAGAGTACGACATTATCGAAGCCTTCCACGAAGTCGAAGTTCGTAAAAAACTGAAATAATCGAATACTTAGATATACTTAAAAAAGAGGAGTGACTAGTCACTCCTCTTTTTTTTGTTAACATTTTATAACATTGTTTTTTAGGAGAAAACATTATTTTTGTTCGACTAGAACCAAACCAAAATGAGACTCAAAATATTTTTACTGTTTTTTATTAGCGTACAATTATT
>CAYZBA010000081.1:0-7817 GCA_964476555.1 uncultured Flavobacterium sp.
GAGCATCCCAATTGCGTGGTAATCCGGTGGTTTCGGTATCGAAAATTAAATACATAGAGTGTGATTTGTGGCTGTAAACTAATCCTCAAATTTACGGAATTTAATCCGATGAACGAGGAATGATTTATCAACAATCCATCCCTCGCCTCTTCTGCCTTTTATTTTTTAATAAACTTTACCGGAGTGTATTTTTCCGTTTTTAACCAATACATTCCTGATACCAAATCGCTTACTTCCAAAACTTCAAATGGAACAATCCTTACACTCTTCACGAATTGCCCCATCATATTAAAAATCTTTCCTTCTGTAACTTCTGTGATGCCTTCCAAGATGATGACATCTTCAGCCGGATTAGGATAGACAGTTACAGATTGAAATCCTGGTTGATTTATGTTTAACCCTTGTGTACTGATTTTCGTCAAGAACGGAAAATAAGCATTCACACCATTCCCAATTAGAAGTTCGTCCATTTGAACTTGGTTATACCCTAAGTTGGTATATAACAAAGCTAAATGGTTTTTTACTTACTTTAGAAAAATATCTTTAAAAATTAATTGATATTCAATCATTTAAAAGCATTTGCATCCCCTAAAACTGTTCGAACTCTTGTGGCATAACACAGGAATACCCCCTCGGGTATCGACACCGAATTAAAAAACTGCAATCTCAAAAAATACAGAGTTACAAACCGCCGATAAGAACAGTCTATACAAAAATAGGCGGAGTTGTTCGAGAGTCTAAATCAGATGTGAAAAACCGGAAAATAACTAATTTCTCTTGTCTTCGCCCCAAAGCAACTTATTGCGAAGTGTATTCAAAAAAGTTTTGTCGGCAAAGGCAACCATATTGATTTTAAAAGGCTCCTTCTTTATGCGGAGCACCGCCTCATTGGTCATGGTCGTAATGCGGGAATCCAGCGATATCAAATAATGCTCCTCTCTCCCGGATACCTTCAACGTAATCTCCGTATCCTCAGGAATCACAATAGGCCGTGTATTCAAGTTATGCGGAGCTATAGGGGTAATGATAAGGCTTTTCGAGTCCGGAAACAGCACCGCCCCTCCACAACTCAAAGAATAACCCGTAGAGCCCGTAGGAGTCGAAATCACCAAACCGTCTGCCCAATAAGAGTTCAAATACTCCCCGTTCAAATAAGTTTCGATGACAATCATCGAAGTCGTATCCTTTCGGTTGATAGAAACTTCATTCAACGCAAAGTTGATGTCCTCCAATTGCTGATTCTTAACCGATGAATGCAAACCCAAAACCGTTCGGGCAGAAAGTGTATATTGTTTGTCATACACCAAATTCAAATAATGCGCAATGCGCTCTTGAGGAATGCTGGCTAAAAAGCCTAACCTTCCGGCATTTATACCCAAAATGGGAATCTCTAAATCACGTACAAAAGTTGCTGCTCTCAAAATGGTTCCGTCTCCACCTATACTGATGAACACATCAAACGAAGCATCCAAATCTTTATGCGAAGCAAAGGTATCAACCTCCAACGGATTTCGCGCTGCAATCATATCCGCAAAGCCCTTTTCAAATACCAATGATACACCTCTCTCTTTAGAAAACAAAAAAAGCTCCGATAAGATGGCTTCCAGATTTTCGTGATAATATTGTCCGTAAACAGCAAATTTCATACTTAGATATTAAGGTATTTGTCCAAATAATTGGCTCTTTCTTGTAGGTTTTTCAAATACGTATCCTCAGCATGTTCAGACACGATTTCATATTCATAGCGCCTGAAACTTTGAAGAATTTCATTGAGGTTCTCGGCATTTACTTTGATGTAAACCTGAACCTTATCGTTCACCTCTGCGATAAACATCCCGAGCAGTTTGTAGCCGTTACTTTCTACTATTTGGGCAATTTCGCTAGCGGCATAATGCATCAAAGGTTTCTCGACTACAATAATACCTCCGGGTTCTCTCAAAAACGATGTATCACTAAAGATCTGGACAATATCCGAAAGTTGATAATAACCCAAATAGCGGTTATCGCTATTGAGCACCGGCATAATATCGGTTTGATGCTGAGCAAATCGCTCCAGTATATCCAGCCAATTCGTGTTGTCTCTTACATAAAAACCTTCTAGAGTATAACAATAATCCCCAAGGCTTTTATCTGCATCAAAAGTTTCCACATCTTCTGCCACCACACAGCCCAAGTATACGCCATTGTCGGTTATCGGAAAATGTGAAAAAGGATGGTCTATAAAAAATTCTTGAACCGAAGCTACTTTCTCGGTAACTTCAAAAGGAAGGATTCGGGTGTGGATATACTTTTCGATTTTTACCATAAAGCAAAATTACGCTTTTTTGTTAAAACTAAAAAGACAGCTCTTGGAGCTGTCTTTTCTGGACTTAATTTTTAAGTTTGGCCTTATACTCGGATTCTTTGTCTGTCATCTCCAAAGCTCCGTATATCCCTACTAGATTAGCAATAGCATACTGATTGTCAGGTTCTACAGAAAGCGCTTTCTCGAAATACGGAATCGCACTTTTCAATAATTGCTCTCTTTCTGATTTGTATTGCTCATATTTCTTTTGGTCTTCTCTCGAAAACCCTAAAGCATTCATCTTGTCGATAATCGCTTGATCTCCTTGAACCAACAAAGCTCCGAAGTTGATATTCGCATTCACGTGATTCGGATCTAGCTGTAACGCCTTTTCGTAATACTGTTTCGCCATATCTATATTTCCGGCTTCACTACTAGTAACCCCTAAGTTATAGTAAAGCTCCGGATTCGTAGGATCTTTCTGAATAGCCTCGTTCATCACAGATTCAAACTTAGCCTTATCGTCATTTTGAAGGTGGAAGTTAGCCTCTACCATCAACAGTTGTAAATCATCAGGATTTTCTTTTCGGGCATCCTCCAATAGTTTTTGAGCTCTTGCTTTCTGATTTACATTCAAGTAAATCAAAACCATATTTTTGAGAATTTCAGGTCTTTTTGACGGTTCAAATTCTTTTTTAGGATCAGTATAAGCTCCTAGTTTTACAGCCTCATCCATAAGAGCTTTCGTAGAGAAAACTTCTCTAACATTCTCTTTTTTATTAAGCGCCGTATAGTACTCAAACTCTCCCGTAAAGTTCATGTTCAAAAGCTCTTGGTAATATTCCAAAGCAGTGTTGTAATCAGGAACACTCAAAGACGTAGAAGCCGCATAGTACAACATCAATGGGTCTTTGTTCAAATCATACAATGACTTGAAAATTGCTGTCGCTTCGCGATACTTCTTGTTCTTGTTGTAGTCCATCGCCTTCTGAGAAATCTTACTGATGGTCGGTAATAGCTCAACATCAATGCGCTTCGTAAATGTTTTTTTCTTAGCGTCTGCCTCTACAGCCTTCACTTTATTCAAACTCTGAACCGCAGCAGCAAACAACTCCGGATTCCCCGCTACCTCGGCTTGTCTAAGCTCAAAACTCCCTTTATAAAAATAAAACTCTGCTTGCTCAGTAGCAGTAGCATTACCTATATAAGGAGTCGTCTGGTCTATCAGAATCTTTGCTTGTTTGTAGTCCTCTTCCTTAGCGTTGCTTTTCTCTAAGATTTTTTTAATGGCTCTGATTTCGTCTTTTTGTGCAAAAGCGTTTAGCGCAAAAAGCAAAGAAGCCGATAATATGATATACTTTTTCATTGTTTTTACTTTAATATTTATATTTTATTCTTCAGAATTATTTTCAATTTCTGTGCCATTCTCGTTAGCTTGGTTCTCTTCGCTTTCGTCTTCGTCCTCTTTCATCACTTTAGCCACGGCCGCAATAGAATCGTTGCCCTTGATGTTGATAAGACGAACACCCTGTGTAGCTCTACCCATAACCCTCAAATCAGATACTTTGATTCTGATAGTCAGACCCGATTTGTTGATAATCATCAAGTCGTCTTCGTCTGTCACTACGTTAATGGCAATAAGCTTACCGGTTTTCTCGGTAATGTTAAGCGTTTTAACTCCTTTTCCTCCACGGTTGGTGATTCTGTAGACATCTTCCCCGTCGTCATCCACAAGTTTCGTACGCTTACCGTAACCGTTTTCAGTCACTACCAAAATTTGAGAATCATTCACATCGTTTTTGTCGATAGAAACCATTCCGATTACTTCGTCATCCTCGTCATCAGCTAACGTAATTCCACGAACACCCGAAGCCGTTCTACCCATAGGTCTGGTCTTCTCTTCTTCAAAGCGAACCAACTTACCGGATTTCGACGCAATCAACACTTGGCTGTTTCCTGTAGTGAGTTTGGCTTCCAACAACTCATCGCCTTCTTTAATCGTGATGGCGTTGATACCATTTTGTCTTGGTCTTGAATATTGCTCAAGCGGAGTTTTCTTAACCTGACCTTCTTTGGTCACCATAATCACATAATGACTGTTGATGTACTCTTCGTCTTTCAGGTCTTGCGTACAGATAAACGCTTTTACTTTGTCGTCGTTCTCAATATTGATGAGGTTCTGAATCGCTCTACCTTTGCTGGTTTTGCTTCCTTCTGGAATCTCATAAACCCTCATCCAGAAACATTTCCCTTTTTGAGTGAAGAACAACATATATTGGTGGTTCGTCGCCACATACATGTGCTCCAAAAAGTCCTGATCACGAGTTCCGGCCGACTTCTGACCAACTCCTCCTCGGTGTTGAATCTTGTACTCCGATAGCGGAGTTCTCTTGATATAACCTGCATGCGAAATCGTGATAACCACTTGCTCGTCGGCAATCAAATCTTCGATGCTGACATCTCCTCCCGCATACTCTATAGTCGAACGTCTTTCGTCTCCGTATTTTTCTTTGATTTCAATCAGCTCTTCTTTGATAAGATTCATTCTCATCTCTTTGTTGGCCAACAAATCTTTCAAGTGAGCGATGAGTTTCATGATGTCTTCGTACTCTGCTCTTAGTTTGTCTTGCTCTAGTCCTGTGAGCTGACGTAATCTCATCTCAACAATAGCACGCGCCTGAATCTCAGACAAATTGAAACGTTCTATCAATTTCGTTCTGGCCTCGTCACCGTCTTTCGAACCTCTGATAAGGGCAATTACTTCGTCAATGTTGTCCGAAGCAATGATAAGACCTTCTAAGATGTGAGCTCGCTCTTCCGCTTTGCGCAATTCATATTGTGTTCTGCGAACCACCACATCATGACGGTGCTCAACAAAGTGATAAATCAAATCTTTTAGGTTTAATAGCTCCGGCCTTCCTTTTACCAAAGCAATGTTGTTGATGCTAAAAGACGATTGTAATTGAGTGAATTTATATAAGGTGTTCAACACCACATTCGGAACCGCATCGCGCTTTAATTCATACACAATACGCATCCCGTTTCTATCCGATTCGTCACGAATGTTAGAAATTCCATCGATTTTCTTCTCGTTTACCAAATCAGCCGTACGCTTAATCATTTCGGCTTTGTTTACTTGGTAAGGAATCTCCGTTACAACAATACACTCCCTTCCGTTGATTTCTTCGAAGTTCGCTTTCGCACGGATCACCACTCTTCCTCTACCGGTTTTATAGGCTTCACGAACACCCTCGTATCCGTAAATCACACCTCCGGTCGGAAAGTCCGGTGCCTTGATGTGAGTCATGATTTCCTCTACCTCAATGTCAGGATTGTCAATATAAGCCAATATACCGTCAACAACCTCCGATAGGTTATGCGGAGCCATATTAGTAGCCATACCTACGGCAATACCCGAAGCCCCGTTTACTAAAAGCGTCGGAACTCTCGTTGGCATTACGGTTGGCTCTTGAAGGGTATCGTCAAAGTTAAGCTGAAAGTCAACAGTCTCTTTATCGATATCAGACAAAATCTCTTCTGCGATTTTTTTCATTCTGGCCTCTGTATAACGCATCGCCGCAGGGCTATCACCGTCAATAGAACCAAAGTTACCCTGCCCGTCTACCAACAAGTAACGCAAAGACCACTCTTGTGCCATACGTACCATGGCATCATAAACCGAACTATCTCCGTGCGGGTGATACTTACCTAGAACCTCCCCTACAATTCTCGCTGACTTCTTGTGTGCTCTGTTAGAGAGCACTCCCAACTCATGCATCCCAAACAAAACCCTTCTGTGAACAGGTTTCAACCCGTCTCTAACGTCCGGTAAAGCACGAGATACAATAACCGACATTGAATAATCAATGTAGGCTGATTTCATTTCTTCTTCGATGTTGATAGGTATTAACCTTTCTCCCATTTCTGACATAGAAAAATATACGTATTAAATAGTTAAAAATCTAATTTTATAAAACGTGCTAATTTACGCCTTTTTCGCAAACAAACCAAAAATAAGCCTTTTAAATTACTCTAAATTTTTTCCGACACGGTGTCGAGAGAAAATATAAAGTGGTTTAAAAGGGCTTAAACACCCTTTAAAACGAAAAAGCCTTTTCGAAAACGAAAAGGCTGCAAAAATGTTCGATTATAATTACTCCTTTATATATACATCGGAACTTCCATCAAAAGCACCTCTGTATCAGGCTCTAAAGTGGTGATGCTTAACGCATCCACATTCCATACTCCTAAACCATCGCGCGTGTCGAGCGACTGACCGTTGAGGGTTGCACTTCCCTTGATGACAAAAGCATAGACTCCGTTTTTAGCGTCATGCAATTTGTATTCCTGCTCCATCTTATCGTCAAACGTACCCAAATGGAACCAAGCATTTTGATGTATCCACACCCCTACGTCTTCCGGATTAGGCGAAACGATTTGTTGGAATTTGTTTTTCCTATCAAGCGGATTCAACGTAATTTGATCATATCTGGGAGTGACGTTCCTTTTATTCGGAAACACCCATATCTGAAGCAATTTTACTTTTTTATCCTTGTTCTTATTGAATTCGCTGTGATAAACTCCCGTTCCGGCACTCATCACCTGAATGTCTCCATGACGGATAACAGCCGAATTGCCCATACTGTCTTTGTGCTCCAAATCACCCTCTAGCGGAATGCTGATTATCTCCATATTCTCGTGCGGGTGCATCCCGAAGCCCATACCTCCGTCAATCACATCGTCGTTCAACACTCGTAAAGCCCCAAAATGAATACGCTCCGGGTCATAATAGTTAGCAAAACTAAACGTATGATAAGTGTCCAACCAACCCTGATGGGCATGACCTCTTGTATCTGCTTTGTGTAATACGAAATTTTCCATAATTCTCCTTTTTTAGATTTCTTACACAAAGGTATTTTATTCATGCACCCTTTGCATTGATGTATGGTAAGAAGTGAGATTAGGAGAAAAAAGCACAGAAGAAAGACTTATTAATTATCCTGTAAAATGAGGATACTTGAGGGAGATAGTAGAAAATGGAAGACGTTATTGTATGCAATTCAACCATCTGTCACCCAACATCCCTCACCTTCCATCTCACCAAAAAACCTTATTTTTACAGAAAAAAACATGAAAGTAGCACTTGTTCAATCCGATTTGATTTGGGAAAACCCCGAGGCTAACCTCCAAGCTTTTGAGCAGCAACTCAATAGTATCGAAGCTGACACAGAACTTATTGTGCTACCCGAAATGTTTACCACGGGTTTTACCATGCATCCGGAGGCTGTGGCCGAAACCATGAGCGGCAGTGCAGTGACTTGGCTAAAGCAAAAAGCTATCGAAAAACAATGTGCCATCACCGGAAGTGTGGTGATTACCGAAAACAGAAACTATTACAACCGCCTCATATTCGCTTTCCCTGACGGAAGTTTGGCTCATTACGACAAACGACACCTCTTTACCCTAGCGGGCGAACACAAAAAATACACAGCCGGAAAAGAGAAACTTATCGTAGATTACAAAGGTTGGAAGA
>CAYZBA010000082.1:0-7799 GCA_964476555.1 uncultured Flavobacterium sp.
TTACTACTGGCACTATAAACCGGCAAAAACGAAACAATAGCCAAAAGAGCTACTACAGCCCAGATGGTTTTGTCTCCTTTTAGATTTTTTATTAGTGCCTTCATTTTTTTAAATATGCTATACGCTTTATGCGGTATGCTTTTTTGTGAATTTTATTTAATTGCTTATAGCCTAGGGCTTAAAGCATATTATAACTGTCTTACGGCTTGTTTGAATTGGTTTCCTCTATCTTCGTAATTCTCGAACAAATCAAAACTTGCGCAAGCCGGAGCCAGGAGTACTGTGTCTCCTTTTTCTGCAATTTTTGAAGAGATTTTCACGGCTTCTTCCATGCTTTGCGTTTCTACCATGATATCTACTACATTTCCGAAAGCATCGATGAGTTTTTTGTTATCTATACCTAGGCATACAATTGCCTTCACTTTTTCTCTTACTAAAGGCATTAGTTCATTGTAATCATTACCTTTATCTACTCCTCCGGCAATCCATACGATAGGAGTCGAAATGCTGTCTAGAGCAAAATAAACCGAATTGACATTTGTAGCTTTAGAATCGTTGATGTACTGCACATTGTGGATTTTCAATACTTTCTCTAAGCGATGTTCAGCCCCTTGAAAGTTTGACATGCTTTCACGAATTGTGTTTTTACGTACACGAAGAATTTGAGCTACTGTAGCAGCTGCCATGGCATTTTTAATGTTGTGTTTGCCTTCTAAAGCGATTTTACTTACTGGGATTGTCATTTCTTTATTGTCAACGTTAATAATCATAGTGTCTTTATTTATATATGCTCCGTTAGTTAGTGTTTTCGTTAGTGAAAAGCCTACTAATTTGGCTCTAGTCTTGTTGTTTTTCAACCATTTTTCGATCTCGACGTCATCGGCATCATAAATCAGATAATCGTCTTCTGTTTGATTCATCGTAATACGAAATTTTGCATTGATATAGTTTTCGTATTTGTAATCATATCGGTCCAGATGATCGGGGCTCAGGTTCGTAATTACGGCGATATGTGGCGCATAATTTTTGATTCCGTCGAGTTGGAAACTCGATAATTCCAACACATATCCGTCATAATTACCGTTGGCCACTTGCTGTGCATAACTGTCTCCGATGTTTCCTGCCAGTCCTACGTTCAGCCCTGCAGATTGGAGCAAGTGATGTGTGAGCATTGTGGTCGTGGTTTTTCCGTTACTTCCTGTAATGGCTACCGTATAAGCTTTTGAAAATCGTGAGGCGAATTCGATTTCTGAGATAACCTCCACGCCTTTTTCTGTTAGCTTTTTTACTATTGGAGCCTTGTCGGGAATTCCGGGAGATTTCATCACCACATCTGCATCCAGAATTTTTTCTTCGGTATGCTTTTCATCTTCCCATTCAATCTGATTTTGTATAAGAACGTCTTTGTATTTTTCTTTTATCTTTCCGAAGTCTGACAAAAAAACTTTGTATCCTTCTTTTTTACCTAAAAGTGCAGTTCCGACTCCACTTTCGCCTCCTCCTAAAACAACCAGTTTCATTATCTCAATTTTAAAGTAACTATCGATATGATGGCCAGAAGGATTCCGATAATCCAGAATCGGGTCACAATTTTACTCTCGTGATAGCCTTTTTTCTGGAAGTGATGGTGTAAAGGTGCCATCAAGAAAATTCTTCGACCTTCACCATATTTCTTTTTGGTGTATTTGAAATAGGAAACCTGCATTACAACCGATAGGTTTTCGATAAAAAATATTCCGCACAACACCGGGATTAATAATTCTTTCCTTACGGCGATTGCCAACACTGCAATTACACCTCCGATAGTCAAACTTCCGGTATCACCCATAAAGACTTGAGCCGGATAAGCGTTATACCAAAGGAATCCTACTAAGGCTCCTACGAAGGCCGAGATGAACACGGTCATTTCTCCGGAGTTCGGGATATACATAATGTTGAGGTAATTCGAGAAAATGATATTACCTGAAACGAAGGTAAATATCCCTAATGCGACTACAATTATGGCTGATGAACCGGCAGCGAGTCCGTCGATTCCGTCTGTAAGGTTGGCTCCGTTGGATACAGCCGTAACAATTAAGATTACGATAGGAATGAAAACCAACCAAGCATAATCTTTATAGTTTTCACCTGTCCACGAAATCAATTCTGCATAATCAAACTCATTGTTTTTAAAGAAAGGAATCGTAGTTGCGGTTGATTTTTCTTCCAACATTTTTGTAGGAATACCGTCAACGTTTTCGATTACTACCTTTCCGCTGCTGGTGTCTGTTCTAACCGTTATAGCATCATTAAAATACATCACAGAGCCAACGATAAGACCTAAACCAACTTGTCCTACGACTTTGAATCTTCCTTTTAGACCTTCTTTGTTTTTACGGAAAACTTTGATATAGTCGTCTAGGAATCCGATAAGTCCCATCCAGATGGTGGTAACGATGAGTAGAAGAACATAAATATTGTCTAATTTGGCAAAGAGCAATACGGGAACCAGCGTAGCGAAGATGATTATTAATCCTCCCATAGTTGGAGTTCCTGCTTTTTGGTTTTGTCCTTCCAGACCTAATTCTCGAATGGTTTCACCTATTTGTTTACGTCTGATAAAGTTGATAATTTGTTTACCGAAAACGGTCGAAAGTATTAGCGACAGCAACACGGCAGCCGCAGAACGAAACGTGATGTATTGAAATACCCCAGTTCCGGGTAAATCAAAGTGTTTGTCTAAGTAATCAAATAAGTAATACAACATACGGCTACTTGTTTAACTGTTCTAATAATTCGGTTACAATTTTCATGTCGTCAAAATCGTGTTTGACTCCGTTAATTTCTTGATAGGTTTCGTGACCTTTTCCGGCAATCAGAATAATATCTCCGCTTTCGGCCAGTTGACAAGCTGTTTTGATGGCTTGTTTTCTGTCTAGAATTGAAAGTGTTTTTTTATAGTTTTGAGGCTCTACGCCTTTTTCCATTTCTGAAATAATCACTGCAGGGTCTTCGGTTCTCGGATTATCTGAAGTGAAGATTACTTTATCGCTCAAGCTGCTAGCGATATGAGCCATTACCGGACGTTTGGTTTTGTCTCGGTCACCTCCACAGCCCACAACCGTAATGAGTTGTTCGTTTTTGGTTCGGATATCGGTAATCGTATTCAACACATTCTCCAAGGCATCGGGGGTGTGAGCGTAATCCACAATGGCTGTGATTTTGGTTTTTGATACGACATATTGGAATCTTCCTGAAACGCTTTCGAGTTGACTCAAAAGTGTAAGAGCTTCTTGTTTTTCTAATCCCAATTCAACACCTGCCGCATAAATAGCCAGTAAATTATAAGCATTGAAGTTTCCGATTAGTTTAGTAGAAACTTCTTGATTGTCAATTTTAAGGAGTAATCCTATAAATTGATTTTCCAATACATAAGCTTTATAATCAGAGTATGATTTTAGCGAATAGGTTCTTTTTTGAGCTTTGGTGTTTTGCAACATCACACTTCCGTTTTTATCATCAATGTTTGATAAGGCAAAAGCCGTCTTCGGAAGATTGTCAAAAAACGATTTTTTTACATCTCGATATTCCGCGAAAGTGGCGTGATAGTCGAGGTGGTCGTGTGATAAGTTGGTGAAAATTCCTCCTGCAAAGTGCAATCCTTCGGTTCTGGATTGGTGAATTCCGTGTGAGCTCACTTCCATAAAGCAATAAGCTACTCCGCTTTCTACCATTTCGTTTAGATAATAGTTTATCGTGAGCGAATCGGGAGTGGTGTGTGTAGCCGGGAATTCTGCTTGATGAACTTTAATTTTTACTGTCGAGAGTAATCCGGATTTATATCCGGCTTTTTCGAACATTGTATATAAAAGAGTAGCGATGGTGGTTTTTCCGTTGGTTCCGGTAACTCCAACTAGCTTTAACTTTTCAGACGGATTGTCGTAATAATTCGCTGCCATAAAAGCCAAGGCTTTATGAGAATTATTTACTTGAACATAGGTGATACCGTCAACTATTTTTTCCGGGAAGGTTTCGCAAACTATAGCTACAGCGCCTTGTTCGATACATTTGTTGATATATTGATGTCCGTCTGCCACTGTTCCTTTAATTGCCACAAACACATCACCGCTCGAAACTTTACGGGAATCGAACTCGATTTTGCTAATAGTTTTGTCGGTCGAACCTTTGATAGCTTCGATGGAAGTTCTATATAATATGTCTTTTAAATTCTTCATTTGTGGCAAATTGGCAAGAGCCGTTTATGATAATTCTAAAACTATAGTTTGGTTTTTCACTATTTTTTCTCCTACAGGAATCGATTGTGATTTCACTTTTCCGTTTCCTGTAACTTTTACTTTTAAACCTAAGTTTTCTAACAATGCTACGGCATCCATTCCGGGCATTCCTTTTACATTCGGAACTGTATTTTTGTGGTTGTTAACCAGGTTGTTATATTTTTGATAATCTTGTTCTTGTTTTGGATGTGACTGATTCAGATTTTTCACTTCGTTGTGAGTAGGGGAGTCGGTGAAAATCTTTTGAGCCACGGCTTTGAATACCGGTCCCGACACGTCTGCTCCGTAATATCCTTTTGACCGAGATGGTTTATGGATTACTACGATACAAGAATATTTTGGGTCTTCGGCAGGAAAATAACCTGCAAACGAAGACGAATAATACATACTGTCTCTCACAGCATAGCCTACTTGAGCTGTTCCTGTTTTCCCTGCCATGGAGAAATTTGGAGAATAGAGCTTTCTTCCGGTTCCTCTTTCTACGACATTTTTCAGGATATCTTGAACTTTTTTGAGGGTTTCGTCACTACATATTTTGGGGTTAATGACTTCTTTTTCGAATTTTGCTACGGTTTTGTTCCATTCTCTGATTTCCTTTACAAATTGTGGTTTTACCATTTCACCATTATTAGCAATGGCGTTATAGAACGTTAAGGTTTGCAACGGTGTTAGCTGTAAGGAATATCCGTAAGCCATCCAAGGCAATGTAAGCCCAGACCAATGTTCTTTATGGAGTTTAGGATGATAAATTACCGGTTTTCCTTCTCCTTGAATCGGAATACCCAATGGTTGATTCAGATTCATAGCATAGAGTTTCTCAACGAATGCGGCCGGATTATCTTTATATGATTCATAAACCGCTTGAACGATTACTGTATTCGAAGAAACCTCAATACCTCTGGCAAGTGAAATTTTTCCGTACCCGCCTCTTTTAGAATCCCGAACTTTTCGTTTATGGATGGTAATTTCACCTCCTTGTGTGTCATATACTTTTGAGGTATCTACTTTTTTGTCTTCTAGCAAAGCGATTAACGAAGCTAACTTAAAAGTAGAACCGGGCTCTTGAGATTCCCAAACGGCATAGTTTACGGTTTCTGCATAAGTGCCATTTTTTTGTCTACCCAGGTTAGAAATGGCTTTGATTTCTCCTGTTTTCACTTCCATTACCACCACACAACCGTGATCAGCTTCGTAGTATTCCAACTGTTTCAGCAAAGCATGGTGAGCTATATCTTGAATGTAAACATCGATAGTCGAAATCACATCATAACCATCTTGAGGTTCTACTTCATTGTTGTCGTTGATAGGTTTCCATTGGCCTTTGGCCATTTTTTGTTTGACAACTTTTCCGTCTTTTCCGTTGATGTATTGTTGGAAAGCTCCTTCTATTCCGATGTTGGTATAAGTACTATCTGCATTTAACCTTCTGTAACCGATGGTTCTTTCGGCAATTCTGCCAATCGGGTGTTGACGGACTGTTTTTTGCTCGGTTATCATGCCTCCTTTATAGGTGCCTAAATTAAAGAGAGGGAAGTTTTTCACTCTCATATAATTAGTATAATTGAGGTTTCTGGCAATCAAAAAATACCTATTTCGATTGGCTCTGGCTTTGATTAATTCGTTTTTGTAAAAACTGCTTGGCTTGCCAAACATAACCGAAAGCGAATCAGCGAGAGCGTTGATGTTTTGAGTAAAATTCTCGTTCGTTGGAGCTACAGCATCAAAACGAATAGTATAATTCGGAATAGAAATAGCTAAAAGACTTCCGTCTGCAGAGTAAATATTCCCCTGATTGGCCGGAATCACAAAGGTTTGGATAGTATTTTTCTCTGCCAGATTTCGGTAATATTCTCCGTCTGCCCACTGAATTTGGGTTAATTTAAACACAATACCAATTGTCAACAGTAAAATACCGAAGGCTACGAGGAAGATTCGATATGACACTTTTTTGTTTTGCAATTTGTATTGTTTTTAATGGTTGTCTTTGTCTTTAACTACTTTAATTTTTACGGGTGGGACTTCGGGTGGGTAAATCCCTATTTCACTCATTTTTTGCGCTATTGTCGATTCCATTTTTAGTTTCATCAACTCCGTTCGGGTATCTGCGAAAATGGACCTCAACTCCTTGTTTTCGACATTTAGGTCGGCAATTCGAAAAAGTTTTTTTTCAAACCTATGGGTGTTTGCAATCATGATAATGGCCAGAAACACCAAAAAGATGATAAACTTCCAATGTTTTATAGCATCATCGTCTATCAAAAATTTTGTTCGTAATATGTTGTATAATCCGCCTTTCATAATCCTCACACACGTTTAGGGGAGTTAAAGCTTTTCTGCCACTCTTAGTTTTGCACTTCGAGCTCTGTTGTTTCGAGCAATTTCTTCTTCTGTAGGCACAATCAGTTTTTCGATAATTTTAAAAGGAACTTCAAAATTCCCAAAAAAGTCCCTTTCGGGTTCGCCTTCAAACATTCCGTTTCGCATGAAGCGTTTTACTAATCTATCTTCTAACGAATGATAGGATATTACGCTTAACCGTCCTGTGGGTTTCAGTACTTCAACCGTTTGTTCTAAGAATTCTTTTAGAACTTCAATTTCTTGGTTAACTTCTATTCTGATGGCTTGATATACTTGAGCCAAAATTTTATTGCTTTTATGAGCGGGTAAGAACTTTGCTAATACTTCTTTGAGTCTTTCGGAGTTTTTAATGGGTTCTGTTTTCCGGCTGTTGACAATCGCATAAGCCATTCCCGCTGCGCTTTTCACTTCTCCGTATTCTGACAAGATTTGTCTCAGGTGTTTTTCTTCGTACTCGTTGATGACTTCATAAGCACTTAGACTGCTTTTTTGGTTCATTCGCATGTCTAAATCTGCTTCGAATCGAGTAGAAAAACCACGTTCAGCCACATCAAACTGATGTGAAGAAACGCCTAAATCTGCCAGAATTCCGTCCACGTGACGATAACCATGAAATCTCAAGAACCTTTTTATGTATCTGAAATTCTCATTTATCAACAAGAATCTCGGGTCATCAATCGCATTGGCTAAGGCATCTTCGTCTTGGTCAAAAGCGATGAGTTTTCCGTTGTGTCCGAGTCTGCTGAGAATTTCTCTAGAATGTCCACCACCACCAAAAGTCACATCGACATATACTCCGTCGGGTTTGATGTTTAGCCCATCAACCGACTCCTTCAACAATACCGGGCTGTGATATTCTGTATTATTCATCATCAAATCCTCCCATTACTCTTTCTGCCAGTTCTGCAAAATCTCCTGAAGCATCATCAACAGCTTTTTCGTAAAGGTCTTTATCCCATACTTCCAGAAAATTCCCGACAGAATTCAACACTACGTCTTTTTCAATCTTGGCATAAACCACCAAATCTTTCGGAATCAAAAAACGACCTGCACTATCAATCTCTACCACCTTTACTCCATAAGTAAATCGTCTGATGAAGTCGTTGTTTTCTTTTTTGAATCGGTTTAGTTTGTTTACTTTTTGCATCAACTCGTTCCATTCTTTCA